>NZ_JAAIFP010000016.1:0-140582 GCF_010747435.1 Paenibacillus sp. ALJ109b
TTGCTTCGAAATCATACCGTCCGAAGACGCGCACCAATTTCTCAGCGTCGATCTTGCAAGCAAGATCGTTACTCACTCGTTGTTCAGTTTTCAAAGATCAAATTTGTTTCATTGCTGTGTGTTGTTCACCTCAGCAACTTTTATATCTTATCACATCCGAACCAACTTTGCAAGCTCTTTTTTTAAGTTTCTTTCGAAGCTTATTTGTTTTGCTTGCCGCACCGTGTTTCTCGTGTTTTCTTGGCCGGAATTAGAATATACCATGTACAAAAATAAATTGCAACCCTTAATTAATATTTTTCTATCTCCGTTTTATGAGAACAATAGAACCGTTTTATCCCCTTCTATTTATAATCAATCATTGTCTTGAAATCAGACCCTACAGACCCTATCTGCTACACTCATATAGATATGATAATGTTAAACTTCATTAACGTATAGATAAAAGGTAATAGTTACTGTTCATAATAAACTGAGATTCTTTTCGTCTCGAAGAAACACTAACTAGCAGCTAAAGGGATACTTAGTTTTGTACCGCACATATCCATTAGTCTCTATAGCAATATATGAAATCAGATTTTAAGAAACCTACATCTATTAGATATTAACTCTCTCCATAAGAGATAGTAGTTACTCTAGTATCTACTCTTTCATATTTACATATTGAAACAATAAAAGGATCAGCGTATATTTGCTAGCCAATCTCTCACCACCCCCTTCTCCCCTCAGCCCCTGAACCTTCCCATCATAACTGTATCGTAATACCGACCGTCCGCATGTCGTCGATCCTTTTTCAAAGTTCCCTCTATCTCGAAGCCCATTCTTCTGTAAAGCTCCATCGCTTTATCGTTCGTCCCCACCACGTTTAAGGTCATTTTCTCAATTCCATTCGTATCTGCCCAATCTATCGATAGTTCGAGTAGTTTCTTGCCGATCCCGTAACCCCAGAACTCTTTCGTTATGCAAACGCCAAATTCAACCTTATGAGAAAATCGCTTCAAATCAACTCCTTCACATCTGGAATACCCGACGATCTTTCCTTTTACAATAGTAACGAGAAACAGGTTTCTCTCTTTCTCCGAGTCCAACCGGAGTATTTGTTCAAATCTAGCCGGATCAATAAAGCCCTCACCTTGCTCACGATCCATATACTCGGTTTCTCCATCCATCTGTACACGAAGTGAAGACAATGCTTCAGCATCCTTTTCCATTGCGGACCTAATCGAATAGGTCAATCCTTTTACGTAAAACTCTTGTTGATCAATGATCATACGCCATAATCTCTCCAATCTATTTTATTTTGCCTTATCCTATTCATAGCTCTACCCCACCTCAGAGGGACTCTTGCCTGTAAGCATCTTGAACACCTGACTGAAATACGTCGCGTTGCGGAACCCAGTCATCTCACTAACCTCGTAGACCATGTAATGTCCTGACTGTAATAGTTCCAACGCACGTTGAATACGGTACCCGTTCACATAACTCACAAAGTTCTCTCCGGTTACCCTCTTGAACAGCTGACTCAAATATTTGGGGTGTACAAACAGTCCCTTGGCAATGGCTTCAAAACTGATATCTTCAGCATAATGCATTTCAACGTACTGTTTCACCTGCTCCACTAATTTATTGCTTTTTTTCTCGCCCATTTCTTTACGTATCTGTTCCATCCAGTTTCGAATAATACCATCCATCCAGCATATCAGATCCTGCAGCCCATATTTTGATTGAATTTCCCGCAAAAAGTGGCTCATCGCGAGCGGCGGTGCCAGCATGGGATAATGTCGGTTCCAACTATGAATTAACGTGTCGAATAGGCTCACGGCCACAACTTGCACATCCTGAATACTGGTACCACCCCCTTCGTCCAGCAGATTGCGAAGGTGAACCCATATCTCCTCTGCTAGATCAGTCCTCATATCTGCCCATGACTCACTCCATTGTCGCAACAATTGCGAGTAATCCGTTGCGCTCGGGGTTAACGCATTTGATGAATCATATCGATATACACGGCTCCCGCCCTGAAACTCTGCTTTCTCCAGCGCCTCTCTGCTCTCCAGATAGGAGTCCATCACTTCGCATAAGTGCTCTTTGGACGTTCCAATACCTGCGCTCATTTCGATTTTGAGATACGTAAAAATCTGATCAATCATCCGTTCAACAATTGACTCAAATTGCTCTAGCGGGTCCTTCTCGTCAAATAGAAGCAGCACAAACACCTGATCCGAGTAATCCACGATCTCCACCTGGCAGTCGTTTATTTGCGTAGCCTGCTCTTTGACGGTCTCCTGAATAATATCCGCTGCCCCATACCTTAACAACTGCCAGTCCCGCTCTTTCATCCTTGTCAAAAATGCAGGCCGATACAACTGCAGACTGATGGCACGCACTTGAGAGGGTATGCGAATACCCACATAATCCATACGCTCCGCAGGCAATTCCTCTTCCCGATAGCGTGTGGTTAACAGCTCGTGGAGAAACAATTTGCGAAGATAGGGAACCACCCGCCCAATCTCCTGTTTGTACGTCTGCTCTAGCTGCTCACGCCGCTCACGCACATCCTCTTCCAGTAAGACCTCACGCAGAACAGACTCAATCTCCTCCACTTCCGCAGGCTTTAGCAAAAAATGATTCACGCCCCAGCGCATGGCCGCCCGGGCATTCTCGAATTCGTCATATCCGCTAAGAATGATGATCGGCAGATGGGGATAGTCCCGTCGCAGCGCCTGCGTGACCTCAAGTCCTGTCATTCCTGGCAAATAGACGTCCGTCATCACAAGATCGGGGCGCAGCTGTTGGAACATCTCCAGTGCGTCCACGCCATTGGAAGCTGTTCCTGCAATGCGGAGGCCAATGGATGGCCAATCAATATGGTCGGTCAATGCTTTCACAATATGCGGGTCGTCGTCTACGAGCATAATGGTTTTCATTCATTTTCACCGTCCAGCCATAAGTTTAATTGTTCTTCCGTCTCAATACGCGGCAGCGTAATAGTCACTTCTACCCCTCCTAATTCACCTGCGCATATATCAACGCCGTACCCAGTGCCACAATACAGTTGAATACGTTGATGTACGTTTCGTATACCAATACCAGTCGTCTCCTCCAACTTCCAGCCCTCAGGCAAGCCCTGTCCATTATCCTTTAGGCAAATGATGATTTTGGATGGTGAATCGATGCCATCCATTTCCCGTATATCCACCTGTATGCAAAGTTTTCCTTCCTTCGGATGCCCATGCATGACCGCATTTTCGATAAAGGGCTGCAAAATGATTTTGGGAATGTAACAACCTCGCACTCTCGGATCAATCTGTTCCTGATAATCAATGGAGAATGGCAGCCGCTCTGACTGAATGCTGACGTAACAACGAGCATGCTCCAACTCATCCCTTACCCGGATGAATAACCTGCCACCGCTCAATCCAATACGCAGCAGTTTGCTGAGTTGTACAATCATGCGGCTGATGTCCTTGGCCTCATAATCGAGAGCACGCCAGTGGATCATGTCGAGTGTGTTGTAAAGAAAATGCGGTTTGATTTGCGCCTCCAGTAAACCGGTCTGTGCTTCACGCTTCGCCCGGCTCTCTTCCTTGACCTGCTCCATCAACTCCGTCAATTGTGAAGCCATATGATTGAATCCATACGCCAAATGGGCATATTCTTCGGTAAACGAGAGCTGAACTCGGGTATTGAAATCCCCCTTCTCCAGTTGCCTCATCCGCTTGATCAGCTGACGTAAAGGACGAACAATCCGCCAAACGAACAGATAAGCAAGTACCGCAGAAAATAGTAATCCCAGCACAGCTATTCCAAGGACCTGCCATCCGGCCTGCCTCACAGGAGATAATAATGTGTGAACAGGGATGGTCTGAACCAATCGCCACTGAAGCATGGCAGGTCTTGAATACAGAACCAGCTGCGCTCCATCAGGCTTGCCGGAAACCACTTCAAATCCGTCCTCCCCATGTTCAACATGCTCCTGAATCCATGCACGATCGACGACTGGTTCGCTTTCCACAGCAGCAGCTGCATTAGCAGATACATTAATAGAAGGGAAAATTTCCGAGGCTTCATGAATTGAGCTCGAACCCTCACCAGGATTCACCTCTAAATTGTCATCGCCCATCTGCATGACGACGTTGCCTGCGGTATCCACCAACAGCACCTGTCCATCCAGCACCATCGGCATATCCGCAAATCTACGTACAATATCGGCGCGACTTAGGCGGATGAGCACGTAGGCTACCGTACCACCCCGGCTGTCAAAGATTCGTTGGGCGTATCCGATTAGCGATTGGCCTGATTCGTTTTCCCGCAGAGGTACCCAGGCCGCATCCGCATGCTCCAGTGCAGCAAACCATGAAGCACCGGCAATCGTATCCACTGAATAGATGCGATCGGCCATCGTGACTGTGACACCGTTGAAGGCATCCGTATACAGCTCGATCGAGGTAATACCTTCACTGACTACCACCGTATGATCCAGTATTTTGGACACCTCACGCCGTTGGTGGATCTGTGTCAGCCTTCCCGTTCCCTTCGTTTCCAGCAGATTCGACAGCTCACGGTTGCTCGCCAAGGAGTAAGCCGTTCCTGTAACACCTGTAATAAAATCAAACCCTCGGCGTGTACTCTCATTCAGAAGAGCAAGTCGTGCTTTGCTGATCTCGGTAAACGTGACGGCAGAGAACGACTGGTATGCCAGCCAAACAATAACCGAGACGAGCAGCAGGTTAAACGCAATAAAGCAAGTCACCATCAACGTGGAGAGCTTGCTTTGTTGCAGCTTATGATTTAGGAATAACGATAATCTTCGTTTTCGCATGAAATCAACTCGTTTCGTCTTGGAATTACCCTTTGAGCCCAGAGGTCGCGATTCCTTCCACGAAATACTTTTGACACACGATAAATACGATAAAACAAGGCACCAGTGACAGCACTGACATCGCAAACATCGGCCCCCAATCGGATTGGGAACTGGAATCGAGGAATAGACGTAAGCCCAGCGGCACCGTATATTTGCTGACATCACTCAGATAAATCAACTGGCTGAAGAAGTCATCCCATGTCCACAAAAAGGTAAAGATCATCGTCGTCACCAGCGCCGGAAAGGCCAGCGGAATGATAATTTTGGTATAAATTCGTACAGGACCACATCCATCAATCGTCGCCGCTTCATCCAGCTCTTTGGGCAATCCCCGGAAGAACTGGACCATCAGGAAAATAAAGAAGGCATCGGTCGCCAGCCATTTTGGCACTACCAGCGGCAGATACGTATTCACCCATTCCAAATGGTTAAACAGAATATATTGAGGGATCAGCGTCACATGGTGTGGCAGCATGATCGTCATCAGCATTAAGCCAAAGCAAATCGCTTTGAACCGAAAATTCAATCTGGCAAAGGCATACGCCGCCATCGAGCAAGAGATGACATTGCCAAGCACAGCGCCCAGCGACAGGACGACCGAGTTGGTCAGAAAACGAGAGAAGGGATTGCCCTGAATTCCTGTCCAGCCATTGATGTAGTTTTCCCAGTTCCATTCTTGCGGCCAAAACCAAGTTTCGGTGAAAATCATATGTCCCGGTTTGAATGAACTGCCCAGCATCCAGAGCACCGGGTACAGCATGACAAAGGCAATGACCGAGATAAGTATATGTTTGGCGACTACCCACGCAGCAGAGTTTCGTTGTCCAATCATGATTTTCCACCATCCTCATAGTGCACCCACAGCTTGCTGCTGCGGAATACCAGCAATGTAAAGACACCGATCAGGATCACCAGCACCCAGGCCATGGCGGATGCATAACCCATCTGGAAGAACGAGAACCCTTTTTTGTACAGGTATAGAGAGTACATTAATGTTGAATTGACTGGCCCCCCGCTGCCGTTACTGATGACAAAAGCCTGAGTAAATGACTGGAAGGAGGTAATCAGCTGCATTACGAGATTGAAAAAGATAACCGGTGACAGAATCGGTAGTGTGATATAAAAGAATCTCCGGAGTGGGCCTGCTCCATCTACGGCGGAAGCTTCGTCATACTCAGGTGGAATCTGCTTCAATCCTGCCAGGAAAATAATCATCGACGATCCGAACTGCCATACCGACAACAGTACGATTGAATACAGGGCATATTTCGGGTTGGCGACCCAATCGGGTGCCTTAATGCCGACCATGGCAAGTACTCCATTGAGCAGACCGTCACCGCCCAGCATTTTGCGCCAAAGCATCGCAATCGCGACACTGCCCCCAAGCAGGGTTGGGATGTAATAAACCGTACGGTAAATGCCAAGCCCGCGAATGCCCTTGTTCAACAGCATCGCCACCAGCAGAGCAAAGATCAGCTTGATCGGTACGGAGACAGCGACATACGTAAATGTGACTTTGAGCGATTGGATAAACAGTTTATCCGATGTAAACATCGTGGTGTAGTTATCCAGACCGACCCAGGAAGGGGCGGCCAGGATACTGTAGTCGGTGAACGAAATGTATAAGGAAACGAGCATCGGCCCAAGTGTCAGAAACAATAAACCAACCAGCCATGGGGCCAGAAACAGAAGCGCTGCTCCATTATGGGCATATCTCCGTTTCACCCGCCGGGCTGTTACACGCTCGGCTCGTGCTTGACTGACCTGTGTTGTACTCATCTTCGCAACCTCCCCGCGGAATATGAAGTCTGGAACCGTTCAAGTGTTATTGACTTGATGCAAGTGTCGCCTTGGCCCCTTCAATGAACTGGGCAATCACATCCGGTGTGTTGTCTTGACCAAAGGCGATCTGCTCACTTGCACTCTTGAAGCTGGTATCCACTTCGGAAAATCCTTGCGGGTATGGCGGATCAATTTCACTGGAGTTTTTCGATACCACATCGATAAATTGGAAGATGGCTTGCTCCGCTTCTGGCAGCGTAGGCTGCATCTTCTCACGGATGCTGGCATTGACGGGTACTCCTCGCTCCGAGCCGAGAATGGCGGTTGCTTCGGGATCATTTACCATGAAATCGATAAACATCGCCACTTCCTTCGGATGTTTTGTTTTGGCATAACCGGACAGGAACTGACCTGCTTTCAGGTATTCACCGATTTGCTTTTCACCCACACCGTGCGGAAGTACTTGTATTCCAAGCTTATGATCCTGGTTTTTGTTCACCTGCTGGAACGTCAGCAATTGGTTAGACCAAGCAAAATCCATGGCGGCTGTACCAAGCGAGATCGGGCGTGTCTCCAGTGCATTCGTAGTGGATGCCGTCACTTCCGCAGAGGTAGCACCCCCGTTCTCACGAAGCGCACCCCACATGTCAAACCATTGCTGAAGCTCCTCGCTCGTTGCTGTCAACGTCCCGCCTTCAAATAGTCCCTTGCCTGTTTGCCGGATAAATACCTCAAACATGTTGGTGGTTCCCGATACATCCGCCGAACCGTAGAAACCGTCACCCTTCTCTGCTGCAATCTTGGCCGCTACGTCACTAAAATCTTTCCACGTCCAGCTTTCCTGCGGCTCCTCAATCCCAAGCTCCTGGAATACGGTCGCATCATAGATGACACCTGGCGCATTTACACCCAATGTAATCGCGTATAATTTATCGTCAATCGACCCGGCTTTGAGCATGCTCTTGTCATGGTCCTCTGTGCGTAGCTCTTTGCTTTCTGCATATGGGGTCAGGTCAAGCAATGCACCACGCCGGGCAAAGTCGGTTAGAAAAGCGTAATCCATCTGTATGATATCCGGTGCATTTGAACCGGCTACTTGTGTGGTCAGCTTGTCAAAGTATCCGTCCCAACCGGAGTATTCCGGCTTGATGGTAATGCCAGGGTGCTTCTCTTCAAATAGCTTAATTACTTTGGTAGTGAGATCATGGCGAGTCTGTGATCCCCACCAGGTCATACGAAGTTCAATTTTGCCGGAAGTGTCCCCTTCTTCACCCTCATTGGATGAGGCAGACGGTACTGATGATCCTCCGGAACAGGCTGTAGCGAACATTAACAGGGATAGGCAGAACAGGGTTACCCACTTTTTGGTATTCAACATGAATGAAATTCCTCCCCTTTTGCTTTTATGGAATCGCTTACAAAAACTATTGTAACGGCCTATGGGTGCTCATGACATAAACAAAAGTAAGCTTTCCTGTCAAAAAAGTAAGGGGTTGGGACCAATGTCCATTCAATTGTCTTCAATATTCTTAGTGATTAAATAACCACCAGGAATGATACTCCCGGTGGTTATTCATATATACAGCATTCTTCGTGCGGCGTACTCTACCTCGCTCCATCTCACCAGTGGTCATCCAGCCGTTTGCAATGAAACGTTAGAGTAGATATCATGTAAGATTTCGATCAAGGTATCCTGTAGTTTTACTGACACTTTCAGGATTGCGTCACAGCAGTTGATGACACCTTAGGCTGGGCCAGATGTTTCTTCATCTTCGCCACTTCAGTTCCTGCCAGCATCATAATGCCAATACCGTGATTGTCATTCGTTACCGTGAGCAGGTCCTTATTGTAATATTCTGCGGTAAAGGCATATCTCGAGCCACTGCACACACCATGTACATTACCCTGACGGTCAATCGCTTTACGGGTTAATCCGTTCCATGCCCGCTCAGCCGCTTCAATGTAACGTGCAGGTTGATATAACCAACCAAAACGTACTCCCCGTGCAAAACCATAAGCAAACATCGCTGTACAGGAGGCTTCCTGGTAGGTTTCCGAATCATTCAATACCTGATACCACAATCCACCCTCTCCTTGCAGAGCTGCATATCCTTCACATAATTCATTAAAGAAGGCAATTAAAGCCGGGCGCTCCGAATGCTCTGCTGGCAAAACTTCCAATACCTCAGACAGTGAAAAGATCGTCCATCCATTCCCCCGTCCCCACGGAATCTGTGTCGCCTGTCCATATTTGAAATCGTATACGTGGGACATGATCTTGAATTCAGGCATGTACAGATACTTCCGATACAATAAAAATTGTCTAGCGGCTTCGTCCAGTGCCGAATTATTCCCCGTCAGTCGGGCATACCGCACAAGAAATGGAGTGCTCATATAAAGGTCGTCTGCCCACATCGTATTCTCTGCAAATTCACCGATACACTCACGGTAAAATGCACCATCCTCCTGTCGCTCCAACCGGGTCAACATAAAATCTGCAATCCGTTCGGCAATCGGCAAGAACGTCGGCTCCTGACATTCGGAATAGGCTTCCAGCATCGCGGAGCCAAAAGAGCCACAGTTATCCAGCATTCTCATCATAACCAGCTGCTGGTTAACCGCCGGGAAACCATACTGCTCCCGATCCCATAATGAGTACTCATCCATACGGGTACACGCCTGTACATGTTCTGAAGCATAACGCGTAATGTCGGGCCGCTGCAAATAACGTCCGGTCTGCAACAGACCATATACGGTGACACCTAATGGATAATCCCAGCGACCATAGTTGGTCACACTGCCTACTGTCCATTTGTTACTGAGCATTGCATTTTCATAATAGGGGCGTATCCACGCTTCAGGTCTGTCCAATCGCCAATATATGCGTTCCTTCCGTGCCTGTTGGCTTCCCGTTTCTTCTCGGTTATCGTTCAATACATTTCCTTTAAACACCCGATCAGTGCGCATTAGATCCTGCAAATCTGGTTCGACGTCCTCCGATTCAAAAGGTCCTAGATATAGCCACGACTCTCCAGAAGCTCCGTGCACACGTTGGGGAAGCTCCAGTTCCAGTTGCTCTCCATTCACCGTTGCGTTTATTACAAAATTCCATGGCTCGGCCGTATCGCTACATTCACTGCGAATCATCAGGTCATTCCGCCCAAAAGATGCGGGTATGTTCACCTCATACGGGCCCGCTTCCATCAATTGCACCGCCGATACGCCGTTCAGCCATATATTCAGTGGTCCGGAAGATTGACCGGACAAACGGATGGGGCAATCGCTTGAATCTCTGTTGACCAACCGTGTCCACGCATAGACTTGCTGACCAGGAAGATGTCCGTATATTCTCTCCAGGGACGGTTGCGTCTGTTTTTCCTCTGACCATTGTGCATCAGGCAACCAATCCAGTCTGTGATCCTCTTCTGACCCGAGCAAATTCCATTCTGGATGACTGTCCTCCGAGCTTATCGGTTTGGAATACACCCATCCGGCCTGTCCTTGTCTCTCCTGGAAAGGAGCGAGCACATTCAGAATGCGCACTTTCCCCTCGTCCGAGCCAAACTGGCATCCAAAGCCCGCAGGTGTATACTTCATCTCCAGCAGCAACGTATTCCATCCCGGCTTAATGTCGATTCCCAGCTTCACAGTCGCGTCCAGGTTGATCTCATCCATGACCGTGGAGCGATATACCAATTGCTCGTTAAAATAAAAACGAACCGGTCCATAACAGCTGATCAGCACATCCAGATTTCGATCTTCATCCCCCCATACCAACGCTGCGGCATAGGAAATCTGACCTTTATGTGAATCAGGGAAACGTTTACTCAAATTCAGATCATACAGACCCTTCTCATTTTGCAAAATACCAGACTTCTGAAATACGCGATATACAAAATCAGCCTGCGCGTTGGCACCTATATACCTCTCTGCCAGCACCTTCAGCACCTGATCCTGATCTTCTCCGAATCGGTAATACATGCTCTGCGGTTCACTGAAATATGTTGTCATTGAATGCCCACATTCCTCTCCAGATGGAATACATAGGTATAGCGCTTAACCTTTGTGAGAAAATCCCTTTTTACCGAACGGTGATGATCCTCGTTTATCTTCGGAATAGCCAAATAATAAACCAAGTATAACTGACCTGCTTCCCGGTGGCTACAGATTTTTGATTACGCTTACAAATAAATAATTGTATTGTCAGTCTGACGATAATACAAAACAAACGGACTACATCGTTGTAGTCCGTCTTATGTAGATTACACTTATCCGAAAATGTCAAATTTAACAAATAGCTTCTCTATTTCTTCATATACAGATTTGGATAATCCTTCGCCGTCAGCATCTACGCGAATGATCAAATCATATTGGCCTCTTGTCTCATTCATCTTATTTCCCAATTGCAAAATAATAGGTGTGCCGGGTTCTACATTTACTTTAAGCTTAAGCGTATGACCATCATTACTGATCTGACTGCTATCTATTGTATAATTCTCACCACCAATTTGGTAAAAATCATCTATGCTAAACTGGAACGCATCGGTCCAATACTCGATGGTGCCATCCACAAATTCTTCTCCTACATCGTAGTTTAGAGAAAATGGATTATTTCCATATTGAATTTGAAGATACTTTGTTTTGTCGTTTTTTGAGTCGAATCCAAACTTACTGGAACCTATAGTCGGCACGTCTACTGGCATCTCTCCGTTCACCAGCGTAAAAGTAAATACATGCGCCGCATCTTTAGGGGACTCATTACCTGCTGAATCCTTGGCGGTAATCACATATTTGTAGTCTCCTGGACTCAAATTATCCAACTTGGTAAGCGCAAGTGAGCCATCCGATTTGCTTTTGGCAAGGGAAATTCCTTCATCCAACTCTCCTTCATCCACGACTCCATTCGTATTCGCATCAGTCCAACTATAGAAAGTTACAACGGCTCCTTCTTCACTGACTGCTCCAGGATCTCCCTGAACTTGATCCCAGGTTCCGCTGTAATTGTCGATAATTCTAAATTTGCTTACATCCACCGTCGGTGCTGTTATATCCACAGGTACAGATGGATTCATGTTCCCGCTGTCGCTACTCCCACCTGATGAAGTCCCGCCATTATTCGAACTGGTAGATGGAGCCGGCGTAGGCACGGGCGTTGGTGTTACCTCTGGTTTTGGTTTTGGTGTTGGTGTAGGCACTGGTTCAGGTTGTGGACCTGTAGGTTCTTTTATCGTTTGCAGCAATCGAGAAGTCGTCAGTGCCGCAGCTTGACGATCCGCTTGCAACACGGGTTTAAACATGTTGTTTTGATCACCGATAATGAATCCCGCCTCGAGTGCCGCTCCAACTGCATCTTTCGCATACTCCGAGATGCTTGCGCTGTCCTTGAACGTTAACGAAGCAGATTTGCCCGTTATGTCTGTTCCCATCGATCTCATTAGGGTTACGACCATATCCTGTCTGGATAATGTCTTACCACTCCCGAATTCCCCGCTTCCCGTGCCTTTAAATATACCTGCTTGATATACCGCTTCAACAGAAGCATAGGCATAGCTGGTCACAGGAATATCTGTAAATGTCGGATTGGATGGGACGTTATTGGTTACATCCAGCTTTAACGTCTTGGCAATCAGGATGGCAAAATCCTGTCTGGTGATCATACCGGACGGATTAAATCGACCATCACTGAATCCAGTGACAATCCCTTCGTTTTGCAACTCTACAATGGCATCCTTGGCGTAGGATTTATCAATATCCGTAAATGATACTGCAGCGTTAGCCTGTGTCGTCCACAAAGGTGTTGTCAAAAAGGATGCCGCGAGAATCGAGCTGATGAAATGATTTTTTTTCAAAAGAATGCTCCTCCAATATGAAGTATATTCGTGTCATTCCAACGCAAAATCCAACTTAAATAATATGGACATGTACGATATTTCCATTATATAGAGAGGTTCTGAACCGATTCTGAACAAATCGCCTTATTTCGACAAAGTGTTGAGCATTGGTTTAAAAATCGAAAAATGTTTCCGATATAGGTAGTAGGCTGAAAATTCCACTTTTTGTATGAGAAAGGAACGATGTACCTTGAGTATTCTTGAATCTCTGGTTAATGCTATGCCTTTTGTAAGACAGATGTTTCGTGATGATGTATCCATATCTATTAATGATCATGAGAAAGTATTGTATTTTGCCGAAGCCAAAAGTCTGGAGATCGGTGTAAACGTCGGGGACGAGTTACATGAAGATTATAAGGATTTTAAAATGCTGATTAACAAGGACACACGTACCGTGGCCCGCATGCCCGGTGATCTGCAAGGCAGGCCCTTTGATGCCATCCTGATTCCAATTAAGGAACACGATCAGGTTGTGGGCATACTCGGTGTGAACTACGCACTGGACAACCACATCACACTGGAAACGCTGATTAGCGAAAATGAAGCGACCATTCACGCACTAGTTGGTGGGATTCAGCAGATTGCGGCACATTCGGAAGAACTATCCGCGACTTCGGAAGAGATCTTGCGCAATTCCAAAAAAGCCTCGGAGAACTCCATCAATGTGACCAAAGTGACAAACGTCATCCGTGAAGTATCCGAACAAACCAACCTGCTCGGCTTAAATGCCATGATTGAAGCGGCTCGTGTCGGAGATCTGGGAAGCGGCTTCGGTGTCGTTGCCAGCGAGGTTCGCAAGCTGTCCGATCACACCAAACAAGCAGCAGCCGATATCGAATCTTCTCTTGGCAGCGTTCAAGACTCCATTAAACATATGGAACAGGAGATCGGTCAGATCACCACAGCAACGGTGGATCAGGCTGGGCTGGTAAACGAGTTTATGGAAAGTATTGAACAGCTTAGTGAAACTAGTGCGAATCTGAAAACGTTTGTGCAAAAGATGCTGGCACTGGAATAAAGCTAGCTTGTGGTCTAAGGAATAGGTTAAACAGGAATGACATGTACATAGTTTAAAATGGGCCTTTCTAATCATCAATATGGCAAAGGTTGAAAATAAAAAGCCTCCGACTGTACTTTCCTTATAAGGAAGTAAGCGGAGGCTTTCGTTTTATTTTGATAATGAATCGTGTACTAGACTGACTTACTGTAATTTAAATTTCCACAGCTACGCCGTAATGGTCAGAGACCACAGGGCCGTTCTTTCCGTTGAGAACTACCGTCGAAGACTTCGCTTGTACCGGACGATTCGAGAAAATATAATCAATACGCAGATCGCGTTTGTTATCCGCCCAGCCGGCAATGGCTTTAACCACGGTTGCACCGTCATCCTTTTGCACAGCCGTCGTGTACAGGTCATTCCAGCCCTTGCTCATCATATAATCGTAGCCTTCCCCACGTACTTCTGCGACATTATTGAAATCCCCCATAATATACAGCGGCTGGTCCATATATGGAGCAAGCTTGCTTTCGGTCAGTTCCCACTGCCCCTTGAAAGGTTCTTGTTCATCATCCCACCAGTTATAGTGTCCATTCACAAACCAGGTTGCTTCGCCTTGTACTTCAGTCTGAACACCTATAATTTTGCGTGTCCGGTAGTTGTCGTAATCCCGCATGTGGGATACATATTCACCAAAAGCCTGAATGATCGGCGTCCGGCTTAGGATGGCCAGCCCTTCATCGTATTTGCTGAAACCAACATGGGCCGGAATCCATGTCCAGTAATAGGTCTCGGTCAGTTGCGTAAGCAGAACGTAGGCGTAGTTATCTTTTTTGATCACAGCATCCGATTCCGTGGCAAAGTAATGTTTCAGTTCCTCCGCGGACAGCGCTGCTTCTTGCATCGTTTGATTAACCTCCTGCATGGAGATCACATCAAATTGGTGTGTATTGATAAAATCAGCCAGGTGACTGATCTTGTTCAGTTGGTCTTCTTCTGCCCAAGCGTGCGTATTTAACGTAAGTATTTTCATATGCTCTCTCCTGTTGTTTGAAATTAAGCCGAATCCCGGCCTGCATTGTTCCTGAAAGGAATACATACGATAAGCATACACAAGACGAGCCTATTATGCATGGTTTATGGTAAAAAATAGATATCTATACTCTTGGGTTTCACCTATCAAAAAGTCTCATCCAAGTTCTCAGAACCGATGCACGGAGCACACGATAACTGATATGATGGATACATGAAATGTACACCATTACGTCAAGACGTGGTGATTACTGAACCTATGATTTCCCCAGGAGATGGAATGATGAACATACCTAATGACATGAACATGGATGACGCGCAGT
Source organism: Paenibacillus sp. ALJ109b (assembly GCF_010747435.1). Lineage (NCBI taxonomy): Bacteria > Bacillati > Bacillota > Bacilli > Caryophanales > Paenibacillaceae > Paenibacillus > Paenibacillus sp. ALJ109b. The sequence goes on from NZ_JAAIFP010000016.1 coordinate 14,890, forward strand.
GGCAACAGCTGATCAGGCAGGTCGCTGAACAGTTTAACAACCTGACGATTATGCGCGGATTTCAATATTATAAACAGAAACGTGTCGGACCATTAACCCACACCGAACAAAACGGAATTTTGGCTGAAGTGCAGGGCTCTGATGATTATGAGGTAACCCTGAGCTTGCAATCGTTGAATACCAGTCACTGTACCTGTCCGGTTGGTTCTCATTGCAAACATATGATAGCCGTTCTAATGAGTTATGCGGAGCAACTGGGCCGACCCGTACACGGCATTGTGAACGCCCACTCCAGTACTGCACTGAAACAGGCTCCAAAACCTGCTGCTATAGCGACTTCAGGACGTTCGGATTACGCAGCGCACGAAGAGGATCTCACCATCCCTGATAACCAGTATAGCCAGATCAAGGAACGTGCAACGGAACTTACAGAACTTGAAATCACGGAATGGCATGAGCTGTTTCGGGCATGCCTGAAACGACTCGGGATAGGTACGCCAAGTACATCATATGTGCAGGCCGCAGCGGACGAGCTCTATGCCATTAAACCTAAGCTCTCTGCTGGCATGGACCAGTTATTTGAGCTGCATGTTCAGTTGCACCTGATTCGCTTCTGTGTGCCTGGCCGCAATTCAATCACACATACACCTGTGTATCTGAGCTATCCTGCTCAACTTGCCGTGGATGCGCTCCAAAAAGGGTTGGAACAGATCTTTAGTCGTCCGTTGGATCTCTCCGGTCTGAAGGGCACGAAGCTTGAACAACAGTGGACAAGGCTTGAGGAAACCTCGGCTTACCTGCGTACGCAGATGATCTCCGAGACGTCCAGCATGATGTTCTTCACCCCGATTTATCGGCAGCTTTGGTTAAACTGGATCGTGCCAAATCTCCAGGAAAACCGGAAAACGCTGGAGTCAGAGCTGGCATTTCTACAGGAAATGGAGGACGGCCTGACTGCTGCTTCCAAACCCGCCAAACCTGGTGAAAGCGTGTTGAGTGTAGCGAATCTGACGGAAAACGGGAGCGGAGCGCCGATTAAATCGGTCACTCTGCCCTTGCCGCTGGTATTGGCGCAGAGCTGGATGTATTTCCATTTGAGACAAGATGAACAGGCTTGGCAGCGATTAATCAGCGGAAGCTCGGCATATGGCATCCCGCCGGAGCATCTGCTGCATTTTCTTCATGTGCTTGCAGATTCTTCCGACTGGAAACGGCTGGGCGAGTGGTTAGTGCACCTCGGACCTCTGCTGGCGAACCGGCGGAACTCCCCTCTGAATGATTACATGCAGTTGTGGGACACAGCCATTCATCAACTGCCTGATGTAGAGCACCGCATGTGGGATACACTCGTCAGCATGCTGCCTCATTCCCGTCCGGCTTATGAAGAAGCAATGCATTCCCGTGGACAGTGGCGGCGGTGGATTGATTTTCAACTGAGCACAGAGACGGAGCCGCTTGAATTCCGGGTAGCGGTGCTACAGCCGATTGAAAAGGATGCACCCGAACTGCTATTGCCTTTCTACCATCAGGCAGTGGATCGTTATATCGGACACAAAAACAGGGACGGATACAAAGCAGCAGTGAAACTGTTGAAGCGTCTGTCCAAAATTTATAAAAAATTGAAGCAGGAAGAGCACTGGGAGCAGTTTATCACCACATTGGCTGTTCGCAACAGCCGACTGCGCGCCCTGCAGGAAGAGCTTCGGAAAGGTAAGTTGATCTCATGAGCCTATTGCACCCTTACACCGAAACGATTGAGGTCCATGTTGCATTGACAGGATACGGGGATGCCTTGTTCTATGGAGCGTTGAACACCCATCACTTTGTATCGGGACAATCGCTTAAGCAGCGATTATTTGCTTGGCATGCTCCTTCCTTCTACGGAACAGAACTGGAAACAAGACAGATCGAAGAGATTGAACTGGTCGTCCTGCCTGCGGAAGAAGTTATTCCTTTCTTCAGCGAAATGCACACCCTTCTGCACATTGAATGGAAATGGGACGAGCAGGCAGAGCATTTGATCCGGCTGGCCCCGGTACTTGCAGCATCGATTGAGAATCGTAAATACATCCCTAGCTTCACCGCATTTCGTACCGGACAACTGCAATGGACCTGGGACCCGGACAGCTTGAAAAAGCAGGATCGAACCGCTCTTGGCAAAGCTCTGGAACAAACGGATGAGAGCTACGCCGAAGGACTGAGTGCTGCCTATTCGGCTTCCGTATTCCAGCGATGGTACAGCACAGAAGAAGCTGCCACCGATCTGCGGCGCGAGTTCCCCCAGTTGTTTCCACAAAGCGGAACAGCTCCGCAAACGGCTGGCATGGATGCCCAATCCTGGCTCGTGTCCATCGGCTGGAAAGCAGACGCAGCCCCATTCCGTCCGCTCCTGCAATTGCTGGAGCCGGAGGATGATGAACCGGCATGGCGGCTACGCCTGGTATTGCAGAACAAACTGGATGCAGCCGTGCTGGTTCCCGTGCGGTTGGATTCACGTGGCCGGTTGGAAGGTGAATGGCCGGACGTGTGGACGCCGTTCATCCTTGATCGTTCGGCAGGATGGCTTGACCAACTGCGTGCACATCTGCCCCGAATTCGCCGCGTGATCAGCGGCAGTCGGGATGTGCTCAGTGATCCATTGGGAGATCAGGATGCTTGGCTGTTCCTGACGCAAGACAGCGGACGACTGCTCGAAGCTGGCTGGCAAGTGCTGCTTCCGGGTTGGTGGGAAGCTGCACGCAAGAAGAAACCCAAGCTGCGTGCCAAGGTGAAACCGGAGGAAGGCAGTGAGCGGGGACAGTCTTTCTTTGGACTGGATTCGATCATTCATTTTGACTGGCGTATTGCGATTGGGGATACGGATCTCAGTGAGGAAGAATTCGCTGATCTCGTGGCCCGTAATGAACGGCTGGTCCGCTTCCGTGGAGAATGGGTTCCCCTTGATCCGGCCTTGCTTGAGCAGATCCGCCGGGCCATGGGCGGTGTGGATCAGGAACAAGGGCTATCGTTTCAGGATATTCTGCATCTTCATCTGCTGCATAATGAGCAGCGAGAATATCGCAACCAGAAACGCAAGGAAGGACAGGAAGAGGAAGAAGAACAGCCACAATCCAACGAGAACATTCGACTTGAGGTGGAACTGAACGAACACCTGAACCGGGTAATTGCACAGCTTGGCGGTGGGCAAGGTGGCGCTCCTTCCCTGCCTATTCCGGAAGGGTTGCATGCTGAGCTGCGTTCTTATCAAAAGAAAGGTTTCGCATGGCTTGGATTCCTGCGGAGATTCGGTCTCGGTGCTTGTCTTGCGGATGACATGGGACTGGGAAAAACGATACAGTTCATTACGTATTTACTTCATCTCAAAGAGCATGAGCAGCGCTTGCCTGGGCAGGCCCCTGCCCTTCTCATCTGCCCCACTTCCGTATTGGGGAACTGGCAGAAGGAGATCAGTCGCTTCGCGCCTTCAATTAACGTCAGTTTGCACTACGGAGCACGAAGACTGAGCGGAGAAGAGTTCCGGGAACAGACTGAACAGGTGGATATCATCATTACCTCGTATGCAACAGCTACTCTGGATCAAGAGATGTTGCAGTCATATACATGGGCATCGATCTGTCTGGATGAGGCGCAAAATATTAAAAATGCCCAAACGAAGCAGTCCATGGCGGTACGCAGCTTCCCGGCAAAACATCGTATTGCACTGACTGGTACGCCGATTGAAAATCGGTTATCCGAGCTGTGGTCGATCTATGATTTTATTAATCCCGGCTATCTGGGCAGCGCACGGGCATTCCAGACTCGCTTTATCAGTGCGATTGAGAAAGATAAGGACGAGCAGCGCATGCAGGATTTGCAGCAGTTAGTGAAGCCATTCATGCTGCGCCGCAAGAAAAAAGATCCGAATATTCAACTCGATCTACCGGACAAAAATGAGATGAAAACCTACATTCACCTTACGGGTGAACAAAGTGCACTGTATGATCAGTCCGTTCAGGAACTGATGGACAAAATGAAAGAGCTGGAAGGCATTAAGCGCAAAGGTGCGATTCTCTCTGCATTAACCCAGCTCAAACAGTTGTGTGATCATCCCCTGCTGCTGACAAAAGAAGCCTTGCCGGAAACGATCTCCTCGGAAGGCTCTATAACAGAGTATGACCTATATAGTCCGCAGGACATGGCCATGCTGATCAGCCGCTCCGCGAAGTTGGAACGACTGATGGAACTGGTTCGCGAACTACGGGACGAGGGCGAACGGTGCCTGATTTTCACACAATACATCGGCATGGGGCAGATGCTGCAACAGGTATTGAGACAGGAGTTGCAGGAACCTGTGCTGTATCTGCATGGGGGTACGTCCAAGACAGCCAGGGATCGCATGATTGACGAGTTCCAGTCCCGGACGTTGCCTGCGTCAGAGCAGCCGTCGGTCTTTATTCTATCCATCAAAGCAGGCGGCGTGGGCTTGAACCTGACTGCAGCGAATCATGTATTCCACTTTGACCGCTGGTGGAACCCTGCCGTGGAAAATCAGGCTACAGACCGTGCCTATAGGATGGGACAGACGAAGGATGTTCAGGTACACAAGTTCATTTCATTGGGCACACTCGAAGAACGCATTGACGAGATGCTGGAGAGTAAACAGCAGCTCAGCGACAATATTATCACCAGCTCTGAAAACTGGATTACCGAACTGTCGACGGATGAGCTGAAGGATCTGTTCACCCGGCGCCGCGACTGGTCGGGATAACTCCAGACTGGGTTGATGCAACATACGTAACCTTTTAAATAGTAGAATACAAAAAGAGCGAAGTGTCGGAAATGCATTCCGTCTTCGCTCTTTTTTTACATTCCTAGCGCATGTTCCCGATGATGGACGATCTTGAATCCTGCATTTTTTTGATGAAGTTGGTCATCACATCAAAAGCTTCATTGCGTTTGTTAGACATAGACTGCAAACGAAGCATATCCATTTGTTGTGAGTTGCCCAACGCATCGATTTGGCCTTTCAGTTTTTGAGCTTGGGCAGTATCCCCACTCTGATTAGCTACCTGCAATTGTTCGTTCAGCTCTGCAATCGCTTGATTGCGATTTTGAACTTCTTGAATTTGTGCCTGCAATTGGCTATCCAGCAATTTCGTGCGTTCTTGCTGAACCATCATCAAAGCTGTTTCGATGTCCATGCTGCTCAGATCAATAGCTGAGAGGGAAGACCCCACCGGATTTACCGCAGATGCACTTGCTGCAGAAGCAGAAGTTACAACGGATACAGCTGCGATGGCAGCAATAACTGTGGAAGAAATGACTTTGCTTGATTTTTTCATAACGTACACCCCCTTCATGTTCATAGATATCAGCCATTAACTGGCATCTTTCGACATCATATAGCGAAGGTCCTAGATCCTACAACCTATAATTGCGAAGTTGAGACTAAATTGATACAGAGCGATGGTTGTTTCTACAGAAAAATGTGGTAATTCCCTAAGATGAAAAAAGTGATTTGCTGTGCTACAATAGAGGAATTGTGCATTCACAGACAGACATGTGGGTAAGGACTTGAATCTATCCCGATTCATCCATTATTTATCCATAACCATGCTGCCATTCTAGGGAGGTTTATGGAACAATCATGCTCATTATTGGTATCGCCGGAGGAACCGGCTCCGGTAAAACGACGGTAGCTCGCTCCGTCATAGACCGTCTTGGATCAGGCAAAGTGACTTTCATATCCCAAGACAACTATTACAAAGACCAGTCGCAGCTCACCCCTGAGCAACGTCGACTCACCAATTACGATCATCCGTTTGCATTCGATAATGATCTGTTAATTGAGCATCTTACCCTGTTAAAACAAGGACAAACGGCATATGCTCCCGTATATGACTTCACCATAGATAACCGTGCCGCCGATGAAACGGTTGAACTGGCACCGAACCATATCGTTATTGTGGAAGGACTGCATGTCCTGATCGATGAACATCTGCGCGCTCTTCTGGATATCAAGGTCTTTGTTGATACCGATTCCGATGTGCGTATTCTGCGCAGAGTACTGCGGGATATGGAAGAACGCGGCCGTACGATTCAATCCGTGTACAAACAATATCTCGAAACCGTCAAACCGATGCATGATGCTTTTATCGAGCCTTCCAAAAAGTATGCAGACATCATCATTCCCGAAGGTGGACATAATGAAGTCGGCATTCAGATGTTATCCATCCTGACTGAGAAATATCTGACCGGTGAAAAGTGGAATGGCGCATAATTTAATATGATGTTGCTGCATTAAGCGCTCTGCCCCGCTCACATACGAGTGGGACAAAAACGGGCATCGCTCATACAATATCACCACTAAAATCCAGGTTGCGATTAGCGCAATCTGGATTTTTTGGTTATTTCTATTTTATAATGGACTCCATAGCTGAAAGGAGACATCACAACATGGCTACTTTTGAAGAGTTTATAAAGCATGATATCCGCGTTGGTACTGTGGTGGAAGCCGAACCTTTTCCAAAGGCACGCATCCCCGCCATTAAAATGACCATCGATTTCGGCCCACTTGGCCTTAAACGTTCGAGTGCCCAAATTATGAAACGTTACACCCCCGACATGATGATCGGCAAGCAGGTTATTGCTGTAGTCAATTTCCCGCCGCGCCGAATTGCGGGTTTTGTATCCGAAGTACTGGTGCTTGGTGGCGTGCCCGGTGAAGGTGACGTTGTATTGTTAACACCGGACCAGACATTACCGAACGGAACACCAATAGCCTGATTTTCATCATATCGCTATCCTGTCTTTGCACCTTAAAGCATAAGGCTATGAATCTTCGGATCCGCGGCCTTTTTTTGCGTTTTTTCGAGGGTCCCAGCGTAATGAAGACTAATCCCCCTGCTCCATGCTTCTCGACCCTTTCGGAGACACACCCGTCACTCGCTTAAACATCTTGGAAAAAAGTAATGGATCTGTGTACCCCACAGAGTGGGCCACTTCACTAACCGACAGGGCCGAATGCTGCAGCAGTTCAGCTGCACGGTTCATCCGGTATTCAAGAAAGAAAGCCTGTAATGACTTGCCATACCTCTCCTTAAAAAGCCCTGACAGATATGTGCGATCCAAACCTACCGCTCGGGCAATATCTAGAATTGAAGTTCTCTGACTATACCTGTTCTCTATAAATTGAACGGCCTGCCTGATGTATTCCTCTTTAGTGGACAGAGGCCGTTGCAGCTGCTCTTCTGCGGGAGAAGATGCAATCAAATCAGCGATCAGCCGGTACAGCAGGCTCTGGTTGAACACATCTCCCCCGGTACGTGTTGATGCTTGAACCATCTCCGTATAGAGACGATCAAAAGCGTCTGGATCTCTGGCCTCAAATACAGGATGTTCTGGACTGATGTGTGCCCGCTGCATGAATGCCTTGGCATGCACACCCTTGAACCCGAACCAGGAATAAGTCCATGGCTGCTTCGCATCTGCTTCATAATGAATAAGCGTATCCGGAAGAATGACAAAGCCCTGACCCTGTGTAAGCTCGTATTGCTGATCCGCCATAAACACAGTGCCCTGTCCTTCATGAATGTAATGAACAATGTAGGCATCCCGAACACCAGGCCCCCAATAATGCGACGGATCACATGCCTGCCAACCGAAAAACAACAGTACCAATTCCATCTGCGTCAAATCCATAGGAACCACGTTTGTTTCGATTAATTTCAACGCTTCACACTCCCTCTGTTCACCACAACCACAATCTAATCTCTCCATTAAAATTATAACAGGTAAATAGATGAATTATTAGCTGTAAGCGAATCCAAAAATGGGATTATGACATGTTTCAGAGAGGTTGAGCCATAGTTATATAAGCCCGATCCGCCTATATTGGAGGTACACCATTTATTCAGGGAGGCTGAACTTGAGATGAACAAAATTACGTTCCTCGGTGCGGGAAGCACCGTTTTTGTCAAAAATGTATTGGGTGACGTCATGATGACCGAAGCACTTCAGGATTTTGAGCTGGCGTTGTTCGATATTGATGCTGAACGCCTAAACGACTCGGAGCGTTTGCTTACTAGTATGGCCCGCTCGCTCGGAAGCCAATGTGCCATTAAAGCTTATACCGACCGCAAGGAAGCACTGCGCGGGGCCAAATATGTGATCAACGCCATTCAAGTGGGCGGATATGATCCATGTACCATTACGGATTTCGAGATTCCGAAGAAATATGGATTGCGTCAGACGATTGCCGATACACTCGGGATTGGCGGAATTTTCCGTAATTTGCGGACGATTCCGGTGATGCTTGATTTTGCACGGGATATGCAGGAAGTGTGTCCTGATGCGTGGTTCCTGAACTACACCAACCCGATGGCAGTACTGACAAATGTCATGAACGTGCATGGCGGAATTAAAACCGTAGGTCTTTGTCATAGTGTACAGGTGTGTGTGCCGCATCTGTTTGATGCACTGGGGATTGATCAGACGGGTGTTGTCGCAAAGGTTGCGGGTATCAACCATATGGCCTGGCTGCTTGAAGTAACTCGGGATGGTCAGGATCTGTATCCGGAGATTAAACGTCTAGCGAAGGAAAAGCAGAAAGAGCAGCATGACGACATGGTGCGATTCGAGCTGATGCAGCGCTTTGGATACTATGTAACCGAGTCCTCCGAGCATAATGCCGAGTACCATCCTTATTTTATCAAACGAAACTACCCGGAGCTGATCGAACGCTTCAATATTCCGCTGGATGAGTATCCGCGCCGCTGCGTGAACCAGATTGAAGGCTGGAAAGAAATGCGTGAGAAGCTGTTATCCAGCGAAAATATCGAACATACGCGCAGCCGGGAATACGCTTCGCATATTATGGAGGCCATGGAGACGGATCGCCCTTACAAAATCGGCGGTAATGTCATGAATAACGGACTGATCACCAACCTGCCTCGTGAAGCCTGTGTTGAAGTGCCTTGTCTTGTTGATGGTTCAGGCATCAGCCCGACGTATATCGGGGACCTGCCTCCGCAACTTGCAGCATTGAACCGTACGAATATTAACACCCAACTGTTGACCATTGAAGCGGCGATTACAGGCAAAAGAGAACACATCTATCATGCCGCGATGCTTGACCCGCATACAGCTGCCGAGCTTTCCATCGATGATATCGTCTCAATGTGTGATGAACTGATCGAAGCTCATGGCGACTGGTTGCCGAAGTACACGTCATAAGAAGTTCATTGTTCGCAATTCTAAAAGCACTAGTCTCCTCTCAACAGGGAGAGGCTGGTGCTTTTTTGAGCTTTCATCTTGTTTCCCGGCCTAATCCTGAAGCAGAAAACGATAGCCGATTCCCGGCTCGGTTTGGATAAAACGTGGACGCGTGGGATCTTCCTGCAATTTTTTGCGCAGATGTCCAACATATACCCGCAAGTAATGGCTGTCAGACTCATGATGATGCCCTCCCCACACTTGTTGCAGCAGCTGGCGTTGGGTAATAATTTTGCCTGCATGGGTTGCGAGCACTTTCAGCATTTCATACTCAGTCGGCGTTAACTTAACGGGTGATCCGTCCAAATCGACCTGTCGCTGGGCCAAATCAATCGTAAGCGGACCGAAACGCAATACCGGCTCATCCGTAGTTTTGGCCACATGGCGAAGGGCAACCCGAATACGGGCAACGAGCTCCCCCATGCCAAACGGTTTGGTGACATAATCATCCGCCCCGCCATCAAGTGCAGCTATTTTATCCTCTTCGCGATCCTTTGCAGTCAGCACAATGACTGGTACCTGGGACCATTCCCGAATCCGCTGAAGTACATCCATTCCGGACATACCGGGCAAGCCCAGATCAAGCACGATCAGATCAGGATGCACAATGCTCGCCTGAATGACCGCTTCTTCGCCGTCGGCGCATTCGTGAATCTCAAATTGGTGTGCCTGAAGTGTAACCTTCAGCAGTTTACGGATTTGCGGTTCATCATCCACAATTAATATGCGCGCGCCTTGCGGTGCCGTCATGTCATTCTTCCTCTCCTTGTCCTATATACGGGAATGATGCTTCGGGTTCCTCAGTGGGCAAACAAATACATACCCGCGTCCCGCCTCCCGCATTCGGTTTTGCGGTAATCGTACCTCCGTGAACTTCGACGATTCCTCTACAAATGGCAAGCCCAAGTCCCGTACCTGTCACATGCCGTGACGATTCAGATCGATAAAATTTCTCAAACACCCGCTCTCGCTCTGCTTCCGGAATCCCGATACCCGAATCAGCCACCACAATGGTCATTCGTCCATGCCGCTCATCCACCTTCACCGTAATGACGATTTCACTGTCTTCTGGTGAATATTTGATGGCATTGCTGATCACGTTAACCAGAACCTGCTCCAGCAAAACCTCATCCCCGGATACAAACGGCGGCTGATCCGGCAATTCCACCCGAATACGGCGGTGCTGGATGAATTGCTGAACCTGAGTTAACACAATGCCGATCATGTCGCCCACATCACACCATTTCCTGCGCAGCTGCAACATGCCACTCTCCAGCTTCACCATGCCTAGCAAATTGGTTACGAGTCTGTTCATGCGCAGCGCTCCATCCCGAATATTGCCTGTCAGCTCTTTTCGATCCTCCGGGGTAAAAAGAGCGTCATTCTCCAGCAAACCTGTCGCTGAACCAATGATGGCCGTAAGAGGTGTGCGCAGCTCATGGGACACCGAGTCCAGCAAAGCGGTGCGAATTCGTTCCGATTCAGCCGTCACCTGTGCGAGTCTCGCTTCTTCGGCCAGCTTGACACGGGCAATGGCGCTTGCTGCCAGCCCGCCACACGCTTCCAGCAAACGCAGCTCTTCCCGCTGCTCCTGAAGAGCGCTGGATTCCAGATTCACAGCGAGTACCCCATGGATCTGGTCTTCTGTACGCAGCGGCACATACAGACCAGACGATTCCCGCAGGCTGGAGGACCCGCGTCCGGCAATTTCGCCATGTTGATACACCCATTTGGCAATAGCGACTTCAGCTTCTCCTTCACCCCAGGCTATTGAACCCGAATCCTCCGAGGAAGAGGTAACCTGAAGTTCGCCATGAGCATTCGGGAGATATATTGCTGCCGGAGTTCCAAGTGTCAGTGACACTTGTCTCGCAATGTTGCCGAGTAGAGTATGCAAATCTGTAACAGCCGTCATCTGACGACTTAATGCATAAAGTGAATTCGTCGTAATCTCGCGTTGTTTTACCACCTCCAGCTGCTGCCGCAGGCGCCCCGCCAGACTCGCCGTTAATACCGCCACTGCCAAATACACAACAAAGGAAAAAATATATCGCAAATCTTCAACCGTAAAACTGAGATACGGAGGAACAAAAAAGAAGTCAAAGGCAACAACGCTAAGACTTGCTGCATATATGGCCGGCCCCATTCCCCAGTACACAGCGCTAACCAATACCGGAAAAAGATAAATCAACCCCACGTTAACCAGGTCATCACTAATCCCTATCGCATGAAGCAGAATGGTTAGCAATGTGATTCCAAGAGTTACCCATATATATTTGGGAACACGGTTCAGCTTCAGCCGGGCGTCTTCCCCTTTATTTCGTTCAGACACAGCACATCTCACATCCCGCTCAGATCATAATCGTAGTCCGCAACGATCAATACGTCCATATGTCTGGATAACCGCACCAGCCTGCTGACCACCGTTCCCTTTCCACGATAGCCGTTCAGCCACCAGACCCGTTTCGCTTGACCAACCACCAACTGCGTCGCTTTTTCTTCAGAAGCTTTACCCGCCAAAATACCTGGTACATCTCGCAGACTCTGGCTATGATGAATATGAAATTTGCCGCCCAGTCGAACGGTCAGCTGTTCCAGCTCATCCAACTGGCATTTCACTTCGTCATTCATGACTTGACCTACATGAACATGGTGCACATGCCAGACCGCCTTTAACCGGTAGGCTGTTCGGAATCCGCGGCGGATCAGCCGCTCCGCATGCTCATCACTGCTTACGCAGACAAAGACCGCCTCCTGTCTGCGCCAGGGACCGCGAAGTGCACTTTTGCGCTCCTGTGATTCGAGGCGTTCATCCACATCATCGGCCAATTCCCGCAGGGCAAGTTCCCGTAAGGCAATCAGATTACCAATGCGAAAAAAATGACCAAGCGCTTGTTCCACCTTGGCTGCTGCATAGATTTTACCCTCCCGCATGCGTTGCCGCAAGGCTTGGGGGGCCACATCGATAAGCTGGACCTCATCTGCCGTTTGCAAAATCTGATCCGGCACGGTCTCTCGGACTCTAATTCCCGTAATATGTTCCACCGCATCGTTCAGACTTTCCAGATGCTGTACATTCACGGTAGTGATGACAGAGATGCCCGCATCCAACAGGATCTGCACATCTTCGTAACGCTTTTGCCGCGTGCTTCCCGGGACATTCGTATGCGCGAGCTCATCCACCAATACCACTTCAGGACATAGACGAAGAATGGCATCAGTGTCCATTTCCTCGAGCTGCACCCCTTGGTACATCCGCTGCTCTCGTGGAATGATGGATAATTGGCCGATCTGTTCCACCGTCTCCACCCGATTATGCGTCTCCAGCAGACCAATCCGTACATCGATGCCTTTGCGGAGCAGATCATTGCCTTCCCGGAGCATCATATAAGTTTTTCCCACACCTGGCGCAGCACCGATGTATACCTTGAACTTACCACGCCGAATCTGACCAATCTGTGCCTTCACCTCCTGCTCACTCAACCTGCGATATGTTGGAGTCTCTGTATCTGGCAATCGGGTCGGAAGTACCCGCTCGCCCTCATGCTGTGCCCGATCCGCGAGCAGAAACAGATCGACACCCCGCATCCTGCGCAGTAAGGAGTTAACAAATGATCCCCGCCACAGCTCCTGCCAGCGACTGTGTCGTGAGTGTCCCATAACAATGCGGGTAATCTGATGCTGGACTGCGTAGCGTGCAAGTGTAGATGGGATGTTACGGCGGTGTAACACAGGCAATTCCTCAAACTGCCCTCCGAATTTCTCCACCAGTTTGATCATGTTGCGACGAAAAACAGTAGCTTCCTTGGTTAGTGGCTGCTTCATATTGCGAAAGGTCACGGCATGCAGATCTCCGTTTAATCTCTTCGCAATCTGCTGTCCCCGCCGAATATAGATGGACCCGTTCCAGTGATATTGGGTGGATACCAAAATGCGTTCCATAATGCCTGTCGTAACCGTAATTCCCATCTCTTCCCGGTGCTCACGCAGTGATTCGTTGACCCCTTCCGCAACAAGTCGAAGAGCCAGTTCACGCAAAATGCCCAAATTGCCATGCCGAAACACCGCTTCACCTTCATGTCCCCGAAGATGTCCCTCGGCAAGACGGCTTAATACGGTTTCAGGAGTTACATCGATCAGCTTCACTTCATCGGCCAGTTCAAGGGTATCGGCAGGCACGGTATGCTCAGCTGCAATTCCCGTTAGCTGGCGTGCAAGCTCCGTATATCCCTCCAGCTCATACACATTCACCGTTGTAATGACACTGATGTTGTGCCGCAGCAAATACTGAATGTCTTCCAGTCGGGTTGCATGACGTGCCCCTTTTCGGTTTCTATGAGCAAGCCCATCAACGAGCACGACCTCCGGATTACGTGCCAGCAGGGCATCCAGATTCAGGTCCTTCATCTCCATGCCATCCTTCCAGCGAGACCAATGAATGCTTGGAATCCGCTCCAACTCGCCGAGCTGCTCCACGGTCTCCGGTCTTTGCATGGTCGACACAGCGCAGATAACCACATCAATCCCCTGCTGACGCAATGTGTTTCCTTCCCTAAGCATATGATACGTTTTGCCCGAACCGCTGACCGGACCGATATATATCTTCAAGGTTCCCTGCTGCAGCTTCGTGATCATCTTCAAGATGTCTTCCGGGGACTTCCGCTTGAAGCTGTCTTCCATCCTGCTCACTCCCCCAACATAACCTTTACTTTAAAATGGAGAAAGCCCCTTCCGAAGCTCGGAAGAAGGCCTGATACGAACAACCAAGGGAAGCTGCATTCCCGTGGATCTACCCAATAAAATGCCTGTTATTTCAGCTCAGCCGTTAACGCCAGATTCAAAGCGGTCACATTCACACGCGGCTCACCGAAAATGCCCAGCTGTCGCCCTTGTGTATGTTCCTCCACGATCTTGGCAAGCTCTTGCTCACCAAGACCCGTTGCCTGGCTAATCCGGGGAATCTGTGCTTTTGCCGCTTCCGGTGACAGATCCGGGTCAAGACCAGAACCGGAACCCGTCACAAGATCTGCAGGAATTTGCTGCAAACCCGGATTCTCTTGCTTGAGCTGAGCCACCTTTTCCTTCATTTCAACAATATACGCCTCCGAGGCCACGGCGCGATTGGAACCTGCCGAAGCGGTTCCATCATAATTGGCATTCGATGCCCGGGGCTGGAACAGCCCCGGCGATTTCACTTCCTGCGCCAGCAGCGACGAACCGATGGTTTTCCCGTCAGTTGTGATCAGACTGCCGTTGGCCTGATTCGAGAAGAGCAGCTGTGCCACTCCAGTTGTAACCAGCGGGTAGATCATACCGCAAATCAGCATAAGTACGATAGACAACCGAATGGCGGGCAGTACCTGTTTCATATGAATCACATCCTGAATTTATTATTAGTTAAATTTAACAAATGACTCTACACTAGACCACTTCGCGGTCAGAACAACCTTTCGATCGCTGTTATCCCCAGATTTTTTTGATTCCCTTTCCCAAGGGATAAAATCCGGGGATAAAGGCGAACGCTACGCTTCTCCAGTTTTGTTCTGCCCTCTACGTTTTCGTGTAAATGTTATTCAAATCTAGAGTTAAAACCTCATACCAGATGAAGCCCCGACAGTACCAGATCAATCAGCTTAATTCCGATAAACGGTACGATTACACCGCCCACGCCATAGATGAACACATTCCGTCCAAGCAGCCGCTCCGCGGACATGGCCCGATACTTCACACCCCGCATGGCGATTGGGATTAGCAGCGGGATAATGATGGCATTGAAGATCAGCGCTGACAGAATTGCAGACTGCGGTGAAGCGAGATTCATAATATTGAGTGCCTGAAGCTGCGGCATGGCTAGAATAAACATGGCCGGGATGATGGCGAAATACTTGGCAATATCATTGGATATCGAAAAGGTCGTCAGTGCGCCGCGGGTAATGAGCAGCTGTTTGCCAATGGAGACCACCGACAACAGCTTAGTCGGGTCCGAATCCAGATCGATCATGTTGGCCGCTTCCTTAGCTGCCATGGTGCCCGAATTCATCGCAAGGCCAACATCAGCCTGCGCCAGAGCAGGAGCATCATTCGTGCCGTCGCCGGTCATGGCGACGAGCTTGCCCTCCTGCTGCTCTTTTTTGATCGCAGTAATCTTGTCTTCCGGCTTGGCTTCAGCAATAAAATCATCCACACCCGCTTCCAGCGCAATGGTCGCCGCTGTCAGGGGGTTATCCCCTGTACACATGATCGTCTTGATACCCATGGCTCGCATCTCCGCAAACTTCTCTTTCAGCCCTGGTTTCACTGTATCTTTCAGATAGATCACACCATAAATCTGGTCATCAATCGCAACAGCAAGCGGTGTACCCCCAGCCTTTGCAATTCGGTTAGCTATATCGTCCAAATCGCCGGGTATCCGTCCTCCACGGGAGGAAATATGGCGTTTGATTGCATCCACCGCACCTTTGCGAATCTGCTTCCCACCGCTTAGATTCAGACCCGACATGCGGGTCTCTGCGGTGAAGTTCACATGTTCTGCATCTGCATATTCTGTCTCCGCCCAGTTCTCCCCCTGCTTAACAGCCAATTCGACGACCGAGCGTCCCTCTGGTGTCTCATCCACCACGGAAGCTTGCAGCGCAGCCCGAGTCATCTCCTGTGCAGATACGCCCTGAACGGGAATAAACTCCGAGGCCATGCGGTTGCCGTACGTAATTGTTCCGGTTTTGTCCAGGATTAGCGTGTCAATATCGCCTGCCGCTTCCACCGCTTTACCCGACATGGCGAGTACGTTGAACTGCGTGACACGGTCCATGCCCGCAATACCGATCGCAGATAACAGCCCGCCGATCGTCGTCGGAATCAGACAGACAAGCAATGCGATAAGGGTAGCCAGATCGAGCCGGATGCCCAAATAATTCGCCATTGGCACCATGGTCATGATGACGATCAGGAATATCAGCGTCAACACGGCGAGCAGTGTGGTCAGCGCAATTTCATTCGGCGTTTTCTGGCGCTGTGCGCCTTCAACGAGTGAGATCATTCGGTCGAGGAACGACTCCCCCGGATCGGTCTGCACCCGCATCACGATATAGTCGGAAGTAACCCGCGTACCTCCAGTAACGGAGGAGAAGTCACCGCCCGCCTCCTTGATTACGGGAGCCGACTCCCCGGTAATGGCGGACTCGTCGATAGAGGCCAGCCCTTCAATAATCTCACCGTCCGTGGGAATCAGTTCGCCTGCTTCTACACGGACGATATCTCCTTTTTTCAACTGGGTCGAAGACACTTGCTTGATGGTTCCGTCTTTCTGCACCAGCTTCGCAGTGGTGTCCGATTTCGTCTTGCGCAGCGTATCTGCCTGAGCTTTGCCCCGTCCCTCTGCCAGTGCTTCAGCAAAGTTGGCAAACAGCAACGTGAACAACAGGATGAGAAACACCGCGATGTTGTACCCTCGTCCTGCCTCGGATGCAACAAAGAGATCCGGATTGATACATAACAGCAATGTGATGAGTGTGCCGACTTCGACGATAAACATCACCGGATTTTTGATCATGACGACCGGGTTCAGCTTCTTGAAGGCATCCAGAGATGCCTGGAGCAGAATGTCCCGACTTAATGTTTTGCTTCTTTTGGGCGTACCGGGATCCGTCCCCGAACCTCTCGTTCCTTTAACCTGGGTTCTAATGATGCCTCTGTCTAATCCTTCCACCGTCTGCTCCTTCTTTCGTTCTACAACATTCATTGTGATAATCCACCTCCGCACTTTACGTCCTTGCTCCTATTCCCATATCCGATCACCGTACCGTTCATCATCGAATCATCGCCAAATGTTCTGCAATCGGTCCAAGCGCCAGTGATGGGAAGAACGTCAACGCCCCAACGACCACAATCATCATCACCAGAATACCTGCAAAAAGAGGCGTGTGTGTACGCAGTGTACCCGTTGTTACGGGAACCACCCGTTTGGTGGCTAGTGATCCGGCAATGGCGAGCATCGCGATCATGGAAATGTATCTTCCAAGCAGCATCACCACACCAATGGCGATGTTGTAAAAGTCCGTGTTGGCATTCAGTCCGGCAAACGCCGATCCATTATTGGCAGCCCCGGATGCAAAGGCATATAGCACCTCGGTCAGACCATGCATGCCTGAATTCGAAATAGAAGCAACAGATTCAGGACGCATAAGCGCCAGCGCGGTCGGAGCCAGAATAATCAAAGGATGAACAAGCAGCGCGATAGATGCGAGCTTCACTTCCTTACCCTCAATTTTTTTACCCAGAAATTCAGGGGTCCTCCCAACCATCAACCCACAAATAAACACAGCCAGAATCACATAAAGCAATCCGTTGAGCAAACCTACCCCTTTACCGCCGAATACGTTGTTGAGCATCATCTCGGCCAGTGCAACCATGCCACCAAGCGGGGTGAGCGACTCATGCATATTGTTCACCGACCCGGTTGTGGCTGCTGTAGTCACCGCTGTGAAAAGCGCCGATTCGGATACCCCAAACCTGACTTCCTTGCCTTCCATATTACCTTGGATTCCCACGGCATCCAGCGCTGGCACACCGCGATATTCCGAAACAAATACGGTGGTCAGCATCACGAGGAAAAGTAAGCTCATGGCTGCAAACAGCGTCCAGCCCTGCTTCCGGTTGTTCACCATGATGCCGAAGGCATAAACCAGCGCAGTAGGAAGCAGCATCATGCAGACGATATGCACCAGGTTCGACAATGCCGTGGGGTTCTCAAATGGATGCGCTGCATTGGTTCCGAACCAGCCTCCGCCATTGGTACCCAAGTGTTTGATCGACTCCAGCGAAGCGACCAGCCCGCGGCTAATCGTCTGCTGCGCACCATCCAGCGTGGTCGCGTTCACCGCTCCCGCCAGTGTCTGCGGCACACCCTGGAATACGAGGAACAACGCCACAATGAAGCTCAGCGGCAAAAAGATTCTCGTAATCGACCGTACCACGTCGACGTAAAAGTTCCCCAGTTCATCCCGTCGGCCCACCAGGCCGCGAATGAATGCAATAGCAACCGCGAATCCGGTAGCGGCTGAGGTGAACATTGGAAACGTCACTGCCAGCATCTGTGATAGATACGACAGGGCGTTCTCGCCCGTGTAAGACTGCCAGTTCGTGTTGGTCATGAACGATGCAGCTGTATTAAAGGCCTGTGCGGCAGGCATATTGCCGATGCCATCCGGGTTGAGCGGCAAATACTTTTGCAGCCGCAGCACCAGAAACATCAATAACAGCATGACGAAGTTTGAGATGAGCACGGCTGACAGGTACTTTTTCCAACCCATCGACTCGTTCTCCTTCACCCCCATCAATCGATATAGCAATCGCTCAGGCCCGCCAAATATCCGATCCAGTCCTGTTCGTTTGCCGTCAAACACCTTCACCAGATAACTCCCCACTGGCTTCACCAGCAGTATGATGATCAGCAGCGTCACCGCCACTTGTAATAAACCGCTACTCATATCCGCATTTCCTCCCTAAAATCGACGATCCGAATGCTTCTGGTTACGTGCCCCAAGCGACCATCAGAATTTCTCCGGCCTCACTAGCACGTAACCTAGATAAACTACCAGTGCGAGCACAATCATGCCGATGACGATCATACGGCTTCTCCCCTTTCATGCCCTATAAATTCATGCTTTCTCACAAAATTTCACAAATCCCCAGAACACCACAAACAACAGCACAACCAGCCCAATTATCGTGGCATCATTCACCATGTGCTCCCTCCCTCTCTCTACCGTTCTTGCAACCTTCTACATATGAAATCGTAATACGAAACGCTGTAAAAAGGGGGTAAAGAAATACCCGCCAGGGTGTAAAAAAAGCGTAAAAAAGACCCGTTCCCCTCAGCGATCAGCTGAAGGAAACGGGTCTATGTATATTGGGTGCCCTTTATCCAAACGGATTCTGGGCCCATTGCAGCAGTCTCTTCCGGGTAATTTTCCCGTGTGACGTATGTTGAATAACTTGGCCGCCGTCCAGAAGCAGGACTTGAGGTGATTCATGGTGAACCTCGGTATCTTCCGCAATGCGGCGGGAAAGCGAGCGGCTTTCGATGACTTTGACGATCCGATACTCCATCTTCTGCGCGGGATCTGATGCATTTGAGCCCACAAACGCCATAAACTCCCTGTATGCTCTCGCACTGATTGGACAAGTTGTACTGTGTTTCAGCAGCAGCACCGGATGATCCTGAGACCGCTCAAGCACCTCTTCCCATTCCTCCTGCTTATACAATTCCTTGACATGTTCACTCAGCATATCATCCAGCCCCGAGCCTGCACGTTTGCTAACGACAGATCCAACCACGACGCCCAATGCCACACCAAAGGCAACCCCCAGGGCGATCTGGTTTGTTGCCACACCAATACTCGTTCCAATGGCAATACCCACCCCAAGCCATAGAGTTTGAGGATTCACTTTTGTGCCCATGGAGATCATCCTCCTTGAAGATATTTATAAAAAAAATATTAACTTTAATGTAGGAACAGTCACTCATTTGCCTGTATAAAATGGCTATGGTAACATAAGAATAGACAACATGGAGAGGTAAAATCCTCTCACGGCGCGCGTCTGTTCAGATGCAGAGCAAATCCCACCGCAGGCGTTCAACCTGTTTAACGGTGGGTTTTTGTTTATGACTTCATTATGGTAATGCCCACCCGTTGTCTATCGAAAATTATACCATAGGCGCCTACGCAGGCGCTTTTATATTCCTCATCGAAGAGTCCACTTTTGTGATACACTGAGTGTAATTTGGCAACGATGAACATGAAGAACTGATGGGAAAGGCGGAAATTCGTTATGGCATATGCTTTTATGATCGAACCGCAGTATTATACCGCTTTGGAGAACGAAGACGAGTTGATTGAGAAGTGCCAGGAATGGGGCTTGCTTTCGGAAAAAGCAACGAAGGTCAAAACGTTCTATTATAAAGGAAATGGGCTGAATATGCCTTGCACCATCATTGGCTTTGTCGATCATATGGCAGCAGTCATTCAATTGGACAATGATCAGAAACACTGTATTCATCCGTCTTATCTGAAAGAAATGCAGGCGTCCAGCTATAATGTAAAAAGTTCGGTTGGAGCAGGCACGGCAAAAGACAAATCTAATGAACCAGTCGTTACAACCAACTTAGAAGAGATCCCTAGCTCTGATGCTGCACAAGATCCTGTTGCTGCCTATTCGGATAAGATTCCATCCGGTATGAGTGACTTTGATTCCGAACTGGATGTGGACACGGATGACGATGATACCTCCTCCGAACTAAGAGGCGACCCTGATGGTCTGGTGGAAGAGTATGTTGGACCGGCTAACGCAACAAGCAGTGCTGCTAAACCAAAGGCAAAAACCGCAGGTAAAGCTAAATCGTTCAAGATTGAACTGCCGGAGGGCAAAGTGAAAATGTCCGCTGTTGTGAAGGAATTTACGACCGTGCCGAACCACTTCTCCGACAATGATGATGAAGTCATTATCTATGAAGCCGTTACGATCACCGAGCCCGAGGTTATTGACGTTGGCGAAGCCTGGTCCAGCCACAGTGCCACGATCAAGAAGCAGGAGCTTGAGGTTGGCGATGTGCTTACTTTTGAAGCAAAGATTATCAAGAAAAAGCTGACCAAGAACCCTGTTCCCTACAAAATCAACAATCCTTCCAAGATTCAGAAAGAATAAAAGTCACAAAAAAACCTCCAGACATGGTACTCATGTCTTGAAGGTTTTTTTGCTTTACCTATATGGCAGAGACACTATCTGGCAATTTACTGATGGTTGGCTGCAACACAGCTGATCTGGAACTGAACGCCAAATTTATCGATAACCATACCGTAGGCTGGACTCCAAAATGTTTCCTGGATCGGCATTTTCACTTCGCCACCGTCTTGCAGCTGGTTGAAAATTGCTTTGGCTTCATCGGCAGTATCTGTGTTCACCGTGACATTCACATGATTACCCACAATATAAGGCATGCCAGGGAATGTATCGGATAACATCAATACAGAACTTCCAATCTGCAAGGAAGCATGCATGATACGGTCTTTCGCTTCGGGAGGTACGGGGTGGTCTGGGTTGGAAGGACCATCGCCAAATGTCTGGAGAGCCAGCACTTCCGCTCCAAATGCCTTTTTATAAAATTCCACTGCTTCACGTCCGTTACCATCCGTTACAAGATACACATTCAAGCTAATCGCCATTCGTGCTTCATCTCCTTGATATCATGTAATTGAACCATTCCTGTCACTTGCGACATGAGTATATACGAATAGGTTGTCCATTGACAAGAAGGTATTTCCAAAAGCTCCTCTAAGAACAAGTTCCCCTCTCCAAAGAGGCACTGACCACACTTCATTTAACTCCCAGCGGTACTGGGTCCCAAAGTTCATCCATTGGTAGGATTGTCCTGTAATCCTTATTTTATCCTCGGTGTCTTCGCAAAAAAAAACCACTCTCCCGAATCCTGTCGGTTAAATGGCTGCGGTCGATCCTATGAGGTTAGCGCGTTTTTACGATGCTATCTATTTCACTTTTCAACAAGAGGTATCGGTGAACACTTCTCATGATCGGGACCTTAGTTAGTTTATTCTTGTCTACATAAAGTTTCATCTGATCTTTGGTCAGACCGAGCAAACTCCCTGCTTCAGATACCGTCAATACAACCTCGGGATTCGTAGCATTAAACGTTTTCTTCACTTTCTGGTTCCAGTCCTCGAATACCTGCATAGATCAGTGATCTCCCCTATCCATAGCCAGTCATTTTCCAGGCTGAATAGATCCATTATACCATACTTGTGATGATCGTAACTTAATCCTTATCGAGAACCAATTAATGTTAATGAAATTAGGCTTCGCGACCAAACACCTCGAACTGACTTAATGCCGGGAATGGAGAGGGATCTGACGACTTGATCAGTTCGCTTAACGTTACCCATTCCACGTCCTTCGACTGAATTGCGATCGCTTGTGGTTTATGAGTTTGGATCAAACTGACCTGCTCGGAGCTGCCATCGGAAAAGTTAAGAGTAACCCGCTCCCAGAAGTTATCGTGGGGAAAATCTGCACGCAAGGTCAGGACTACTTTGTCGATAGTCACCTTGCGTCCAAAGTTGACTGTAATGGCAGCATCAGCCCGCTGGTTGATCCCCCAAGATTCGTATGGCCACTCGCCATGTGAATCATTGGCGCTGTTGCCATTGATGGCGTTACGTGCTGCAAATACAGACTCTCCACGGGTCTCCACGTTGGCGGAAGCATGGGGAAAACAGCTTTCGTTTCCATGCTGATCATACGGATTCAGCGCTACATTTTTATATGCCTCAATCTCTTCTCGTGTAGCCAACCGAGCACTTAGAACATGCCTGTCACCCGTAAATGACTTTGGTGAATAAGACACTCGTTTCTCTTCAAAAGGAATGACATAACGATACTCCTCACCTGTTAAATAAACGAAAGCCGGATTCATGGAATCCTCCAGCTGGATGATCAGATATACGTTTACATCAGAGCTTCTTAGAACGATGCTGTCCCCTGATCCATAGGCCTGTCTGTACACAAGATTTACTTGTTCACTGTCCGTCCGCGTTTCGAGCACCACACCGTCCGCATTTTGAATTTCGAGTGATAAGTTCGTCATCTACATTCTCCATTTCTATTGATATTATTTATAATTTTCTTGATCAGAAAATATGAAAGCGCTTCGCTTTATTATACTTTATCATAATCACGGGACTGGGCACCCCTGAATAATGACTTATTTAACACGAAGACGACTATATTATCCAACATAAGAAGTGCAAAAAAGAGCCACTTCCTTAAAGTGGCCCCACGATGTAAAACTAAATGATTGCGTTAAGCCTCTTCCCAGAAGCGGCGCAGGTTGCTCATGGCGATTTTGGAAGCAGATTTGCATTCCTCCATGCCCTCAAACTCAATCGTAATGTTACCATCATAACCGGAGTCTTTAATCAGCCTCACAATTTTGCGGATTGGAATATCCCCTTGTCCCACAATGGCACCACGCAGGAAGTTGCCGTAAGCGGTTGTGAACCATTCCCCTTCACCCGGATGCTCATCATAAGGGCGGAAATAAAAGTCCTTGAAGTGAACCAGAGAAGCGTACGGCAGATTTTTCATGACCCCGATAATCGGATTCTCATCCACGCACATGAAGTTGCCGATATCGAGTGTCGTTTTGAAGTTGGGACGATCTACGGCATGAAGCACACGCTGCACACGGTCACTGGCCTGCACACTGAAGCCGTGATTCTCAATGGTTGTTGTAATGCCAAACTGTGCAGCATAATCAGCAATGATCTGGCTTCCCTTCACCATTAGCGGCAGATTTTCCTCAAACCAGGCAATAGTCATTTTCTCCTTAGGCAAAGTAAACGCCGTTACGTCATGACGCATATGCTTTACACCCATCCGGTGTACAACATCGACATGTCTTTTGACCCGAGCTATCTCTTCTTCAAAAGCTTCTTCCGTCTCCTGCACGAAATTCGCAGGCATCGAATAGTTGGACAGCTCAATACCCGCAGAAGTTGCCCGCTCCCGAATGGCGTCGGCGAGATCAGGATTGCCCTCCACGGTGTAACCATACGGAACCATCTCCATATGCTCGCCACCATTTGCAGCAATCCAGTCGATGATATCCAGAACCGTCATTTCACCCGAATTCAGATCGTTCAACAAGCTATACGTACTCAGGCCCACTTTCATCTGCTCAGCTCCCTATCGGTATTGTTGGATAAATTTAACCGCTTTGCGAATGTCCTGTTCCGGCTGGTCGCCTACCTCGCGTTCAATCGTCAGATAACCTTTGTAGCCAATATCCCGAAGGGCTGCAAAGTATGCGTCAAAATCCACACTGCCCTCGCCCAGCGGTACCTCACGGAAGAACGTTCCGGAAGAGACCATTTCGGCAATTTTCTCATGATCCATAGGGGCATATCCCACTGCACCGTATACGTCCCTCGGGTCTACTTCCTTCAGGCGCACACCATCTTTCACATGGGTATGCACAATATAATCCTTGAGCAGATGAACACCTCGTGCAGGGTCATCTCCGGTAACCATCACCATGTTCGCCGGGTCAAAATTCACCGAAACCCCGTTAGTCGACAGGGTATCCAAAAACCCTTTCAGGTCTGCTGCCGTTTCCGGTCCCGTCTCAATCGCGAAGTAGGCTCCTGCGCTTTTGGCGTATTGGCCCAGTTCCTCACATGCGGCATGCAGTGTGGCATACACTTCGGAGGAAGGATCGTGCGGAACAATACCGATATGTGTTGTGACGATATTTGTACCTAGATCCAGAGCAAGATCCACGATGCGTTTGGACTTCTCTACTTTCCACGGATTATCTTCCTTGACCTGGAACCCGTGACCGCCCAAATCGCCAACCAGGGCAGAAATTTCAAGACCAAGAGAATCGATATAACTTCTTAACTCCCTGCGAGCTGCCGGAGAGAGATTTTCGGGGTCCATCTCTCCATGGACTGCATAGATCTGTACGCCTTCTGCACCTACGTCCTTCGCTTTGCTTAATCCTTCACGTACACCTACACCGAAGCTATCCACGATCACGCCAATCTTGTTTGTTAATTTCATGCCATACCCTCCCGTTAAATCGGTATTTGATTTTTCATTCCTGGTGAGCCTTCATGATGGACGGAATGCTCTATACAATTTTCGACCCCTACCCGTTCACTCCTTTTCTCTACGCCCCCCGGGATTTGAAGTGTAGGTTTATTGGTTTGTGAACAATCTGAACGTCAGCGTGATAGGTGCTACTTCCGTAACTGCCGCTTGTGGCAACTCTACAACAAGTCCATCTTCCGTCCGTTGAAATGACAGCACATCGTCTGTGCCGACGAGTTCAATTCGCTCCACCTTTTCCACATATGGAATGACTACCTGTGATTGTACTGCTTCGTTCTCGTTTCTATACAAACGGAAGGCATACGATACGTTGAGATCTTCCTTACGTGTAAAGGCCCAATCTCCTGTGAAGTATGGTCCGCAAATTCGCGTGCCATAGATGCCCTCACCGTGAGTACCGATCCATTCTCCGAGGGCTTTAATACTTCGTACTGCCCCTTTGGGAAGACGCCCGTCCGGTTGTGGTCCCACATTCAGCGCCAAATTACCACCCTTGGATACTACCTCAAGCAGAATATGCGCTAGCTGTCTTGCTGACTTGTACTGATCATCATATCCAAACGCAAAGGAATTGCCCACCGTGATACAGCTCTCCCAAGGAATATTCATTTGATGCTCAGGGATGGTCTGTTCCGGAGTTACGATATTTTCATACGGTCCGCCTACTGTGCGATCTGCTGCGAGGAGCCACGGCTGAGTTGTCTGACGTGCCCGCTCCACCACTTCGCCCAATCGGATATCCTGACCGTGGCGGCCTTCACGTACCCAGCCTGCATCCAGCCATAGACATTCGATTCGTCCGTAGTTGGTCAGCAACTCCATAATTTGCTCATGCGTGAATTCCACGAATTTCTCCCACAGCCATGGATACGCTTTCGGATCATAGGATGGTCCACGCCACATATGGCTTCCCCGCTCCATGCCAGGTGTCCAGTAATACGGCGTATGCCAGTCCGCTTTGGAGAAATAAGCCGAGATGCCGAGCCCCTTGGCACGAAAAGCATCAAAAAGCGCCCGGCAAATATCCGCATACTTATGGGTGTGAAAAGGAGTATCCTTGCCCGTGATGCGATAATCGGTGGTATGTGTATCCCACATGCAGAAACCATCATGATGTTTGGTGGTGAACAGGAAATATTTGAACCCGTTATCAGCGGCCATCTGTGCCCACTCTTCAGGCTGAAAGCGAATGGGATTGAAGGTTTTGTTGAGATCAAAGTATTCCTGCTTGAAATGCTCCATGTCGTCAGTCCAGTCGATATCATTGCGTGACCAATCGCCATCCTCGTCACTTAACGCCCATGACTCCACGAGTCCAAGCTGAGAATAGGGCCCCCAATGCATCATCAGCCCCAGCTTCTGATCCTTGAACCACTCCAGGCGTTCATTCAGCAATGGATCTTCAGGCTTCACCCATTCCTCTTCTTTGCTAAAGTTATGCACCCCGGCTTCGACAACCTGCTCTTCCTGTTCCAGCACCGTATCTTTGGTTTCGCTCATCCCGTTCATCTCCTTTGGATTGGATGTCATACGCTGAATAAATAGCATTGCACTGGACCACTGCGCGGTCAAAACAATCTTCCGATCGCTGTTATCCCCAGATTTTTTTGATTCCCTTTCCTAAGGGGAAAATCCGGGGATAAAGGCGAGCGCTTCGCTTCTTCAGATTTGTTTTGCCCTCTCCGTTATCGTGTAAATGTTTCGTTCAACTAAGAAAGACATATTAAGCCCAGTCATTTCGATAGCAGTGCATTCTTCAGATTGGTTCTGCACTCTCCGTTTTGGCTTAAACGTTCAGTTTCAACTAATAAAGACATGTTAAGCCTCGTCACTTTGATTGCGGTGCCATCTTAAGATTGCAATACACCTTTTTAAAGTGAAATTTCGCGTCCTTCTCGTGCGGACTCGTAGATGGCACAAAGGATTTTCATGATTTCAACGCCATCCTCAACGGGGCTTAGTGTCTCTTTGCGTCCTTGGGTACTGTCGATAAAATGATTGACTTCATTACGGAAAGAACCTGCGAAATCAAGGGATTTGAAATCCACCTGTGGCGTCATGTTCAAAATGGTATCGAATTTCTCACCAATCAGTGAAATTTCCGGTTCCAGTTCTGCTCCACCTTTATCGCCATAGAGTCTGACCGAAGTTTCATCCTGCTTCGCGTGCAGTGTGAAACTTACATCCACCAGCAGGCTTGCCCCGTTCTCGAAACGAATCAGTGCGTTGGCCATATCCTCCACGGTGTTTTTGTTCGCATCATAATCCGCAGCCTGGTAGAATGACAAATTGCGGATATTCGCACGGTTACCCAATCGATTGGAGACATTCGCAGACACGGTTTTCACCTTCGGTTTGCCCATCAGGTACCAGGAGATATCAATAATATGAACGCCAATATCGATCAACGGGCCGCCGCCAGAACGTTCCACATCTGCAAACCATCCGCCCGGATTGCCCAAACGCCGCAGACAGGATGCCTTGGCATAATAGATCTCTCCCAGCTCGCCTTCATCAATGAACTTCTTCAGGATCTGCGCATTGTCGCTATAGCGGCGTACAAACCCAACTTGAAGCAGCTTTCCACTGCGGTGAACAGCCTTCTCCACATCCAACGCATCTTCTACCGTCTGACAGAGCGGCTTCTCGCAAAGTACGTTTTTACCCGCATCCAGTGCAGCAATGCTGATCTCGGCATGTGTATCATTCCAGGTACAGATGCTGACCGAATGGATTTCAGGTAATGCCAGGAGCTCTTTATAATCCGTGAATACATGGGTAGCGTTATATTTTTTCGCCGCTTCCTGGGCACGTGCTTCATTCAGGTCGCATATGGCGTATATTTCAACTTCGGGATTGCTGTCATACGCTTGTAAATGAAAATCGGAAATTGATCCTGCACCGATAACGGCAATTTTAAGTTTGGACATGGATTTTCCCTCCATAATCTGTTGAATGATGGTCATATCAGTTGATTCAAAACATATGATAATCGGCTTAACGTAACTACGGTGAATGTTTGGACTTTCGGCCGCTGTTGTCTACAGATTTCTTGTATCAACTGCTCTCAACAGTTGAAATCCGCAGACAAAGGCGGGCGCTACCGCTCCTGCAGTTCCAAACTTCCCCTCTGTTACTTCAGCCTTACATATAAAAATTGATTCCACTTATATAGTGGTGCAGCAGTAGCAGTTTATGCTTCCTCCCAGAAGCGGCGGACGTTATCCATCGCGATTCGGGATGCTGTTTTGCAATTTTCCATACCTTCGAATTCCACAGAGATATATCCGTCATAACCGGATTGCTTCAACACACGGAATACTTCCGGCATGTCGATATCCCCATGGCCCACAATCGCTCCGCGCAGGTAATTGCCGTGTGCGGTCTGGAACCAGCCCTCTCCGGGATTGCGATAGGAAGGTCTCCGATAGAAATCTTTGGCGTGCACCATGGATGCATAAGGAATGTTGTTTTTCACAGCGCTAACCGGATCTTCATCCACACACAGGAAATTGCCGATATCTAGCGTTGTCCTGAAGTTTTCACGTGCCGTCTCATGCACCAGTCGCCGGACACGCTCACTGGACTGCACATAGTAACCATGATTCTCCACACTTGTGGTAATGCCGTGACTCGCAGCGTAATCAGCAATTCGCTGACAGGCCTTCACCAGAACAGGCAGATCGGCCTCAAACTGGGCGACAGTACCTTCCTGTGCAGGACGAAACGCAACATCATGGCGCATTCTCGTAACGCCAAGTGCGGCAGCGACATCTACATGCTTCATGACAGTAGCAATCTCATTTTCAAGTGCATCCGGGCCTTCTCCTGTAACGAAGTTAGCACCTATTGCGTAATTGGAAATATCAATTCCCACGTCTTGCGCAGCCTCTCGAATCTGGTCAATTAATTCCGGCTGGTCGATCAGGCTGTACCCGATCGGAACAATCTCCACATGTTCTCCGCCCTGCTCGGCGATGTAACGGATGGCATCAGGTACAGTCAATTCTTTGGCATCCAGTGCCTGTTGCAGACTGTATGTGCTGAGTCCTACTTTCATATCCTCTCATCCTCTCCTGCTGGTGTGTAGCTACCTTACGTATACCTTTTTCCATAAGATCATACAATTACCAATAATCGTTTGCTACTCTATTTTCCATGGGATGAATCCAAAATCGGCTTATCTACAAATGTTACTGCTCAATCACCCGCTTCATGCACCTCTTGTTTGCTCAGATATACACCCAGCCAGGATAACGTTGGATACATCTGGATTCATGAATGGCCAGACGAATGGATTTGGCAGTAAAAGGTTCGAAACTACAGATTCGTTTGTGACCAACAATCGTACCGCGATACAGCTCCTGCCAATCACCACTCTCTTCCTTTGCCTCCAGCGTAAAGCGTTCAATTCGCTGACCTAAACGGATATGCTCCATGAGAACGACTCGGTCGAACCGCGTTTCCTCCGGCAGTTCTACCTCCAGCCAAGCCAGTTCAGTTCCTTCAGATGGGCACCAAAAAGTATCCGATTCCTCACGCAATACCTGGGTAGCGGCATGTTCTTGACCCATGGTATCCGATGCGCGAATGCTCGCCCCAACAGCCAAACTTTGCCGATAAGTACTGCGCAAAAAGTCTCCAAGCTGCTGCAGCCGCTCCACATCCTGTTCGTGAATAAGGCCGCGTCGATCTGGTGGAAGGTTCAGTAGAAAATTGGCGTTGCCCCCAACCGTTCCATCATAGATGCTAAGCAGTTCATCCAGCGATTTGACTTGAACGTCCTCGCTTGCATGATAGAACCAACCTGGACGGATGGATGTGTTCACTTCTGCGGGATACCAGATGAGCTTGCCCTCATGCTGCCGGAGCACTTCCCGACTCCCCAAATCGGCATCTGTGTATTAATTCTGCTGGCAAACTCACCATCATCCACCTGCTGCGATTGCTCCTGGATCTTCTCATTATCTTGCAAGTGGGCAGGTACGACGCTCCATTCCGAAGTCCGGGTATGACCTGCCTCATTGCCGCACCAGCGAACATCTGGTCCACATACCGAGATTACAGCCTCTGGCTGCAACTCCCGGATTACCGCATAATAAGAATCCCAATCGTAGACCTGCCTTTTCCCATTCGGCCCCTCTCCGCATGCTCCGTCGAACCAGACGCAGAAAAGTTCACCATATTGGGTTAACAGCTCACGCAACTGATTATTGAAAAATTCGTTGTATCGCTCTGAATCTCCGTAGGATGCTTCATGACGGTCCCAAGGAGACAGATAGATACCGAACTTCAACCCGCCTTCACGGCAGGCATCGGCAACCTCTTTCACCAGATCACCCGCACCATTTCGCCAAGGGCTGGCGGCTACCGTATGATTCGTGTACTGGCTTGGCCATAAACAAAACCCGTCATGATGCTTGCATGTGAGGATTAATCCGGTCATACCGGCGATTGGCACGCCTGAACCCATTGCCGGGCACTCAGATGAGAAGGGTTAAAGATAACGGGATCTTCATCCCCCGCTCCCCACTCCTGATTTGTGAACGTATTCATGGTAAAATGAATAAATGCATAGAACTCCATCTCCTGCCATTTCAGCTGACGTTCTGATGGCACGACCTGGGCTGCTGCCTTCACCCAATCGGTTGTATTTACTGGATTCCTCTCCTCTCATGCCGGTTCTCTGTCCGCTTTCCGTCAAATGCCATAAAGGACCGACAGAGCACAGCATCTCCAGCGGTCCTTAATTATGTTCATCTGTCGTTGAAAGTCAGCTTTCTGATTGCAATTCGATCCCTGTTCCACGAAGACTCTACCAATCTCAGCGGAACGATCCACGAACCCTCCTGCTGTCCCCACATCCTGCTCACCACATCAATTTCCTTTTCATGCTTGCCTGCAAACCATGCCGCCATAACCTTCATGAATGGGTCTCCTTTCGGAAAATGATGGGTTAGCCATTGTAGTAATCACATTTGTTATTTTCGTTATCATAAAAATGTTATTGTTTTATTCATAAACAGTCTAAGACGTTATGAATGAAACGTCAATACACAAAAAAGACACCCCTAAGGGTGCCTCTCTCTCTTGATCGATATCGAATATTATATGTTCATTTTCGCTTTGCCTTTGTCATTCGATTAAACATGATCAGTGCAGCAATCAACATGGCAACAATTGCGATATTACTTGCTGCATCATGCGACATGCCGAACAGAACGCCCAGATTCGTAACCAGGCCTCTGACAATCAGCGCAACCGCAATCAGCAGAATGGGACTCCAAAAATTATACCTTCTCATCCTTCGCAACACTCCTGACCAGATTGTTCAGAAATTCCGGATCTCATAACACAATCATAACAGTCGTCATGTTCAGTTACAACAGATCAGATGATCCTGCGTTACACTTGTTTGAATTCGATCCAGTCGATCTGCAGACCTGGTTTGGTGAAGTCCAGCTTCAATTCGTACAAGCCTGCTTCCAACTCCACTTTAACAAGCTTCTGTCTGATCCATTTACCTTCAGTACCATTGGTTTGAATGGTTGTCATCAATTGATCATTGAGAATCACATTACATGCACTTTGAGCCAGTTCCGGCTCAGGAGACATGATCTGTACAATAATCCGATATTGACCTGCTTCATCCACTTTCATGTAGACAGGTTCGCCCACAACGGGTTTGACCTGTGCATTATCAGCCAGCACTTGTGC
Source organism: Paenibacillus sp. ALJ109b (assembly GCF_010747435.1). Classification (NCBI taxonomy): domain Bacteria; kingdom Bacillati; phylum Bacillota; class Bacilli; order Caryophanales; family Paenibacillaceae; genus Paenibacillus; species Paenibacillus sp. ALJ109b. The sequence goes on from NZ_JAAIFP010000016.1 coordinate 46,543, forward strand.
CTGCTCTGAGGAAAGTGAAGCATTCGCTTGGAATGAAGCGACATTCTCTACAATCTCATGTTTTCTGGAGAAGACAGGTGCATTCATGATGAACTCACAAATATTCATGGCCGAACGCTGAAGCTCGCCACGTGTCAACGTCCCATTTTCCAGAGATTCGATCGTGTTGTCATCCCAGCCGTTGATTTCTGCACCATAGTTAGGGACAACCATATACAGGTCATTTTGAGCGCGAACCATCCAATTCGTGTTTTTCCGATCTGCTGGTCCACCTTCAACGCCATCGTTCATAATAGCCCACCAGTCGGTCATCACGATACCTTGGAAGCCCCACTCTCCACGAAGAATGGTCGTGTTCAGATCATAGTTCGAAGCTGCCCAATGTCCATTAATCGGATTGTAGGAAGTCATGATTGAGTTCGCACCGCCTTCTTTTACGGCAATTTCGAACCCTTTCAGATAGATCTCACGCAATGCACGTTCAGATACAACGGCATCCACTTTACTGCGATGTTTCTCCTGATTGTTGCAGGCGAAATGTTTCAGCGTAGCATTAGAGCCACCCTTCATGATTCCTTTTGTACATGCAGCAGCAAATACACCGGAAATCAGCGGATCTTCAGAGAAATACTCAAAGTTACGTCCGTTCATCGGACTACGACGAATATTCAATCCAGGCCCGAGTAGTGCATCCACCTGATTTCTCAGCAATTCCTGGCCTTCCATCACATACAGCTCTTCGACGAGTTCTGCATTCCATGTTGCTGCCAGCAAAGTTCCAATAGAAACTTGTGTAGCCTTCTCCCCGCTATCCATACGAATACCGGATGGGCCATCTGCAGTACATGCAACAGGGATTCCGTAATTGAACAGACTGTCACTCACGCCGCCAAATGCAGAAGCTGTGCCCGATGTAACGAGTGGGCTGCTCATACCTTCGCCTCTTACGATGGCTGCCAGATCCTGATCACTTAATTGGGCGATAAACGCTTCCAGGCTGACTTTGCCATCCTTCACATCTCTCAGCTTGTAGCCCTGATTGCCGGTTTGCTCCAACGTTTGCGGCAAGCACTGTTCAATTCGTTCAGCCATGGATACTTGGCGCGTCGGTACATCTGCAAAGATCAGCTCGTAAGATCCATCATCTTTGCGCGCTCCCGGCTTCATTCTCGTAAAGCCTTCAGTCGGTGCCATTGCCTCCTGGAGCTGTTCCACGAGTTGAATCGTTTCTACGACGTACCCATCTTGGCCATCAATGCTGACATGTTCCACATTTTTGACACTGGTTCCCACGTACAAACGATATGTTCCTGCCTCAAGTACATAAGCCGATGCATGTCCTGTTACGCCAGCATCATCATAGGAAGCCATGGAATCTACAGGGAAGCTCACAGTCAGACGCTGAGACTCACCCGGCTGAAGCAGATTCGTTTTACCGAATGCCACCAAAGCTTTTGCAGGTTTCCCCAATTGACCTTGTGGGGCTTCATAATAGATCTGCACTACTTCTTTACCGGCATAGGTCGTGCCCGTATTGGTTACGGTTACATTCACCTTAATGCTGTTTTCTCCGTCTTGAGAGATCAATTTTGCGTCTTCAGCCTTGGTTGTGAATGTGGTATAGGACAAGCCGTATCCAAATTCAAATTGTACTTTTTCAGGTCGAAACGTTTCGAAATAACGATAGCCTACGTAGATATCTTCTTGATAAAGGTTCTTAAACTCATTCCCGTAATTACTTGTGGAAGGATAATCTTCAATGGAATACGCAATCGTATCGGTTAATTTACCACTTGGTGTAACGTCTCCGGCTAGTACATCGGCGATCGCATTACCACCCTCCATACCGCCATGCCACGAGTAAATGACACTTTGGATCGGATGAACGTAACTTTGATCATTCAACCAGCTCATGTCCATGATGTTCGAAACATTCAATACGACGATCGTTTGTTCAAAATGATTCGTGACCTGCTTCAGCATCGCTTTCTCATCTTCCGTCAACCGGTAGCTACCTGGTGCATCCACATTATCCTGATCTTCGCCTGCTGTTCGTCCAATCACCACGATCGCTTTGCTGGATTTACTTCTGGCTTGGGATACCACTTCGTCCGTTAAAGGCATTTCTTTCTGATTCCAAGGCTCTGCTGCCCATACTTTTCCACCGTCATCAAACGGGTTTTCTTCAATCCATTTTTCATAGACTGCTGCCAATTCTTCATTAACTGTAAGTCCTTTTTTGCTACGCAGACCATCCAGCAAATTGGTTGTATACGCCACATGAACACTGCCGCCTGAGCCTGTACCACTGCGATAATAGTTGACTTGAATCCGTCCAAACACTGAAACGTTTTCGTCTTTTTGAATTGGAAGCGCTTGTCCTTCGTTCTTCAAAAGCACTGCGCCTTCAGCGGCAACCGTGCGGCTAAACTCTGCAAACCCTTCCAATGGAACTCCGATTTGATGTGTGCTCAATGATTTCCCTCCTGATTGTCATCTCCATCTCCACGAATCACTATGTATATTCGTTAATCTGGTAGATTCACTTGTATCTAGTCTCATATTAACAGATTCTATAGTAGAAAATAAATCAGGTTAAACGTTTTTTCTCACAGTGGACATGATTTTACAATTATCGAACTTAAAAAGCCACGAACGTTATTCGTCCGTGACTTTTATTCTTGTGTGACCTATGCATTAGGTCGTTAATTTGGCGTAGATAAGGAAGAACACCATGTTCTCTCCCACAATTGCATAATTAGGCACCCGATAGATCAGATCCACAACGATAAACGCGGCCATAATCCCCAGCATAAACACCAAGTGACGTGGACGTAGCCGCAGATGAGCATGCCTGTATCGGTGGAACACCAGCGAGGTGGACAGAAAATACAGTAGAACTGATCCAAATACAAAGGCCAACATGAAACCATAATTGAGTTCATTCAGGTATAACAGTTGAATGGAAGCGGCAATCATGCTCATGGATATATAGATGAACAGATGGCCGTATATGATCGCTTGCCCGGCAGTCTGAATCTCTTTGCTGACCTTTTTCTCAACATTATCAAAATACTGCCACCACATCGCAATCACGAATATGGATGTAAACGCCGCGAACAGAACAGATCGTACATCCCAATGATCCATTTGCAGCACGGCAATGATACTGACGACCGACTCACCAAGCAGGATGAGAGTGAACAGAGCGAAACGTTCCAATAAATGATGGGTGTGTATCGGCACCTTCACCAGATTTTTGCGTCCGATGAGTGGGAGAATGATATCCACGGCAATTCCCACGTACAAAATCGCATATCGCAGCCACGAATCAAAGAACAGGGAACCTGTTGAGATCAATATGCCGATGATGAAGCATACACCCAGATAACGGGCGGCTTTTTGTTGATGTTCGCTTTTGGAATTGTGAATCATAAAATATTGAATGGCTGTAAGTGCCCTCGAACCGATATAACCCGCAAAGAAGGGAAGATAGTATTGATCAAAATCAACCGAGAGGCTCGCCGTCATCACCAGAACGGACAGGAGTTGAAGGATAAGAAAGACTCGATGGATGAAGATATCCTGACCATAACGGTTAATAAATAGGGTCTGACCGACCCATGCCCACCAGACAGGAATAAAAATCAAAACAAATTTCATCAAATATTCAAACGAAATCACGCCGTGTTCGGCATGCAGCAGGACATGTCCCGCTTTGGAGACCGCTGCTACAAAAAGCAAATCATAGAACAGCTCCAGCCAAGTAACCTTTTTCTCCATCATCCTTCAATGCCCCTTTTGGTTAAACTCTTATCAAAAAAGATTACTGTTCTTGCCTCTTCTTTAACGTGCCTCCATAGAATGCGAAGGCTCTAACGTTCTTACCTGGATCGGCTGCAAATTGCCTTCGATTTGGGCGCGATATGGCTCAAACCACTCAGGCAGCATGAGTTTCTGTCCAAGCGACTCCGCAGGCTCATCTTTCGCAAATCCAGGAGGATCAGTAGCAATTTCGAACAGGATTCCGCCCGCTTCTCTGAAATAGATTGCGTTAAAATATTGACGGTCCCGAACTGGGGTTGGTTGATAGCCGTACTGTTGTACAGCTTCTCTCCACTGCTCGTGCTCTGCAAAATCTTTGGCACGCCACGCAATATGGTGGACCGTCCCTGCTCCGCCTGCCCCCAAAGCCATCCGGGTGACAGGAACATCCACGACATTGCCGATATCTCCGACGGACCGGAATCGTACATACTCCTCATTCTCATCTACTTTGGTGAATCCGAGTATTTTGTCCAGCGCATCCATCGTTCTCTGCGGATTGACGCTGAACAGCACGGCACCTCCAAATCCTTTGATGGCTTTATCCGCTGGAATGCCTTCATGCACCCAGGTGCTGGCTGGGCCCTCTTCACGTTCAACCAGTTCAAGACGCAAGCCCTCGCTGTCTTCGAATTGCAGCAGCTCTTCGTTAAAACGACTTGTTTTGGTTACCTCAATGTTATACTGCTCCAGCCGATCCTGCCAGAAGCCAATAGTCCCAGGTGGAATCACATACGAGGTGATGCCAACCTGACCGCCACCAATTTTGCCTCGCGGTGATCCGGCTGATGGGAAGAATGTGATAATGGTACCTGGGCTTCCGTTCTCATCCCCAAAGTACAGATGGTAAACGTCTGGTGCATCGAAGTTGATTGTTTTTTTCACAAGCCGAAGTCCCAAGACACCAGCATAAAAGTCGACATTGGCCTGCGGATCTCCCGCAAAAGCTGTAATATGGTGAATACCTGCAGTTTGAATTGTCATCATCATTTCCTCCTAGTTTTATAGATCATTTATATTATCTTAATATTAAGATATTAAACCGAGCTAATTCAGTTATTATTTTGTTGGGCCTGTTCCTGTTTCAGTTTATCCGGAGTGACGTCATCGCCGTTCGGATCATAGATGGTTACATTCAGCAGAATATCGTTGATCGAACCGCGAAAGGTTTGCAGATATTCCTGGCGCAGACGAATTTGTTCTGCTTTCTCCATCTCCGTCAACCCTGCCGCGTTAGCTTTTCTTGAAAGTTCATTTATTCTGGTCAATGTTGGAATCATCATCTTGATCTCTCCTCGTAATCGGAATTAAGATATTTGTTATTTGAGTCTGATTTATATTCAAATTAAATATCTTAATTTAAAGATAAATGATTTATGATTCGTTGTCAACCGTTTTCTCCCATTTAAAATAGCATGAAAAAAGGGCCTACTCCAACGTTTGACCTTAGAGTAAGCCCTTCTTATATTTATATATAGGTTAACCCAACTTCTGACCACAGTTTGGACAGAAATTTGCTCCTTCATTCTTGGCGCCACAGTTCGGACAGAAGTTCGGCTTTTTATTGTCTCCAGACGAAGAAGATGCACCTGCATCGCTGTTTGGATTAGTCGCAGGCTTTTGATCCGAATTCTGATTCTGGTTGTTCTGGTTCTGATTCATGTTCTTCATCATTTCATTCGCCATGTTCATGCCCATCATCATGCCCGCCATATCCGAAGCAGCGCCGCCACCCTTAACTTTACCGGATGAGATGCCATCAGTCATGCTGACCTGCTGATACTTTTGCAAATTGCCGATCATTTCATGTGAAGCGGTCTTCGTAATCATATCCTGGATCTCCTGCGGATAATTGAAGCTCATCACCTGGAAACCTGTGATACCGATCCCGATGTCCATCATTTGCATATCCAGGTCTTCCTGAATTCCTCTGGCAATATCCGAAGCATTCGCCTGCAGGTTGAACATGTCCTTACCCTCACGGCTAATCCATTTCATTAGCAACTGATCCAGCACAGACGTGATCCGGATCTTAACATCCTCGACCAGATAGCTCTGCTTGATACCCGCAATTTTATCGATCAATGTAACATAGTCACTCACTTTAAAATTAAACGTACCATTCGCACGAACCGGCATTCCACCTGGAAGTTGAGGAGTTGGAATCAATACCGGACTTTGCGTACCCCACCGAACCGTAAACTCCTTCGTATTCACAAATAGCACTTCGACCCGCATGCCGCTGTTGAATCCGAACTTGAAGCCTTTTAAGGTAGAAAGAAACGGAATGATCTCGGAATCGATATTAAACGACCCTTCGTCCTCAAAAATCCCTTCCACCTTGCCGTTATTCAGGAAGATCGCATCCTGCCCCGAACGGATAATCAATTTACTTCCCTTCTTGATCTCACGGTTACTCCACTTCCAGAAAATCATATCATCTCTGAACTCTTCCCATTCCACCACATTTGAAAATTGATTTTTGAAAAATCCCATACTCGTTCCCATCCCTTCTATAGTAAGCATTTTGCATCATCATGACATAAGTTGAGTTGTTGTTTTTCCTGCTAGAAAGATCCTCTACTACCACTGTGCGAATGACCGCCTCGGCTGGTACCTCCGCCCCCACCGCCACCGTTATTGTTGTTCTTCTCAATTTTGCGTTTGGTTACCGTTGTACGGATATACCGATCCTGACGATCAATTACGCTGGAAGTACTCGAATCCTCGTAGGTCGCCCGGTTGACCGTCACACGTCCGCCAGAACGGTAAGTCATAATCCCAACAACAACGCCTCCGATTAATACAGATACTCCTAATTGGAACCAACCGTTAAATAAAATATTGTTCGGGTTCACACCAGGTTCATACCCCATATATTTATAGGAAAGCTTAATATATTTCTCAAAAGCGAGTTTGTAATCCCCACTAGATAATTCAGAGGTAATCCTGCTTCGGATTGATTGCAGCCGACCGTTGTCCAGATAATCTTCAGCTTTATAGAATCCAGCCAAATACACTTCCCGATTATTCATGTCCATCGTCAGAATGACCGCATTTCCATTCGCTTTGTCATACCCAAGAGCGTGCTCATCATAGAAATCCTCGGTTAGCAGCTGTACATCCTGATTCTCTGTATTATTCGTTGTCAGAATAACAAAATCCGTCTGCCTCTCCGCCCCATACTCATTCGCCAATGCGTTCAGTTCACTTTTCTCCTGCTCGTTCAGCAGATTAGCTTCATCGTAAATCAGGTTCTTGCTATCTGCTGCCGATGCTACTGACATTGGAATCAATGGAGAAGCGAGGGTAATCACAAATAAAATGAGTGTTGCCATCCATGCCAAATGTTTTCCTTTTCTCACAGGAATCCACCTCCCATCATCCAGGAGACCAGTTTCAATGACAACAAAGAAACGGCTGAAATCCCTGCAAACCATCCAGCAACTTTAGCTTTGCTAATGGGCGGTTTTCCCACCACTTTACCTGTCTGACCATTCATGGCAAAGGTATACTGCGAACGATTGTAGTCATAGTAAACCATCCATACCGGGAGCAGCACATAGTCTGCATTTTTTAACGTAGTATCGATCTGTTTATCTGTGTAACTGACACTGTTATAGCCTGAAACCGTTGATGCAATATAAGAATCGATATAAGAGCTCGTTTTTTCCTTGGCGCGTGGGTACAGCTCCTCATCCGTATAACTATATTTTTCCGCAATATACCCGGCGAGATACGGGGTTTTGAAAAGCTTTAACTGGTTATACGGAAATGGCTCCAGCTTATCCATCAGTTCATCTTTCATTTTCTCCGAAGCATCAATGGGCAGATTCACATAATTCAGCCGGATTCTCCGGTAAATATCAAAATGCTGTGTTTCCGTGTAATGATAATCACCCTGCGTGTAGGTTCTGATTTTTGTGCCACGGCCATGAACTTCAATTTTATTATGTAACTCATATAACCAGAAGGGCACGTATATCCCGGTAATGCTCTTGACCCGGTCAGCTGTCATGAATCCGCTAGGTGTCAGCAAGCCGTTTCTGCACCATTTTTTGAACGCCTGCTTGGCCTCATCCTTACTGATCGAAAAGGGTAAGACCATGGCCGGTGCCAGATCTCCCGTCAGTCGATCACTCAGAACAACGGCGGCTCCACAGAAGCTGCATGTCGTTGCACTTGTCTCCGGCTCAGTCACAATATCCGCGCCGCAGCTGTTACAGTGATACTCCTTGACCTCATTCTCCGTGAACACCTGTTTCTTCAGCGGATCGGGGATCTGTTCGATATTATCCTGTCGTCCGCAGCTGGGGCAGGACAACGCTCCAGTTGCACTATCAAAAAGCATTCCACTGCCGCAGTTGGGACACTTGTACTCGATTACCGGCATTTGCTCACCTCAATGTTTAACGAAATGTACTACATGATATATATCGTTATTTATCTTCCAATTTCTTCTGAATTGCTGCAAGCTCTTCATCTGGACTAGGCGTCACCTGTGCATTATTACCCGCTTCGGCATTCATTTGCTGCTCCAACTGCGCAATGAGTACATCCAAATCATCTTCCTGTGCCCCAGCACGAAGTTCAGCCAAAGCCTCAGCTTCGTTAAGTGCCTGATTCGCCTTGTCTTCCATCGCCTTTAGAGCAGCACTCGCATTGGCAGCGGAGGCGTTCCGTTCATTGGCCTGTTGTTGCGCATTGGCAGCCGCCATTTTGCCCTTCAGCTCCGTATGTCGTGCTTCCAATTGCCCCATATCCGCAACCAGCTTCTCGTGCATATGCTTCATCATTTTGGCTTTGGCAGAAGCCCGATCATAAACAGCTTGTAATTCATTCCGTTTCTCAGCCTGCTCTGCCTTCTTTTCCAGAAAACCACGTGCCTTGTCTTCATCACCGGACTCCGCAGATTTCTCTGCATACCGCTGTAATTTCTTAATCTCTGCACTGCATTCGTCCAAAGCCCTCTTCGCCCGGCTCTCATCCGAGAGAACCGCTGCCGTCTCTGCCTTCACCTGACCCAGATCACTGCTCAAGCTCCGCATATATTCATTCACCGTCTTCTCCGGATCTTGCGTCCGAGCCAGCACATGGTTCACATTCGCTTTCATCACGTCCCTAAACCTCGATAAGATTCCCATCATTCGTTCCTCCTTCGATCAGTTCATATGTACTATAATACATGAATATAAGGTTGAAGGTTTCATTTACTGCCACTGCAACAATAAATCTGAAGTAATCCAAGCGTGACATAATCCCCTTACGTTATAAAAGAAAAGACGAGCACCTATGGTGTCGTCTCATTATTCTAAAAACTTTTCCGAAATCATTGTTTTCCTTTTCCTTATTCACAGTTCTTCTATAAATTTGATACTTTCCTCTGCAATTAGACCGGGATCAGCATCATGAACGTAATGACCATTATGTAATAACAGATAGCGCCCAATTTTCACAGACTCAACGTAGTTTACTAAGTAATTTTTCCAGTTCTCGATAGGTAATTCCTCTCCATTAGATATAAAAAAATACATGGGCACATCCGGAATACCTCGTTCTAAAACTTGTGCTGCATTATTCCTAATCATTTCAACTTCTTCATTCATGTTCAGTGTCTGCGTTTTCTTATAAAATAATGCCCTATAGATCTCCTCATCTTGGGAGGACAACCTCTTCTCTTCAATTGCGGCGGACGAGTTAACAATGTCGGGGAAAAAACGGGTTATTCCGACACGAGCTCCTAGACCTGTAAGACTCCTCATTCCAAATGAAGGTAGAGGATACTCTCCATAAACTTGTGGAATAGCAGGATCAAGACCAATGATAGCCTCAATTTCATTTGGATACATTTGTGCCCAATATAGTGCTTCTATGCCCGACATAGAATGCGGAAATAGCACATAGGGTGGTGTTTCTCCCGCTAACGTCAGAGCTGTTCTGGTTTCTTCCAACATCGTATCGATATCACGAGGGACCTTTGCCGTTGCACTGAAGCCGTAGCCTGCCTTCTCAACAACAGCAATCTTGTATTGATCCGACAATCTGGAATAGAGCGCCTTGAAATCCAATACAGGGGAAGATGTGCCCCCACCTGACATAAAGACCAGTGTATGTTTTCCGGCACCTTCTGTGTAGACATGCATTGGGTGATTATTAACATCAACCATTACACCTGGGGGTGATAGTATAGCCGATTCTTTCTTTAATTTTATTGTATGATTCGTGAAACTAATCGCTATGAACAATAGCAGGATACCCAATAAAGCCAGTGCACCATAACCCATTCGTTTAAGTACAATTTTCATTACATACCCCCAACATTCTGTCCCATTTCCAATTATTATAGCATGTGTTCATAGACGTAAACTTTAGTAGGAATCTACGGGAAGGCTACTGGAGCTGAAAGCATCGGGTACCTCCAGAATGTTGGTGATATCATCACCGTGAATATGGCAAAATCTATGGTTTAGATCGATTGCTGATCCAATCTGACAAGGAGTCCATCTAGGATGGATTAGTTGAAGAATGAACAATTCTGGCATTTGTACAAGAGAACATTCCAGAAGTCTTGCTAATGTGTATCTTCCCATCTGATTCTTTCATTTTCCCATCTAAAAAGACTTTAAACGCTTGCGCTTCCTGAAGACTCATGACTTGTTCATTTCCTTCCAACCCATTCATGGATAATACATATTCGACGATTGCGTCTGAGTCTGTTATGGAAAGCGAGTCTTCATACACATGTAATTGCACATCAGTAAAGGCATTTTCAAGTTGTTGCTTTCCGTTCTCCATGGAAAATTTCGACTCAATCATGCCAAGAACACTGTCATATTGGCTATCAGGATTAAATTCTTTTACCAACTCTTTCATCTCGGCCATATTTCGTGAACCGATGGTACTTGCATAAAAGGTCCCGCTCTTCTTAAGCACTCTCCCGATTTCGGACAATGCCCTCTCCAAATTCCCAAGATGATATAACATATGATTCGCGATTACGATATCAAAGCTTTCATTGGGATAATGAATTTTCTCTGCATCCATGACACTCCATTGGGCACGTTCCCCAAGATGAGCAAGATTGCGCTGGGCATCCTGAAGCATCCCCGACGATTTGTCTGTAATGGTTATATCCCAATGATCAGGAATGCGCTCGGCATTGGCCATCCACAATAATCCGTTTCCACCACCCAATTCTAAAACCCTGAGATGATCCTTCTTTGGAAATTGATCAAAGACCCAAAGAGGCCAGGGATATGGATTCGTGCTGTATGTTTTATGCAAATGAATTCTCGCGTTGAATTTACCCGAATTAGCATATTGCTTACTTTGGTCAGGGTTTTCATTTTTGGCCGACATTTGAGTCCGCTCCTTTAGCCAGACGCCATGTACGCATGGAATCCGCATAGTTTAATAACTGTTCGGCAAACATCTGAACCTCACTGTCTTTCCAATCGCGCAAGATATGTGCCAAACCATCAATACTCACTTTCAGGAAATCAGATAATTCCTCTTCTCCCAATGGAGATAAGGTAACCAAACTGGACCGTAAATCATTCGGATCTGAGACCGCAACGATATGACCAGACAGTTTCAATCCCTGAATTCTCCGGGTGATTGATGAGGGATTCAAATCTAGTTTGCTGGCAATATCCGTGATCCTCACAGCTCCCTGTTCCTTGACAAACAACAGAATCTCAAACGTTAGACGGTCCAGATCTGACCGAAGATTTTGTGCATGCGTAAATTCTTTAACTATTCTTAACGTACCGTAAGCCAACTTCTCCAGCTCATCTCGATTACTTGCCAAAAATGATCACCTCCAATCTGATCATAATTTATTTGTTTGCGCAAAGCAAATAAATATTTTTTCGCGTTTTGATTGGTTGCTTTACTAACTCCGCTGGCCCAGGGATGCCATTCCTCTGCAAGTTGGCTATAATAAGGAAAGCCCTCTGGTCTGATGTACCAGCAGGAACTATGAATGATTTTTATAAAAGGCAGGAAAATTATGCGTACACGAGTTCATATTATCGCCCCTTACGAATCCATGACTACTATTATAGAAGAATGTATTCCGCTATTCCCCCAGTTGGCCATTCAATATGAGGTGGGTGACCTGATGAAAGGCGCCGAATTGGCGGCCCAAGCTGAACGAAACGGAGCGGAGATTATGATTAGCCGCGGCGGTACTGCCCAACTAATCAAGGATGCCGTAACCATCCCCGTCATTGATGTGCAGTTATCCGGATATGACATGATTCGTTCGCTAACGCTCGCAAGCCAGTTCAACGGCCAAACCGCTATCGTTGGCTTTGCCAACATTACTTCAGGGGCACAATCGATTATCGATCTGATGGAACTGCCTTTAAAGGTGTATACCATACGCAGCTCCGAGGATGTGGCAAGGCTGCTGTTGGAGCTGAAAGCGTCAGGGTACCGTCAGATTGTTGGAGATGTTATCACCGTGAATACAGCCAAAACCTATGGAATGGAAGGATTGCTGATCCAGTCTGGCAAGGAATCCATCCTCAGAGCGCTTGAAGATGCACAGTTGGTATATCGGTACTTAAGCAAAAATCACGCAATTTCCGTCATACTGAACAATCTGGTCACCCAAGAGCATCCTAATCTTCTTGTTTTAAACGAGCAGAACGAGGTTGTATTTGAGAATTTGACCGATTTTGAGCAGAATCCACTCACCGATAATCACATTTATCTCACCAATACCAACCTGGATTTCCATCAATCCCAAGTTCAAAATGTGTTCATCGTGGATGATTACCAACTTACGGTAACGGCCTATGAAACGACGTTAAATAACAAAACCTATAAAGTATACTCCCTTGAAAAAGGACAGCCCTATGCTTTTGCACAATTCGGCATAACGGCATATACCGATATATCCATGGAGCCGATCGTTGCCGAATCCCCTGCCATGCAGGCCGTATTGAAAAATATCCGGGCGGTTTACGAGAACCATGAACCCATTTATCTACTAGGTGAAGCGGATTCGGGCAAGTCTTTTCTGGTAAAACATATTCATCAGATGTACTCCAGCGGTGGGCTGATGCTCCAAATCGAGCTTGCTCAGGTTCCTCCAGGCCATTTGCACAAAATCCCCCTCTCCAAAGTTCGCAACGTGGAAATTAATCATTTGGAAGATGGCTCGAAGGATGAGGAATTGATCTCATTCATTCAGACCTGTCTACAGAGGCAGATCGGGGTATTCATCCTGGGGGAAAAGGGATTGAATTCAAACAGAACGCTGGATGTCGAGCTGAATACGATCATTATGCCGAGCCTTGTAGACAGGCAGGAGGATCTTGCGCCACTAATCCAGCATTTCCTCAGTGATTACTACCAGAAGTATGGAACGGTTGCGGTGAAGATGAAAGAGGATGCGTTGCAGCTAATTAGAAATCAAGTTCCGCATATGACAGTGAACCAGTTGAGGCATCTTATCAAACAGGCTGCACTGAACGAACAGGACTACGTGATCTCAGCTGAGACCTTATCACATCTGCTCGGTGAACAGCCCTCACCCAATACGATGAAGCTTAGTGGTACGCTGAAAGAAATCGAAAAAGAGATTATTCAACTCGTTCTACATGAGGAAAACAATAATCAATCCAAGGCGGCCGATCGCTTGGGGATTAACCGTGCCACGTTATGGCGTAAACTTAAAGAGTAACTTTAGGTTTACGCTTTTTTTATGATTATATGTGTTGCATAATTAAACACTTATAACTATTACTTAAAATTTACAATAATTAAGTGTTGCTAAAATAAACAATATGGGATAACATAGTCCCTGCAAACGCTTTATAAAAACGATTACTTCATAAGGAGCCACTACTATGAACATTAAAGCAACATTAGATCGTATTCCTGGCGGTATGATGGTTGTTCCCCTGTTGCTCGGTGCAACCATTAACACATTCTTTCCGAATGCTTTGCGAATCGGGGGTTTCACGGAAGCCCTGTTCGTAAATAGCTCAAGTACATTGATCGCCCTGTTCCTGTTGATTGCTGGTACACAAATTACGTTCAAGACAGCAGGTTCTTCGGTTGGTAAAGGCGTTACATTGCTTGTGTTCAAGTGGGCAGTTGGTGCAGTATTAGGTTTGATCGCCATCTATTTTGCGGATTCCAATGGTTTATTCCTTGGTTTGGCACCGCTTGCTATTATCGCTGCAATGACGAATTCCAATGGTGGACTGTACATCGCATTGGCCGGACAATATGGCAAAGAAGATGACAAGGCGGCTTATCCGTTCCTCGCACTCAGCGATGGACCTTTTCTTACCATGGTTGCACTCTCTATTTTCGGTGCGATGGGCTTCGCCAACGGCATGTTCTCCCCGATGGCTTTTGTAGCCGTACTGCTTCCACTGATCGTCGGTGTTGTTATCGGTAACCTGGATCGCAACCTTGCTGAATGGCTGCACAAAGGCAGCGACAAGCTCGTTCCATTCTTCGCCTTTTCACTGGGTATGGGAATCAACTTCTCGTCCATCATTCAAGGCGGACTTAGCGGCATTATGCTGGGTGTAATTACTGTATTGATTACTGGCGGCGTCGGCTACCTGCTCTTCAAAGCCATTGGCTGGAATCCTATTGTCGGAGCTTCGGAAGGTTCCACAGCCGGTAACGCTGTAGGTACACCTGCTGCCATCGTGGCTGCCAATGCTTCATTTGCTCCAATTGCTGAAATCGCTACCGTGCAGATTGCGGCGAGTGTTGTGACAACCGCCATTCTGCTGCCGATCTTCATCGGATTCCTTTCCAAAAGGCTGGAGAAATCAGGCGGTGTCGAGAAATACAATCAAAGACCGTCCACATAAATGCATTAAATTTAGCTGACCGGACTTATATTTAATTTTGATTTTCAAGGAGGGATGACTGCATGAAATTAGCCATTATTGCAGATGATTTGACCGGCGCCAATGACAGCGGGGTGCAGCTTGCCCGTCATGGATTAAAGACAAGCGTACTATTCAACATGGACGAAGATAACATTCGTAATTACGACGCGGTCGTTTTTGATACCGATAGCCGTTCCATCACACCGGAGGATGCGTATCAGCGGGTTAGTCGAGCAGCCGAACTGCTGTTAAAGAACGGATTTGGCACCATTTTCAAAAAAATGGATTCAACCATGCGCGGAAACATCGGGATCGAGATCGACGCTTTGTACGATGTGGTCAAACCGGACTTCATGATGATTGCCCCGGGCTATCCTAAGAACAACCGCACCATTCTTAATGGCACACATTATCTGAACGGGGTTCCACTGGCCGATACCGAGATTGCGAATGATCCGAAGACACCTGTGACCCTTTCATATCTTCCGGATTTGCTTAAGCTCCAGACCAAGTATGAAGTGGGCGAGATTACGGTGAGTGATCTTGAATCGGGTACAAATCATATGAAGACGCAACTGGAAACCTTTAAGGCAAAAGGCATTCCCTATATCCTCGTCGACTCGACAGATGAGCAGCATTTGGAGCAGGTTCTAAGCATCACCAGCAAGCTGGATTATTCATTTGCCTGGGCAGGATCGGCGGGAATTGCGAACTACCTTCCCACTCATTACGGCTTGGGAGCCAAGTCTGCGGAATTGACCATTCCGGCAAATCCAGGTCCAATCCTCACCGTTGTAGGGAGTGTGAACAAAAACTCTCGTGAGCAGCTCAAGCTGTTGCTACAGAAAACTAACGTATCATCCATTCCGTTCCACTCCTTCAAAGCCGTATCGGGATCGGCAGATCGTGAGCAAGAAATCGAGCGTGTGTATGAGGAAGTGATGGCCAAAGCCGTGGAAGGCAATGACGTTGTTCTCTATTCAACCGCCGAACAGGTAGATATTGAACTGGCACGTGCTACGGGTGAAGTCAGAGGACTTAATCACACCGAGGTCAGCAATGAAATTGTACGGGCCATAGGTGAAATCTGCGCCAAACTGCTGGAGAATGGGTACTTCAAAGGTGTATCCATGACAGGCGGAGATACAGCTAAGCAAATCTGTATGAAGTGGAATATCAGTGGTTTTGAGCTGCTTGATGAGCTTGAAATTGGTGTACCGATATCGAAATTTATTGGAATTGAGGATCTGCACGTGATTACCAAAGCGGGCGGGTTCGGCAAGCCCGACGTCTTCATCCATGCCATTGAAAAATTAAAAGGAGGAGTTACCGTATGAAACCAACCGTAGGAATTACAATGGGCGATGCAGCAGGTATTGGACCCGAGATCATTATGAAAGCATTGGGCCATCAGGAGGTCTACAACAATTGCAATCCACTCGTCATTGGCGATGCAAAAATATTGGAGCGTGTCCTGCCTGTCATCGGATCGAGCCTGAAGGTAAATGCTATTCATGAGCCATCCGAAGCCAAGTATGAATTCGGTACTGTGGACGTTATTGATCTGGATCTCATTCCTGCAGATCTGGAGTATGGAAAAGTATCTGCCGTTGCGGGAGATGCAGCATTTCAGTATCTGGCGAAAGCCATTGATCTAGCCAAAAAACAGCAAATCCACTCCATCTGCACGGCGCCTCTGAACAAGGAAGCCTTGCACCTAGGTGGGCACTTGTATCCAGGTCACACCGAGATTTTGGCCGATCTGACCGATACCGAGGATTTCTCCATGATGCTGACTACACCCAATCTGCGAGTAATTCACCTTACGACACATATGGGCCTGATTGATGCCATTGCGAGCATCAACCCGGAAAGAACATACACTGTGGTTAAACTTGCTCATGATACGTTGAAAAAAGCCGGCTTCGAAAATCCGCGTGTAGCTGTTTGTGGTATCAACCCGCATGCAGGTGAGAACGGATTGTTCGGTAATGGTGAAGAGGAAGAAAAACTGCAGCCCGGCATTGAACGTGCGCAAAAGGAAGGCATTAACGTCGTTGGTCCACTTCCAGCGGACACGTTATTCTTCCGCGCTGGCCGTGGCGATTTCGATATCGTTGTGGCTTGTTATCACGATCAGGGACATGCACCAATCAAAGTCATGGGTATTGAAGAAGGTGTGAACATTACGGTAGGTCTCAAAGGCGGCATTATCCGTACTTCTGTAGACCATGGAACAGCCTTTGACATCGCAGGTAAAAACATCGCCGATGACAAAAGCATGTTGGCCGCCATCCGTTCCGCCATTGAGCTTGCGCCAAAAACGCAAAATTAACAGCACGTATTCACATATAAAGATTAAAAAGCAGCGATTCTGTCGTCACGGAAGAATCGCTGCTTTTTCTTTTGGGTCAAAATATTTTGATTCATCGGCAAGGAATTTGTTCATAATCACTTTATTGACGATCGTACCAATAGCCAGGAATACCTCGTTCCAGACGCATTAACGCTTCAAGATAAAAATAATCGCCCCAGATCGTGTAATCATCAGGTGAATCTCCACCTCTTACGGAGTAAGAACCATGCTTCAGCAGACCCTCAGCTGTGTCCGAGCCCTGCGTGGAATAATGATTAATTAAGGATTTCATGGATGATTCCGCTGCATTCCGAAAAGTCTCCCGCTCAGAATCGGCTTCATCAAGCCGCCCGGCAATTTCCAGCAGACCACAGGCAACAATAGCCGATGCAGAACTGTCCCGTTTCGTGTCAGGCGTTTGCGGGGCATCAAAATCCCAATACGCTACTTCATCCTCCGGAAGATGGGCAAGGAAATAACGGGCAAGACGTTTGGCTGTCTCCAGCATCTCTGCACTTTGCAGATAGCGGCTGCACAGTGCAAAACCATATATCCCCCATGCCTGTCCGCGAGTCCAGGTAGAACCATCATTGTAGCCTTGATGCGTCCCCCCTCGAATGGCCTCTCCGGTAGTCTGATCAAAATAAAAAGTATGATAACTTGAGTCGTCTCCACGAACGAGGAAACGGCGGCTTTTCAGCGCATGCAGCTCGGCAATTCGGCGATATTCCTCGTTATTGGTCTGTTCATACGCCCAGAACAGCAGCGGAAGATTGAGCAGGCAATCGATAATAATTCGCCCTCCGTTATTCACATCACCTTTTCGTCCCCAGGCCTGAATCAGTCCAGCATCCTCCCGCCAGCGTTTCATTAGCATATCGGCTGCTTCAATCGTAAGCTTTTTTGCGGCTGCGTCATGCTCCACAATCCACTGTGCCTTAGATGACAAGGAATAGAGAAAACCAATATCATGATGATCGAAAATGATTTTCTGTTCCATTCGCCGACGGAAGTTATCGACGCTATTCACGGCTGCCTCACGAAACCTCGGGTCCTGAGTATACTCCGTACATAACCACAGAATGCCTGACCAGAATCCTGCCGTCCACTCCGTATTATCGTTAAGCACATAATGCTCATCCCCATTACTAACATGGGGAAAGCGCCCTTCAAATCGATCTATATTACGCCGGGTGACATGGAGTGCATCTTCAATAGCTTTTTTCCACATGGAACAGTTCCTCCTCTAGACAAGTAATATTCTTCAACCCTCTTGCTGGACAAGTCTACTATTTTGCTTATATTGGCCGGGTGTAATTCCCTCATATTTCTTAAAGACACGAATGAACGAATTGCTGTTCAGGAAACCCACCCGCTCGGATACGTCCTGGATCGTCAGTTCCTCTGCCTGTAGAATTTTCTTGGATTGCTCAATTCGATATTGGTTGATGTAATCTATTACGTTGACCCCTGTCTGTTCCTTGAAGTACTTGGAGACATAGGTTGGATGAAAACGAAACCGCTCGGATAAATGGGTCAAGCCCAAATTGACATCTGCATAACTCTCATGAATGAATTCCACCAGTTGATCCCTCAATTCCTCACTGCGGGAACGCTTGCGCTCATGCACTGTCTGGCATACCGTCTCCAGTATCCGAAGCAATTCGGACTCGATCTCCTCAAAGGTCTCACATGCAAACAATTGCCGAATCAGATCGTTGCGCTGCGTCATCTCGTTCTGGTCATCCGTCTTGATCTGTTCGGTAGCTTTCAGAAAGGTACCAATCAACTCAAACATTAGACAGCGAGCCAGTTCAACAGACAAGGGTTCTCCCGCAAAATTAGTCATGAGAATCTCGTTCATCACTTCCGTGGAACGGGCATAATTGCCTGTAGCGATATAATTGATGAGCTGTCTCTCCAGATCAAGAGGGTAATACAGCTCCTCCTTAGGCCGACGAATTCGGTTCGGGTCAATAATTTGACCGATCCCCAGAATCAGCCTGTATTCCAGCGCTTCTTCCGATTCCCGGAAACAATCTGCGATCTCCGCAATACGGTGATGAACATGGCTAACGCCAACAGAGAAATACACGCAGAATCGGGAGCCGATGAAACGCTGAGCTTCTTCGACTGCACGAATTAACCGATGACTGGTATCCTCCTCACACTCCCGAATATTGATCAGGAACGCAATTCTTCCATCAATGTCCGCAGAGTATACATGACCGATTGAGCCGATCATCTCCTCCAGCACATTGGTCAGAATCAGGTGCACAAATTGGTGCTTCTCCTCCTGGTCCTGCTCACGTACTCTGGAACGGAACAGTCCTTCAACATCCTCAATGTGCAGGAGCAATACGGCAAACGATTCCGTCTCGAACCGAATACCCGAACGTTCCAGGGTCGATGCAAACTCCTCACCCACCTGTACCCTTCCCTTCATCAGCTTGGAGAGCAGACTGCTCCGTATAACGCTTTGCTGATCCTTAAGCCTGTTCGCAAATTGATCCTGCTCTTCCCAGGCTTGGATCAGAACAGATTGCAAAATGCCATATTCATCGTCCGGCTGTTCCAGTTTCCATTTGACCTTATCCGAGATAATGTTCATGATCCGTCCCAGCGGACGGTAATTCCGTCTGGTGAACCACCAGGCTGCCACCCCGCCAAGGATAAGTCCTGCAGCAACGCCTCCAAGCGTAATATCGCGGATTACCGTCAGCTTCTTGGCATAGATTCGGGTAGGTATGATGGATACATACTTCCAGTCCTGGATCTTAGAAGAAATCTGCGATATGGTCACGGATTCTCCGTTCCAATCGATCGTTTCCGTTCTTTTCCCAGCATCATCGAAAAGATTAAGGTCCTCCCCATTCATGTAAGGGGTTTCAAGTGATCCGGTAGAAAATAACGTTTGACCGTCGTGATCCAGAATGAACACGGTGCTCTCTTTTTCCAAACGTACGTTATCAATGGCTTGCTGGAATCGGTTGGGGTCCAGATTAACAACGAAGGTCGCAGGGCTTTCAGCGCCATTTTGAATAGGAAACGGCTGAATATAGACCAGCGTGTCTTCAATCCGTCGATCTTCACTCCGAACCTCCATCTTTCGGTACATGCTCTTACCGGAATCATGCATAAGCCGGGTCCATGCTTCCTCGGTTACATTGGTGCCCTGATAGAACATGTCGTATAGATAATTTTTTTGAATAAGTGAAGACGAGGACAACGCGATATCGGGTTGTTTGATATAAATGTATAGTTCACTAATCAAGCCGTTTCCGACGCGTGTAGATTTCAGGTTTTTGATCAGATCAATCCCCATGACTCTCCAGCGGGCATCCTGTTCAGATGCATGATTAATGAAGCTCATGAGTTGAGAATCAGCCATTAATTGATTGCTAATGCTGCCAATATCACCAATCTGGTTATCAATGGTTTCCTGTACCTGAGATAACAGCACCATGTTGGAACGATTAACTTCTTCCTCAAGCAACATGCGAGACTCGGCAAAAACAGCAGCACCGATCACAATCGGTATGAGCAGAATGACCATGTAAGAAATGCCCCAGGATAACAGGATGCTTTTTCTCTTCATGCGTCTCCTCCTCACCGTTTGTTATTTGGTATGGCTTGATAAGGCAACTCTATTCTTTGATTGCTCCGATCATAACACCTTTAACAAAGTATTTCTGCAGAAACGGATAGATGAACAATATAGGCAGGGTCGCTACCATGACGGTTGCGTATTTTACACTTTCCCCGATGGCCTCTTTGTCCATAGCGGTCGCTCCTGTGGTCATCGAGTCTGTACTGTTCTGAATCAGAATTTCTCGCAGCACCAGTTGAAGTGGAAACAGGTTCCGGTCCCGAATATACAGGATCGCACTGAACCATGAATTCCAGTGACCAACGCCATAAAAGAGAATCATCACCGCAATGACGGGCATGGACAATGGTACGACAATCCGCCACAGAATGAGCATCTCTCCCGCCCCGTCTATACGTGCCGACTCTAGTAGACTTTCCGAGATTTCCGCAAAGGAAGTTCGCATAATAATCAGATTATAGCTGCTGATCAAACCGGGTACAATCAGAGCCCAGAGGCTGTTGCCCATATGAAGCGTGTTGTTGATCAACAGATAAGACGGTATGATTCCGCCGTTGAAAAACATCGTAAACACAATCGCCAGCATAATCGGATTGCGGAGCATAAAGCTTTTACGGGACAACGTGTACGCCCCCAGAATGGTGAACAGCAGATTAAGCGCCGTGCCCACCACCACAATGAATATCGTATTCCGGTATCCGGACAGAATATTGGGGTTGCTTAGCACCAGCTTGTAGCTCTCCATTGTAATTCCTTTGGGGAAAAGCAGCAGGCCTCTATGGGCCATGAGTTGACCTGAGTCGCTAAGCGATGCATTCAGCACATGCAGCAGCGGATACAAGGTTACGATAATCAGCCCTGTCATCAGAATCGCGTTCGCACCGCCAAACAACCGCTCTCCAATGGACCTTTTCATTCGCAAAAGAAATCCCTCCCTTCACCTCGTTCTTGGCTAGAACAGTTTCGTATTGGATATCACCTTGGATAGACGGTTGGCACCGATTAGCAGCGCAAAGTTAATGACCGACTGGAAGAGACCCACCGCGGTTGTATAGCTGAATTCAGCACTTTCACTAATCCCTTTGCGGTAGACAAACGTCGAGATCACATCTGCTGTATCATACACATTCGGATTATAGAGCAGAATAATTTTCTCGAACCCAATCTCCATCAATCCACCAATGCGGAGTATGAGGAGAATCATAATCATCGGAATGATGCCAGGAAGCGTGATATGCCACACCTGGCGAAGCCGACTCGCACCGTCCACGTTGGCAGCATCGTAGAGCTCGGGGTTAATGCCGCTAAGCGCAGCCAAATAAATGATGCTAGAGAAACCAAGCTCCTGCCAGATCGATGAGGCGGTATATATGGTACGGAAATTGGCTGGATCACTGAGAAGCGCACTGCTCTGACCGCCAAAATAACCAATGATGGTGTTAAACAGTCCATCTCGGGATGAGAAATCAACTATCATGCCACAGATGACAACAATGGAAATAAAGTGAGGAATGTACGAGATCGTCTGCACCGTACGTTTGAAGATTTCATGTCTGAGCTCATTAAGCAGAAGAGCAAGAAGAATGGGAGCCGGAAAACCGAACAACAGCTGATAAAAGCTTAGCAAAAGAGTATTCTTCAGAATTCGCCAGAAATAATAGCTCTGAAAGAAATCACGAAAATGCTGCAATCCGACCCAATCACTTCCCCATATGCCTTTGCCCACCGAGTAGTCTTTGAACGCAATGATGGCTCCGTACATCGGCAGGTATTTGAAGACGAGAAAATATAAAACGACGGGGAGAGCCATCCAATAGATGGCTTTATTCTTTTTGTAATTGAGCCATAACAAGGAAAACTTGTGCGACAACTCCTTCATCCCCTTCCTTTTTCATTCCAAAGAGGGCGTCCAGGGCAGCAAAGCCGTAAAAAGGCTTCATTACCCTTAGACATCTCTTCCTTATCTGGTGTTATACCGATCCAGGGCAGCTTGCTGAATTTCAATAGCCCGTTTCACGTTAAACTTGTTGATCTGATCCACAAACTTGTCAAAGTTCTCAATCGGCTCAACCCCAATGACAAACTTGACGAACATCTCGTCCCGATAGGTTCCAATATCACTCATGATCTTGCTGTATTCCGTGGATTCTTCTGTCGTCAGACTTGTCGGAGGAAGGCCCACCTTCAGCGTATTCTCGCTGTATTTGGAGAACAGAACCGCCGCATCCTTCTGCTGTTGGAGCTGATAATATTGCTCGTTGTACCGATCGTCATCCTCCCCAACGAAGGGATAGTTCGCAATAAAATGTTTGGCCATGGCTTGAGCAACCGACAGGCCGTCCGGATTTTTCAAAATCTCATCAGTATAGGTCGGGTAACCGTCCTTCATCGTGTAGGTGAGACCCTCCACACCGAAATTTTTCAGCATATGTCCTTCTTCACTGAAGAAATAATCGAGTGCTTTGACCGTTTCCTCCGGATGTTTGTTGCTATTGGTGAGCACAACACCGCTACTGCTCCACTCCCAGGAACGTCCGGTAAACAGTGGTTCATCGCCCTTATTCAGCACCGGATATTGTGTGGCAGTCAGGTTGGCGTTCGGATCCGTTTCCTGCAGAGCGGGCAGGTAGCGGCCTACACCTCCACCAATAAAGGTGAAAAATGCACCAGCTTGACTGCTCAAAATTTTGGCGTCGTATGTTTTCTGGTCATTAGTAGCAAAATCGGGATCAACCAATCCCTCCTGATACCAGCGATGGAACATCGTGAGAAATTCCTTATATTCCGGCTCGATTGGCCCATAGACCACCTTGCCATCTTTCATGAACGTACTATTAGTGATGCCGTAAGCCTCCAGATATGTCGGTGCGGCTGGTCCCATCGTGCTCATTTTGGGTGGTGCGCCAAACAATAGCGGCGCTGCTACGCCTTTTTTCTCCTTGAAGGCCTTGAGTACCGTCTCCCACTCCTCCAGCGTTTCCGGTTTCTCCAGCTTTAGCTCATCCAACCAATCCTGACGGATGAACGTACCGCCGAAGGTTTTGTATTCCCCTAGACGCAGATGCGGTATTGCATAGATATCTCCGTTGTCGGCTTTTAACTGTTTGGCAACCTCAGGATTCTCTTCCAGGATCTTTTTCAAATTGGGAGCGTATTCATCAATGAGTTCGTTAAGTCGAATGATGATACCATCATTGAATAGCTTGGCGTAATCTCCATTGACAAACATGGCATCAGGCAGCTGATTTGAGGCTATCATGACATTGAACTGTTCGGTCTCGGCACCCACAGCGGGATGCTGGAATTCGATTTTGGTATTGGTTTTCTTCTCCCATTCCTTAATCGCCGTAATTTCATTCATGCTCTTGAGTGTGATGGAAGCATTGGTATTCATCGACATCCAGATTGAAATGGGGGTAGGTCCATCTCCTCCTGCTTCACCTGTACTTCCATTTCCCCCTGAACAGCCCCCAAGAGCAGCAATACTCATCATTAGGCAGATACCAATTGTCAGTCGTTTTCTCCATGACCTTTTCATCACTTCACGTCCCCCCATTGAATGTGTATCGTGGATAAGCAGCTCTGTCATCGCTCTCCATAAAGTTACCGTTTGCCCGCTATATTGGCTATCGTCCATTCTTGCCGACATATCCAAAATTTGATATTTCCTTGTGCTACGCAGGATTTGCACATGAATGCAAGAGATCAAGATCATATTTCCAGATTGAACGGTGAGCGTGAGCGCAAGAAGGAGATCGATCAAGCCCGTTTCCAAAATCATAAGGTGTTTGACCAGTCGCTGCCACATATATGGAATAAACTAATATCACTTCTTAATTGAGCGTGTTCGTTTTTTTCATAAGGAGCGTCCAACAACGTGAAGGAGGAAACAGGAATGGCGATCCGCTACAGCATCATTATCCCAACCTATAATCGGGCCCATCAGTTATCGCTTACTCTGGCAGCCTTAGAGACACAAACCTACCCGAAGCACCTTTTCGAAGTCATCGTAGCTGATGACGGTTCCACTGATGGAACGAAAGAACAGATCCAAGCATTCCAGTCTTCATATCCTTTGACCTACGTATCGCAGACGGAGCAACGTGGCAGATCAGCGATCCGGAATTTGGGACTTCAGCATGCCAAAGGGCTATATGTTATCTTCTGTGATGCTGACTTTCTGGCATTACCCGAATTTATTCGAACCGTGCGTCAATATCATCGTAAAAATCCCAGAGCCGTCGTTTCGGGTTTTCCACATTCCTTTGCCGATGCTTATACCCACTACTATCCAGACTTCTCGCCATCGGAAAAAGATCATTGCCGTTCAATCCTTACCCCTTCAAACTTATGGCGTCCTGAATTTGATGCAGCGAATGAAATCGTCCCACTGGTCACACCGGAAGATATCATTCATCAGACAGATACATTGTCCAAAGTGATTTTCCCAACCAAAATACCGCCTGGTGTCATCAAACAATTTGCCAGCACCGATGTGGCTCCATGGATGCTGCTCGTCACGCGGTGTGTTTCCATTCGCCGAAGCCTTCTGAATCGAGTTGGAGGTTTCAATGAAAGGTTTGTACTGTATGGGCTTGAAGACTGGGATCTGGGCTACAGACTGCATCGTTTGAAAGTGCCCTTCTACTGTATGAAGGAGGTCGTAGGTTATCATCAAGAACATCCTACACATTTCCGAGGGGAAGTGCTCAATACAGAAAATCTGAAAATCATGCTCGAAACCTATGGATTCAATGATTCCGCACTAAATTTATTCTGCGTAGTACCACCATCAGCTGACCTCCAAACCTACAAAAAAACGCTGCGAATCTTGCGCAGAGGCTTCCGGTCCAGAACAACACGTTCTTCCGCACGATTGTTAAAGAAAACATTGCGGATTGCTGCCAAACACTTCGCGCTTCAAACAGATGTGGAAGCGTATAAAAGATCGCTTGCAAGAATACAGAGAAAAGCAAAAGGCAGAAAAAGTCGGGTGGCTCGCGTTTTACAGGATATGGCGCAGAGATCTAAGGAATTGGTTGAGTAGTTAGCTGTATCACTAACTTCGCCCATATTACTCCTGCTCCAATTGCATCCACTTTTTTAATACAACAAAAAGCCTCCTATCTACATCTCTGTAGAATAGGAGGCTATGTTTCCTTTATACTCATTTTCCCCACCTTACGGTGTATGGCACGTATTCAAATTCAGCAATTTAAAATTCTTCGTATTCACTCGGGTCCTGATTCCACAGTCGTCCATCTTTACGATTATATGAAGAAATGACTCCCATCTCTTTCTCGCTCAGCTCGAAATCGAAAATATCGATATTTTCTTGCTGGTGTTGAAGCGAGCCAGCTTTAGGAATAGGAATTGACCCAAGCTGGGTATGCCAGCGCAAAATAACCTGCGTACCCGTTTTGCCATGAGCTTCGGCAATACGAAGGATCTGCTCATCTTTTACGATATCTTGTACAGCATCATTACCACGACCAATCGGACTCCACGATTCGTTAATAATGCCATGCTGCGAATCCTTCTCCCGCTGATCCGCTTGGTCAAAGAATGGATGCAGCTCAATCTGATTCAGACTTGGCGCTATTCCCGTCTCCTTAATTAGGCGTTCATTGTGTTCCGGAAGGAAATTGCTAACTCCGATGGAACGGATATATCCGCGTTTTTTCGCCTCAATGAGTGCCTGCCACGCTTCCACATACATATCCTGCTTGGGATTCGGCCAGTGAATCAGATATAGATCATAATAATCCAGATCTGCTCTGTATAGAGATTCTTGGATGGCTACAATCGCCTTTTCAAAAGCATGGTAACGCCCTGGCAGTTTAGATGAAATGAGAAGGTCTTCTCTGGAAACGGAGCTCTGCTTAATGGCCTTCCCGACAGTCGCCTCGTTCTCATAGTTATACGCTGTGTCAATCAGTCGATAACCTGCATCCATTGCGGACGCTATGGATTTAACGCCTTTTTCGCCTTTTAAACTATAGGTACCGAAGCCAATGGCAGGTACTTTTAAGCCATCATTCAACGTATATTCCGGAATTGTATGATTCATCTGGTAAACTCTCCTTTGCGAAAGATATACTAAAACGATATGGAAAAGGTGATATGCCCTCTCCGTTTATTCTACCCCTCCATACGCGGATGAATCAAATATAAGCCACCCTTCCGTTATACGGAGTGGTGGCTTATCGTCTTATTGTAACAGAGGCAAGTCGCCTCTTTATTCAAGCGAAGAGATGGGCATGGTCGTTAACGACCGTTTGCCCATATAGTTATGAATGGCCATAGTAGCCTGCTTGTACCCGCCAGCATCGCGTAACGTTTTCCCAATAAGCTCAGCATGTTCCTTGTAGGAGGCATTGCCGAGCACTTCTAATACCGCGTTTCTCAGTACGTCGGGTGTAAGGTTATTTTTATCCACGATGACCCCTGCTCCGAGCTCCTGCACCCGGCCTGCTACACGCGGCTGATCCGAGGTTAACGGGAGCATGACCAAGGGTACATTATAATACAATGCTTCGCTTGTACTGTTCATGCCCGCATGTGTCAGAAAAGCATCTACACCCTGCAACACTTCCAATTGTGGGAGATAGGGTCTGATGATGAAATTGTCAGGAATGAGATCAGCAATCGGCTCCAAATCAGTGTCCTTCCCTGAAGACAATATAAACTGCACAGGCAAATCACCGAAAGCCGTAAAGCACAGCCTATAAAAATCAAGATCCTTATTTAAAATGGTTCCCATCGAAATATAAACCGCCTGTTTATAAACGGCATGCAGAGATTCCTTTGCGAAGGATGGTGCATCCTTACGAGGTGTAATAGATGGGCCCGTGAACATAAAGCTTTCGTCCAGCTTGTCCCCCATGGGTTGAAAATAGCGGCTTGTATAAACAATCTTCAGTTGTCCTGGATGCCCAGAAAGTTCTGACAGAGAAGGAACAGCTACATTGAACTGGGAAGCTAATTGCTGGGACATCTCGATGATGCCGTTATATAGCTTCTTGACCTCCTCATCGTCATCCTTCAGTTGATTTTTATTACCGAATCCGAGAGGCTCCACAAAAACAAAAGTGGTGGTTGAGCATACCGCTGGGATACCCAGCTTTTCACCTAAAATTTGTCCTCCCCAGCCTATTAAGGAGTCAAAAATTAAATAATCATAGGTTTCATTTTCGATCAGATTCAGAACATCTGGAATAAACCGTTGAATAATTTTTTTCAAAACCATATATAAAAATTGATAAGGGTGCTTGATTTCAAATGGCTTCATATCTGGGTTGTTAAGCAGGGTTGCCTCGTTGAAGGAGTATGCTTTAAATTGTGCGCCTAACGCTTCAATCTTCGTCCGATATTTTTCCGTACAACAGTAGACGACTTCATCGCCGTTCTCTATCAGTTCCTTGATTATTCCGAGCGTCGGATTGATATGACCTTCTGCAGGCATCATTACAACTAATACACGTGCCACGAAATTCACCTCCATTAAATTTTCCAATCTTCAAAGCGGGACATTTTATTTCTAGCTTCAAGATACGATACGTGTAAAAGAAAATATGGAAATCATGCCCATATGCATATACTATTAATTATTTCCATTTTTGTAAATAGTGTATATGTCACTTTTTGAACAAAAAAAAGCACCTTTACGGTGCTTCCTCTGTTGATATTCATTTTGGATTAGGTAAATAACATATCTCAATATCCTCTCGAATACTGGGGGCTTTCTTTGAGTTGCACGATATCATGACCTGTTGGATTTTGGAAAGCACGAAGGCCAAATGTCGGCGCAACAGCGAAGATGTGGTCAAAAATATCCGCTTGAACAGATTCATACACACCCCAGGTGATATCATTGCTGAAGGCATAGATTTCAAGTGGTAGCCCGTTATCTCCCGGCGCTAACTGTCTCACGATCAACGTCATGTCCTTATGAATTTTCGGATGATTTCTCAGATATTGATGGATATATTCCCTGAATACACCCACATTCGTAAGCTGTCTACCATTCACAATGCTTTCCGTATTAATATGGTGTTCCATGTTATATTCGTTAATTTCATTTAATTTTGTCTCGAGATAATCCGTAAGATAGTGGATCTTCTGAAATTCGCCAATCATTTCCTTGGTGCAAAAGCTTATGCTGCTTGTATCGATATAGACGCTTCGCTTAATCCTTCTGCCACCGGACACCTGCATGCCTCTCCAATTTTTGAATGAATCGGAGATGAGCGCGTAGCTCGGAATCATCGTGATCGTTTTATCGAAATTCATAACCTTCACCGTGTTTAATG
The DNA here is from genome assembly GCF_010747435.1 of Paenibacillus sp. ALJ109b. NCBI lineage: Bacteria > Bacillati > Bacillota > Bacilli > Caryophanales > Paenibacillaceae > Paenibacillus > Paenibacillus sp. ALJ109b. Next base: position 75,514 of record NZ_JAAIFP010000016.1, read on the forward strand.
TAATATCAATGACGTCGCCGTCGGCATTATATTTGGGCATTTCAATCCAGTCACCAACACGCACCATGTCATTCGATGATAATTGCACGCCTGCCACCAGTCCCAATATGGAGTCCTTGAAGACGAGCATCAGAACAGCTGATAAAGCGCCGAGTCCACTGAGAATAATCAATGGATTCTGTCCAATGAGGCTCGAGATGACGATAATGCCTCCAATAATGAAAAGAATGATCTTGGCTACCTGAATGTATCCCTTAATGGGTCTGATCTTGGAAACTTCATAAGAACGATATATGGTATCAAAGGCATTAAGTAACGCATTTAATACCGTGATGGTTATGACGATCATATAAGTTAAAGCTGCTTTTTCAATCAAAGCTTGATAGGATGGGAAGACATACGCAGAATAATAAATGATAATTGCCGGTACCAGATGCGAGAGGTTGTGGAACACTTTTTTCTCCACAATGATTTTATCCCACGTGTACCGATTGTTGTTTATGATTTGGATAATAATCTTCAGTACGATTTTTTTGGCTATAAAATTGGCCAGTATGGAGACCACAGCTATAAATAACACCATGATCAAATTCGAAAGATATCCAATGGTTTGTTCACTCATGCCAGTTCCGTCTAGTTGATTTTTGATAAAGTCCATTGTATCCTCCTGACGCGGTTTATATTAACTTATTATTATAAATTACATTCTAGTACGAAGTAAAATTTCAAAAAAATACAGTAATCGGTTGATGGGGTAAAGGGGGCTTGCCCCCTCACGAGTATCACGTCACACAAATGGGCTAATGTGCATAGACTGGGCTAAATATAAACCAGATCCTTGCATTGGAGATGTGAACATTGAGTAATCCCAAAAATAAAATTAAGACTCAGCCTATTGCCATGAAAAAGCTTTCTCCCGTAAGCATGGTAACGGAGCTTCCACCCGTCCGCGGTAATTTAAGAACCTCTTCCTCAAGTCCAACTAAGTCCATTCATAATGAAAAGGATACAACATCCGCTATCGATGCATGTGTAGACCGTGCTTTTCGTATTCCTATATTTTTGAGTACAACCAACACGGTAAATGACCTGCAAGAACAATTTCTGACCCGTCTGATTAGGGAAATTGAAGATGCATTGCTCTTTCCCCGCACATTGCCCGTTAGTGAACAATCCCGGAAAACATTCTAACGAATATACGACGCCTGGTTTTTTCAAGCTATGGATTGCTCGCAATCAACTTCCGCAGATTTTATGTTCAAATTCTTGATTCCAATGTAGGAGAGCCACCAACGACCACTCCGTTCTGGGAAGGATCGACTTTTTCTCAAATCGAGCCTGCCATGGCCTTTCAATTCGGTATTCCAATCTTATTAGTGAGGGAGAAGGGAACGGACGTCAGTAATGGAATTTGGGCCGGAGGAATCACACCTCTCAACATATTTGTTGACTGGGATTCCGACAACCAATCCGTAGACGATTTCTTTAACAGTGTTCAATGGAGAGAGGTCTTTGCCAATTGGACGGCGGAAGTACGGGGTAACTATTTGCTTCGCACGGAGCCGTTGTTCAATAATTAAACTTCTGGGCTGGTGGATACTGGACAAGAAAGAGGACCCTATCATTTCAATGAATGATGGGTCCAATCTACAATACTCTGTTTAACGATTACGAAGAAAATCTCAACAATTCACTTACCGTGATCAATCGGTACCCTTCCGCGACAAGTTCATCCACCAGCACTCGAACTGCTTCCACTGTCTCGGAACGATCCCCGTACCCGTCATGGAAAATTAACACGCTCCCGGGTTTCACCGCAGACCGGGTATGCTCCAGAATGTGCTCAACGCCGGGATTGTCCCAATCCTTCGCATCACCGTTTACCGCACCAATCGTTTGATATCCGCGCTCCGCCGCCAGAGACAGAATGTCATCGTTCACGCCAAAATACGGCGGGCGGAAGCAGCGGGTAGGTTGCCCCGTAATTTCTTGAACAAGCCTTTCTGCACGTTGCAGTTCCTCTCCAGCTGCCTTCAGCGTCAGCTTTGTCAGGTCCGGATGCGTGTACGTATGGTTTCCAATCTCATGCCCTTCACGGTGCACCTCCGCCGCAATCTCCGGGTGAGCCTCCATCTCTTTGCCGATCATGAAAAACGTCGCCCGCCCACTCGCACGGCGGAATATCTCAAGCACTTGATGTGTATACACCGGATGGGGCCCATCATCAAACGTGAACGCCACAACCTTTTCCCTAACAGATACCTGATCTACCAACGCGATATTAACCATAAAACAATGACCCCTCTCTGCAACTGCCTGTCTACATTCTCCCCTATTATTCCATGACTATATGCTCCGGTCTAGTCCAGAGATCACAGTATGCAATTGGAATAGGATGGCGACCAGCGCCACGATTCGAGCATCAAGATTCCATTGCATAAGCTGACTGGCTAAGGTAAACCATCCTCCAACTCTGCCAAAGTCGGCTTCGATTCGTCATCATGTTTTTAGAAAATTTCCAAGGATGAAAGGGATAGTTATTCCAAAATATGAAGTCCATTTTGAACTGGATAGTACTTTGCTCCATATGATGGATGCTGTCAGTTCTGCGAATCCATACAGCGCCTTACTCCTTTTTTTAAATGATTATATCATAAAATGAAAAGCCACCATCCAGATCACTGGGTGGTGGCTTTTGCTTACTCTAATGGAGGCGAGGGGCGAACAAATGATCCAGATAATGTCGTTTCAATAGCAAAGTTTTCGCCACTTTTTATGAGTGATCGGATTCTTTTCACAGCTTCCTTCCAACAGACAGGGTCAGCACTACGCGGGTCTTCTGGCTTCAACTATCTTGCAATTTGATCTGGATCAACCAGTTCACCAAGCCACTCTCTCATTTGCATGCTGAGTGTACTTTTCCCTGCTCCATTGGTTCCAGCAAACACCGCCATGACTGGTCTGGTTTCACTCATGATACTCAAACTCCTGGCGTTTCCCAGTAGCATCATATATAATTTCGAATTTATTACCCGCAGCATCCTCACGAAAGCGTTTGTTATTCTTTATATAATAAATAGAAGCACCTGATTCTTTAGCTTGTTTCCGTGCATGTTGATTTGCTTTATTTAAAATTTCTTGGAGCTGTTCTCGATTTTCCAACATCTTGAGTCCCCCTCCAGTTTTAAATTATTCCTTATTATATCTTAAAGTGAACACCACCAATCAGAACACTGATTGATGGTTGTGTTATATACCTAAAATTAGTTATTCATAAAAGCTTCATCTAATTCATATATCGTTTCATTCTCATTTCGAGTAAAAGTTACTTGTATTTCCTCATTTTTTCTTCTTTTTTTAATTATCTCTTTTGAGTAGTCCCAGTAACTTTTCACTTCCTCTGCTTGAAAAACTTGATAGCCATTAATCCATATTTCAGCGCGTATCTCTTTATTATCGTTCATAAAAAGAAGTGTCCTCTTAGGTGAACTACTAAGTCGATAACTTATAGAGAATCCCCTAGATCTCTTCCTTAAATTATCTACTTCTCTCCATGCTTCAAAGTTAAAATAGGTAAAATGACTTCGCTCCTCAGAATGAAGTATAACAATCGCCACACCCTTAACAAGTTAACTCAATCGCATTATCTTTTTTATAACTTAGTCCGGTACAGATCCTAAATTTATATGTTTGATTACACTTATTGCATAACAGGAAATCATTAACTACTTCTTTTATTATATTCAAAAAGTCAATAATTCTCTGCTGTGTGAATTCTGCTCCATCATCAGCAGTTAACCTTCGTATCATTTCAGTTTGGAATTTGAATAATGAAACAACGATCCTTCCCTTTTAGTTTCTCAACTAAATTCTTATAATCTGAAATCTGAATTTCTTTTTTCTTTTCATAAGTCATTAAGGTCAATGTTCTCACTCCAAGTCTATTAAATTAGTATTACCAGAATAATAAATTTTCTATAGTAGGAAAATGATTAAACAGCTCATTTATAATCCTACCGTTTACATCTTCCATTAAAGCTTGGGATAATAAAATCTTTATCTCGTCATCATACATTTACAAATCTCTCCTTTAACCCAAAAACAAATAAAAAGAGTACTTTGAGAATTTTCTCAAAGTACTCTTTTTATTATTCTAGAATGATAATATATATCCATATAACAGAAATTAACGAATTAAATAGTTAGTTCTATTTGTCTTGGGAGTTTCCCTTGCAATAATAAACTTATTTCTTTAGCAATATTTTCAGCCATTAGAGGTGGGACTGCATTTCCAATTTGAGTAAATACCGCAGTTCTAGGACCTTCAAAATAAAAATTATCTGGAAAAGATTGAATTCTTGCTGCCTCTCTCACAGAAAGAGACCTCAACTGATTAATATCTGGGTGAATATAATAATGCCCATCTTTAGCAATATGAGCCACCATAGTATGTGAGTAACCAATATCACCAGCTACTACCTTGAATCGATCTAAGAAAGATGTAACATTTTTATGAGTTCTCTCACCTTCAGGTACATCTGTATACTTCAACCGTTTTTTTTCTGTATTCCACTTTTTAATTGCAGATTTGTATATCTCCCTATCTCTGCTGTTATGAGACCTGCTAATATGCTGTACTAAGATATCGTTCTCATCGCGAATGCCAAAATCCATAAGATATTGATTTGGTGAAGAATGATAATGATAATCTTTAGTCTCGCCAGGATTAAGTACAGGTAAATCAGACAACAGATCATTCACAAGGAAGTTATGGGATATTTCATTAAATTCAGGATAAAAAAGATTGATTCCTTTTTTCCATCCAACTAAGATTACACGCTTTCGCTTTTGTAATACTCCGAATGAGCTTGCATCTAGAACTTTAGCTTCTATGCTATACCCCGACTCATCCATTATCCTCTTGACATCTTCAAATAAATGTCCTTTTCCAGCAGTAAGAATCCCTGGCACATTCTCAAATAAAAATAATTTCGGTTCATATTTCTCAAGAAATTTAACATATTGCTGATAGAGGTAATTCCGTGGATCATTTTCTTTTTTATACGGATCACGAGCTCTACCAACTAACGAATAGGCTTGGCAAGGTGGCCCACCTATAAGCACATCAATAGAACTTATACCTTTTTCTTTTAGATTATCGTCAATGGTTCTGAAAATCTCTTCAATTGTTGAATCAGAGATTTCCATATTCATTATAGTATTTAAAACCTTAGCATCAACTTCACTATAGAGTTTGCTTTGATCTATCTCGCCTCTTAAATAAGCATGATAGATTTCAAGCTTCTCATGTTCTTTTAAGTAATGAAAAGCTGCACGAGTTTTTAGAGTAAGTGAAGCATATCTATCCATCTCTATATGTGCTATGGGTTCAAATCCCTGACGTATGAATCCTTCAGAAAGCCCACCAGCACCGGCAAACAAATCTATAAAATTCATACTTTGCTCCTAATTCTTTTTTCAATAATTATAACCTATTACTATACAAAAATTAACTAGTCAAAGGGAAAATACAAAAATAAGCTTACGTATTCCTCTTTTTTTCAAAGTATCCCTTTTCAAGCATTGTGTTGAAAATAGACCTTATTTCTTTAGACCGTTCTTTAGATTGTAACAATACCCCTAACTCTAAATTCCCGTCCATCCCATTAAAGGAAAGGTTTGAAGAGGTTACCACTGACTTCTCTCCATCAACTGTAATTACCTTTGCATGAAGTGCTTGAGTGGAATTATCAGAACCCACATATTCATATACTGATAATTTATTGTTTTTTGAATCCATTAGTGGTGCTAAAAGTTTCGATTTACCTGTATAGTCGTTCACATAGACTTCAACATAAACCCCTAAGTCTGCCTTTCTCTTTAATAGTCGTAGTAGTTTACCTGCATACTGACTTAGTGAGTAAATAGAAATAAGAATGCTATACTTAGCTCCTTGAATTAATTCTTCAAATAGTATTTCAGTATTCCTTCCTCTTATTCCAGCCACTTCTGGTCCTGACCAAACCATGTGAGTTTTGTCCATTGTATCTACTTTGTGTGATTTTAAGAATAAATACAGAAGATCTCTCTTTTCCTCCAAGGAAATATTGGGGAAGTTAGCATTTAACAGCCTACTAATCTCATTTTTTGATTTTAGGAAATCAGCAAGAATATTTGAGACTAATGTTTCTAAAAATTCTCTTCGAGACTCTATTTCATCTGAAAGGTAGTCTAATCTATAGTTATTCCACATATATCTACTATCAAATCCTCAAAGTATCCTTTAATCGAATTAGAACTAGTTGGAACGACCAATCTTCGATCAAGAAGCCTATTTCCATTTTCACAAGCTGTTTCGGGAATCATTGAACAAGCATGACAAGCAGCTCCATTTAGCTCTCCATTTCCTGGATTACTTGTCACACAACTCGGGTCACCTGAGCATGTTAAAGCAGCTTTAAGCCCTTCTAGCAGAATACCCTTAAAATTCTCAATTTTTCCCATTTCCTCTAAACCACCTAGTGTCCCCTCTGAATCGCCACTTCCTGTATAGACAAGAAGGCCACACATATTATTACTATAATAGATTCTTTCTTTCAACTCAGTTGTTGAATAACCACAATGTAATGCGAGTTCTCTTATTAATATGTGAGAAAGAGTGTGTAGTAGACCATAAACAACATCTTTTTTATTTCTGTACTCCCATCCTTTTTTTTCAGTAAATGCTTTATATTCGTTATTATATACATCTGAGATAGCACTCGAATTAAAACGATTTAACCAGTTTTGAACTTCAGTATGATTAAGCTCAATAAATATACCTTCCCCATTTGTTCTAATTGCTGGTAGCCATCCAATGTCTCTACCAGAGAGATTTACCTCACTAGCAGAGCTGTCACTTTCAGGATCAGGATACGTACCACGAGCAAAACCTTTTAAAGCAGTTACTTCCCTAACTTTTTCAATCCTAATAATCCTTGAGAAGTACTTTTGGAGATAAGAGGGTATATCCACATCTGTTGCAAGAAAGCTTGATAAATAGTTCTTACTTATAGTTTCATGATTCAATATGGATCTATACTCGCTTTCTTTAATTTCACTGTATTGAGTAACTCCCTCTGCTACTTTATTGAAGATTTCTTTGTATTCCTCAAAAGGAAAACTCTCATCCTCAATGCTCTTGTATGTTAATCTTAAAGCACTGTTTAGAGTTTTTTCATAATCAAATTCTTCTTCATCAATTTCACACATTTCTTGTCGGTCTTCAATTATTTGCTTTACGTGGACAGCCTTTTCCTCCACAATCTGAAAACGCGGATCCGACCACGGAGGGATTTCCAGGGCACTTCTTACAATTGAGAAATATACATTAGTTGCACCTCTCAAACTAGGTATAATTTCTGCATCACAATTCTCATTTTTTGATTTGGGTTTCTGCACGTGTCTGCCCGAACATTTCATAAAACTGAAACTGTCTTTGTTTAATGAGTCCCCCATTTTTTTCGTGGCCTTGCATTGATCGCATTTTAATTGAATTGAGTTCAAGGACGACGTATAACTTCCTGTCTTCAAACTCAATTCACCTAAACAATTAGTCTTTCCTCCATGCAAGTATTCACGGTACGGAAATTCATCCATATGTCCCTTCTCACACATTACAATAAAGCGAGATGGATGTGCTTTACCATTTTTACAACTAGGGCATAAAAGCCCCTTATAACTATAAACTTCTTTTAACGAACTACCTATTTTTGACACTTCAAATAAATAGTCACATTTGGAACAAACGTGCCAATCAGGAAATATAACAACTGGTATAGAGGATTTACCCTGTTTAGGTTCCATAAAATACTTAACATTCAAATATGAAGCTAGCTTATTAAAGTATATCTTATTGCCATTCTTTCCCCCATGGCTAGACCAATGACTAATATCCAGAGGTACAACTGAGTCTAACTTTGCATCTATTATAGAGCCTGGTCCAAATGATGTGATAATTTGACTTTGACTGAGTTCCCCGATTTCCAATTTCATCCCTCCCATAAATAAAGGCCTACTTCATTCTGTACGTTCCTCATACTATTTAATGTCGACTTCTCATGGTCAACCCCATCTTCCCCAAATACTTTAAGTAATCTCTGTAATCTTTTCATTCTGTATCCTGGATTAAATGTAGATACGTGATAATATAAGTTTTTGTATTTCCTAGATAAATTTATCCATTCATCGAAAAAGTATCTAATATCCTCCAATGCTTTTTCCCAGTTATTCGGATCCACTGTCATAACTCTATCTTTAACAGTTTGTAAAACTTTGTTTATATCTTCTTCACTCAATTCTTCAATAGCTCTCGCTCCAACTTTGTTATCTCTTAACTCCTCAAACTTGCCTCTTAAAATTGCTATTAATGCTGCATGTAGGCTTCTTTCTCTAGATCTCGCTGAAAAAGGAGTCGCTGAATTACCTTCAACATATCTGTATAAATGAGAATGATAAGTGGTGAAATTCTCATAGTGTGATAGATCCCTCGATCTATATGCATTATAAATAGTTATTACCAACCCAGGAGTTTTTCTTCCTATCCTTGAAGTAGCTTGAATATATTCGGCTGTTGTTTTTGGTTGTCCTGTTACCGCCATTAATCCTAGCCTTTCAACATCCATACCTACCTGAATCATGTTAGTCGCAACAACAACATCATAAGCATATCCCTTTTCGCCATAGGAAGTTTCTAACTTTTCTAACACTTTAGGTATCTCTCTTGAGTTTTTTCTAGAAGTTATTTCATCGTAGATCAGGTTCGTTCTAGGCCATTTATCTTTATTTTTTTCTTTTAAAACAAGTGTTCTCGCTGGAATGTCATCTTGTATTAGTCTTACAGCTCCTCCTAGTTCTCTTTTACTATTGTAATAGCCAACTAATGTCCAGAAAGGGTCAATAAACTCTTTATAAATAGGATCATTTTTATACCTTTCGGCAGTTTGTAATAGAACAGCATACACACGTGAAACTGTTGTTTTCATAGAAGTGTATGGTGAGCTGACACCTATATATTCTCTGAAAGGATATTCACCTATACTTTTTTCACATGCAAAATAGGAATCGTCAGAATCATGCCCATTGGGTGGAAATTGATTAAATGTTGTTCTAGCATATAAAGAAGTAATTTGTTTATCAGCATTTTTTATTGTTGCTGTTGAAGCAATATATTTTGGAAGTATAACCTTTTCATTTTCATATACTTTTGACAATTCATCTATAGCCATCTCATAACTGCCATAAATAGTTCCTAACGGTCCTGTAATCAAATGAAGTTCATCTTGTAGTATCAGTTCTGGTGGATAAAAAGGTTTTACTACTTTCTGTTTCCCTTCTTTTATATGTCCTTTTTCAGTACAAACTTTTATAGATTCAATATCCAATAAGCTTCCACAGTCTGTACACGCGAGATTCCTTTTTCCGAATAGAAGGTTTGTCTTCTCTTCGAAAGTAATTCTAGCAAACTTATCAACCGTTCCGATTATTACTGAAGGCGTCTTTTTGTAGATATCTTCATCAATTAAGTAAACAGGAATATGGGAATGATTAAAGTAACATTTTTTATTAGAACAAAAGACTTTAAAACTCTTGTTTTCTATATCTAATTTATATGATGCTTTCTCAATTTTCGAACCACAGCAAGGACACTTAAGAATTTGACCTCTCAAGTTTTTTATTTTGTTTTCAATTTTATAAGATTGGTTATATTTACTCTCCACTAATTCTGAGTACTTATTTATCGTGACAGTACTTCCTACCCAGAACCCAATTGAAAACTCTTCATCTCCGAAAAGGGTAGTATTTTCGCTCCTTAATAATTCACATGCAGAAATGAGCCTTAACATCCTATCTCTTTGTTGAGTTGTTAGAAGTCTAAGAGTATACCTAACAATTACTGTAACTCCACCATCCTTCTCATAATGAGAAGATTCTCCTCTAGTAATTCTTCTATGAAATAATAAAAATGCAATCACACCAAGATAGGCTTCGGTCTTACCGCCACCAGTAGGGAAATAGAGCAAATCTAAAACATCTCGGTCATGTGTATTTGGGAAAACAATTCCTTCAATGTTAAGAAGAACAAATCCTATTTGAAATGGTCTCCAAAAAGAATGGTCATATTGATAATTCTCAAGACTCTTACTAGCATCTGTATTTCTTGAGTACATTCCCATACTTCTAGAGAGGTGTAGTGATCTATTCATGTGAACAAATGAACTAAATGCCTTATTGTCATTTTGGAGTATTTTGATTCCCTTTGACATCCTAGATAAGTTCTCCATACAGACATTTATCTTATCGCTTCCGATATCCATGTATGTCGGATTTTTCATATATTCATGAAATCTCATTCTTTCAATCCATACCTTATAATCTTCTACAAGATCAAGGAGTTCGCTTATAATTTCTTCTTTATTGCTGGGTTCTGAGTATTTTAACATTGAGAAATAGCCCTTAAACTCAGCGATTTCAGCATCAACTCCATTGATCTCTTTGGTTGGAATAAAACTTGTTAATATTCTTTTAGCGGTGTGACCAGTAACGTCTTCCCATTCAGCAGCACATCCATATCCTCGTGAAAAAATAGGCTTTTTGTTATAAAAAAAGTCCTCCTCCTCAATTTTAGAATGTGCATAAGATTCCGATAAGAATATCTCTGTATCATCAGTAGATTGCAAGATTAACTCAACTTGGTATATATGTTTAGTAGGATCATTAGCTTCCTCTTGTTTCCTTCTGTTCTCTACGTATACTGAGACCATTTTATTATTATTATGCAATTTATGTGTTATCCAACTAATATATATTTCTTTTTCGATTAACTCTCCAGCAACGTTCCCACTAGTGATGTCAACTATTTTTGTGAACTCTCTAGCTTCTCTTTTATATTTACGCGTGCTTATTTCTTCTTCATTAGATACATTTACTATATAATCAGCCCATCTTACTTTTGCTAATATTGTTTGTGCGTCATTCGATAAAAACACTTTTAACCCGGCAGAACTTTGTTTATTTTTACTTGGATGAAGTTCCTCAGAAAGTTCTGTAGACTCAAATTCATCCTCGTCATTTTCTCCCCGATCTTCCTCAAAAATACTACTATCTAGTTCATCAATTATCACATTTTCTGAAATTGGGCTTAACCTTCCCATAATGTAACTTGATGCAGGGCTCTCGTAGAGTACCTCATTTTCATCATAAGGACCTATTAGGTCTTTTTTTAAATTTTCAACGAATTTTTCCCTCAACTCTTTATATCCATTTCTCATGGTTATATCCCACCTTTAAATCTCACCATCATTGGTATGATTTGTATTTCTCATGATTTAGTATAACATTAAAAATCAGAAAAATGTCATAATATGAGTCTTTGTACTCTTTACACAAACACAAAAACTAAAAACACATTGCACAAAAAAAGGGTACCCTTTAGGAGCAACCTTTTTTTGTGCATTATGATTTTTTTTCATTTTCAATCTGTTGTATAGCACTTGCTACAGCATGAGTTGAAAATAGTTGATATAAATTATATATAAATGACTTCATCTCTATTAAAGCATTTATAACAAAAGTTATATAAGAGCTGATAACTACAGCATACAATGTATCATTTGTTTTTTTACTGAAAAATAAAAGACTCCAGTCCTCGGGAATATTGTTTAAGAAAATACTTAATACAAAATTAAAAATGATGACAAATAAATATAGTAGCGAAATAGAAAAGAAAAAATAATTATATTCTTGAAACTTACTCATTTTTTCTTTATTTACTTTAAGCATAGCTAATAAAGTCTTGCCGTTAGTTAAAGCTTGAAATATCGCATAACCAGTTATAACAATTGAAAATATTGATATAATTATTGATTGTACATTACTAATTATATCTTTAGTAGATTTTATAGCTTCAATATGTTCATTAAAGAGAAACAGATATGCTATGAAAATTACAATCCAAAATAATAGTAATCCTAATTTCCTTCGTACACTAAGCTTTAAATAAGCTATACTATTCAGAATTAGCTTATTGAAGCTATTATCGTCAAGAATATGTTTTATTGATTCCTTTATATTGTCATTCATTTTTCCTCCTGTTTTCTCTTAGAAAAAAATATCTCAAGCTTTGACAAATATCTTTGATAAATACTAGCATTTTCCACACTAGTATCATTGTAGTGTGGATGGTTTACAACTTTTTCAGAAATTTCACTCATATTCTTGTGAAAAGATGATGATTCATCCAGTTGAATTTTTGTATTTTCGCTAAAATCATTTTCACGTAATGTTCTTCTAGAACCATTATCGTAAACCACTCTCAAGGTTGGTCTTACAGTCCCTTTTGTATCTTTTAATATATCTGTTACTTCTTTATGATTTTGAGGATTATTAAACTGTGTACTTCCTGTCTTACTATCAAGCTTATCCAACATTTCTCTCAATTCATTAAATAGTTCATTTGCAGAGATGTCACCATTCAAAGGGTAGAATCTAAGAACAGCACTTTCAATTTTACTAATATTTTTGAGTTCTTCTTCAATTTTCCCTGAGTGAGGAACAGTTACAACATTAAGGTTGGGTTTGGGTAATCTATTTTCGTTTTGACTTACATTTCTATTATGTTCTCTAACGTACATAGATAGAATATGTGAGGCAGTTCTATCGAAATCAGTCACAGTCGGACTACCTTTTTGATTCTGAACCAGTACCATTCTATGGTTCTGGAGATTGATTATAAAATAAGAAAATGGATCAGACTGCACTAAATCATTGGTTGTGGTTAACACTCCTTGTTCATCATATCTTGTTTTGATTTCAAGATGTGTTTTTTTCACAATTAATCCCATTAACACAAAAACTCCATTTTTGAAATTCAATTCAACTTCTTCAAATAAAAATTCATTATCCGACTTAGGTTTTTTGTATACCGTCCCCCGTGTAAATGCAGGGAAGATTATCGTCTCAAAGTAACTAAGCAGCGGTTCATTATTTTTGTCCTTACTAAAAGTACAGTTAAAATTTGCTACATACAGGTTTTTCTTCTCAATCACTTAATACATCTCCTCATTCGACTTTCTCCTCATCATCCCATGTCTAACTCACTATTTCCATAAGATATTTTGTCGTAATTTGTCGTTTAAGGGGTCGAGCATCTAGACTCGCATGAGAGAACAGGAGAGACGTGGGAAACCTGTACTGGATGATCAGGAAGTGCAAGAGATCGAGAGAGCTCTGGTGGAGTCTTATAATAAACGATGCACAATTGACCTAATTGTTTTTAATCCCTTTGAAGATGAACAAGTACCAAGTAATACATTATTTGAGTTCATGTCATGTCACATTTTATAAGGGAAATTTTATATAAAAACATCTTAGAACCCTTTTCTAAGATGTCTTTTTCAGAATTTATAAGTAAATTACTCAAACTGGAAAGTTATAACCATTCCAACCAACTCATTCCCATTAATGAAACTTTTGTTTTTCGAAACCAGTTCATTAACTATTTGCATACTTGGATGACTATATTTATTAGAGAAACCCGCAGATGCTAGATACCAATCTAGGTTATGACAATCACTAACTATTTTATTGTTCCAATTATGCTTTGATCCATGATGAGGTAATAACATAAAAGATATATTATGTAATTCTTTGTTATAATGTTTTTTCCATTCATCGTAATTATCTTGTTTATTTAGGCAAATATCACCACATAGCATTTGTCCTGTAAAAGAAGTTGATAGATTATGATTATGGAACCAGGTGAAACCAAAGAGATCTTCATTATTTACAAGTGTTGCACAACCTTCAACATATGAGTAGATTTTAATATGATCACTTCTGATAGGTTCATGGTATACAACAAGGGATGTATCATTAAATTTAGCCCCTCTTTTATTAAAACAACTGGCATAGCATTCAGCTATTTGCTCTCTAACTGATTCATCTTTTAATTGCTTATTTAATTCCTTAATATTATCTAATTCTAGTATGGAAGTTATTTCAGCCTCAAACTTATCAAGAACAGTAGATTCTGTTTTCAAATTAAAAAATTTAAACTTCCAGATATTCCTCAATATCATGTATTGGTCATGCTTCAAAACAAACAATTTCTTCCTATTCAACTGTTCTCCATAATATGTATCAACTGTAAGCTTCTCAATTAAATCAGAATCTTCCTTTATTGAAACTAAATTAAAAACATTATTATCATTGTTATCAATCTGAAAGTCTTCATTATCTATACTTGTTGTTCCACTTCCTGGTGCAATAAGTACAACCCGCTGGACTCGTCTTTCTTCGCTCAGAAAGAAACGCACTGGATCAATCAACATCTCGAGACTATATTGCGATTTACCATAGTTTGGTTTTGCTAGTAAGAGTGCTTTTTCTACGTTGCTTATATAGGGTAAAATAACAGTGTCTACTTCAAATTTTGATAATAATAATTCAATACCGTTTATATGATCTTCATGAAAATGAGAAATCATCAATACATCTATTTTATTTCCATTACATCTTAATTCAAATTCTGAAATCATTTCCTTTAATTTATTAATGTTATTGCTACCACAATCATATACTATAATTGAATTATTAATATTGCCGTTATAAAATAAACCTTGTCCTATCGGTTCAACCTTGAAATTTACTTTCATATAATTCTCCTTTTCAGATAGATCAAATTGTATGTTAATAAGGTAAAGTCTACTTTATGTCTACATTTTAGACAATAGAAAAAAACCAACCATATGCTGGCTGGCTTTTTTAATGGAGGCGAGGGGAGTCGAACCCCTGTCCGAAGATAACGACACATAAGCTTCTACGGGTGTAGTCACAGTTTTGATGTCACCCGAGTATCGCCCCGTAACCGGCTATACGTTGGGTCAGCCTGATTGTCTTCTTCAGCACACCCCAGGCGGAGATGTGACAGCGTATCCCACTACTTGTTAGCCCCTAATCCTGTCACATGGGCGATGCAGGTTAGAAGCACGCACACAGTTTCTTAGGCTGCGAAAGCGTAGTTTGTTTGTTGTTTGCCGTTTAATAGGCTTTAGCGTTGATGAAGTGGACGCGTCCCCACTACCCGCTACCCATGCTCGAACTATCCCCGTCGAATCCATAAACGCCCCCTCATATAAGAAGGGCTCCAGGATTAATCCGTGAATACGGAGCAAAGGTGCTGCACATCTTTTTCCTCCAAGGTAAAAAGATGCTTCTTTCAAACTCGGCATTCCTGTTTGCTACAAGAACATCATAACATAGGAACAATCACCGATATAGTACAGATTGCTGGAAGACGTTCCAGCAGACTGAGCAACTGTGCAAGTTTAACCAACACACATATGAGGCTCAAGCGTCTACATATTATACCGCGTCCCTCAAGGGAAGTAAAGTTGAGTACCGAATGCCAACGATTCACAAACAGTTCCACTTAACTATCTTACCCACGATCCGAACAAACTACGCAGCCATCTGCAAACTTACTCCATCAACCTTGCCAATAAACCATACAGTTTTAACTTGTACTAACCTAACATCTTAATAGACAGGATACGTGGCAACAACTGGTGTATCTCATATCATAACCGGCACAATAATCTGACTGGCGCACGGCAAATGAGCGTGTTGCGCCAAACTCATTACACCGCTTCCCCTTAACAAGGAACCTCTAATCAGATCAAAAAAATCCCAAGCTCCACCCAACTACGGGTAAAACCTGAGATCTTAATTTCTAACATAATGCACTTATCACTAACTAACTTGCCATGCGCAATTCACGCATATCAATTCCAATTAACGAGCAACCTTCTGCTTCTCGCGCAGTACCCGTTGAATATCACGTTGTGCATCGCGTTTTGCAGCAGACTCCCGTTTATCGTACTGCTTCTTACCTTTACCCAGTCCAAGTAAGAGCTTCGCATACCCGTTACGAATATAGATCTTCAGCGGCACAATGCTGTATCCGTCCTGCTTCGACAGCCCTAGCAGTTTGTGAATTTGCACTTTATGCATCAGCAGTTTGCGCGTACGGGTTGGATCAATTGGATTATGACGGTTCCCTTGTTCAAAAGGACTAATATGCATATTGTGAATATGAATCTCACCGTTCCGAATCGTGGCAAATGCATCGCCAATATTCGCACGGCCGTTACGAAGAGATTTTATCTCCGTTCCGGTAAGCACCATGCCCGCTTCATACGTATCTTCAATGAAGTAGTCATGGGAAGCCTTTTTATTCTGTGCAAGCACTTTACTCTGTCCATCATTCTTGCCCATGTCCTCACTCCTTCTCCGTAAAATAAGCCGGTACCTATGCTCTACAGCAGCGCACCACACATTTCCTCAGGTACCACATGCCAGACCTTAATTGTAGCAAGGACCGCTGTTAAAATCAAGAAAGAGGCGGTCTGCGCCGCCCCTTCTCATTACACTCATTTCATGTTCAGCGAAACGCGATTACTTTTTCTTCTTCCGTACAAAAGCCGCCGTTCCGTTGGCAGGTGCACCTTTATTCTTTTTACGCTTACGACGTGGTGCTCCGCCTTCCTGAACACCGCCTGGTGTAGCTCCTTCTCCGATAAACACACCGCTAGGTGAGGTGTTTTTGCGTCCACTACCGCCTTTGCCACCCTTACCTCCGCCTTTGCCGGATTTGAAGCTCCCTTCACCGCGACTGCTACCGCTGTTCAGACCATTCCCTTGTCCACTAGCTGAAGTGCCTTCCTGGCCACCTGCTGTAGAGCTATAACCACCTTTGCCCGAACCAAAACCAAAGCTTACCGCTCCCTTGCTCCGGCCTGCTGATCCGCCAGTATCTCCAGCACGACGCTCTCCTCTCGGTTTGCCGCCACCTTTGCCACCCGCGCTTCCGGCTGTGTTCGAAGCTCCGCTACGACCGCCACGGCCGCCTTTGCTGCTTTCATCGGCAGATCTGCCACCACGGCTGCCTCCAGTACCAGTTGGGGCACCTTTACCACCACGTGAGCCACTGAATCCACCGGAACCACTCTTCGCGCCACCGCGTCCTCCGCCACCAGCAGGACGTCCACCTTTACCTCCACGTCCACCAGTGAAGCCACCAGGACGTTCGCCGCGAGGTTTCATGTCGACCATTTCAAAGTCAATCGTGTACTCTTCCATGCTCACACGCGCCACACGAATCTTCACCTCATCACCGATGCGGAAGACCTTGGAGGTGCGTTCGCCAATCAGAGCCATATGTTGATCATCAAAATGGTAATAGTCGTCTGTGAGCGCACTCAGGCGAATCAGACCTTCTACCGTATTCTCCAGTTCAATGAACATACCGAAGCTGGTAACACTGCTGATCATGCCTTCGAACTCTTCGCCGACTTTATCGAGCATGTACTCGGCTTTCTTCATTTTCTCTGTATCCCGCTCAGCTTCAACCGCCACACGCTCACGTTCCGAAGACTGTTGCGCAATATCGGCCATACGCCCAGCCAAATACTCCTGACGGTTCTCAGGCAAGGCCCCATTGTTCTCAATTACTTCCCGAATAACACGGTGAATGACGAGATCGGGATAACGACGGATCGGTGATGTGAAGTGACTATAGAATTCTGCCGCGAGGCCAAAGTGACCTGACATTTCAGAATCATACTTCGCCTGTTTCATGGAACGCAGCATCATTGTACTGATAACCGTCTGTTCTTTCGTTTCTTTAATATCCTCAAGAAGGGATTGAAGCGCCCGTGGATGAATCGCGTTGCCACGTCCCTTGACGTGGTGTCCGAAATTCGCCGCAAAGGCGAGAAAATTTTGCAGTTTTTCCTGATCTGGATCTTCATGCACACGATAGATGAACGGAACCTTCAACCAGTGGAAATGCTCCGCTACTGTTTCATTGGCTGCCAGCATGAATTCCTCAATGATTTGCTCCGCAATCGAACGCTCCCGTTTCACGATATCCACTGGTTTGCATTCTTCATCCACGATGATTTTGGATTCTTCAAAATCAAAGTCAACCGCACCGCGGCGCATACGCATCGCACGAAGCTTCAAGGCAATCTCTTTCATCAAGTGGAAATCATCCACCAGATCCTTGTAACGCTCCAACAATTCAGGCTCTTCACCTTCAAGAATTTTACGAACGTTGGAATACGTCATCCGTTCTTTGGTCTTGATCACACTTGTGAAAATGTCGTGTTTCACAACTTTCATCTGGTCGTTGAACTCCATCTCACAAGAAAGGGTCAAGCGATCTACTTGTGGGTTCAAACTACAGATCCCGTTGGACAACCGTTGCGGAAGCATCGGAATAACACGGTCCACCAGATACACGCTGCATCCGCGGTTGTAAGCCTCCTGGTCCAACTTGGAGTTCTCCTGCACATAATAGCCTACATCGGCAATATGAACGCCCAGACGGTAGTTACCGTTAGGCAGTTTCTCCACATTGACAGCGTCATCGAGATCCTTCGCGTCTTCGCCATCAATCGTAACGATATTAAGTCCACGCAGATCACGGCGACCTTGCTGGATAATTTCTTCTTCCGTAATGGCATCCGGTGCTTTTTCCGCTTCTTCCACCACTTCATCCGGGAAGGCTTCAGGCAGCTGATGTTTACGGATTACGGACAAAATATCAATACCCGGCTCATCCTTATGACCGAGAATCTCGATCACTTCACCTTCTGCTGCTGCCCGGCCCTCTGGATAGCTGATAATTTTTGCAACAACTTTT
Organism: Paenibacillus sp. ALJ109b; assembly: GCF_010747435.1. Classification (NCBI taxonomy): domain Bacteria; kingdom Bacillati; phylum Bacillota; class Bacilli; order Caryophanales; family Paenibacillaceae; genus Paenibacillus; species Paenibacillus sp. ALJ109b. Next base: position 94,259 of record NZ_JAAIFP010000016.1, read on the forward strand.
TGCCCATCTACAGCTCCATTAAAGTTCGTACGTGGGATGAAGATATCTCGGTTAATCCGCTTATCGTCCGGAATGACGAAACCAAAAACCTCGTGGCTTTGGAATACACCGACCACTTGCGTGACCGCACGGGTAACAATACGGACAATCTCACCCTCCAAACGCCCACCAGAAGGCCCTTGAGAAGTAACCTTAACAAATACCGTATCGCCGTTCATCGCGCTTTTCATATCGTTAGCGTGGATGTACACATCCGGATGTTCCCGATCCTCAGGGATGAGGAAAGCAAACCCCTTTGCATGAGCCTGCAAACGTCCGCGCACCAAATCCATACGTTCTGGCATACCGTAGCGGTTATTGCGGGTCAGCAAGACTTTGCCGGATTCCTCCAGCGTATTAAGCATAATTAAAAAGGCTTTGAAATCAGCCGCATCTTCAATCTCGAAGTGCTGTTCCAGTTCCTGATAAGTCATCGGTTTATAAGCGGTTTCCCGCATGAAGTCGAGCAATTGTTGTTCTGTTATCATTAATATTCACCTCGGGAAACATAAAAGTGTAATCTTGTCTCATCTCTCTATGTAACAGTAACCTTACAGATGTAAAGCCCTTTACCGCAGGCCTCACTATCTCATACCCTAGTATACACGAATTCAATCCGGCGCATCCGTACCCTGCAAAATAAACCAAGCATGCATGGCCCCTTGCATAACCGCGCTTTCATGCATCATAACAGCATTTATGCTACATGTGTTTTGCTCTCGAAAAGACAGAAAAGAATCGGCCCAGAACAGGGCGAATATGTAGGAAGGTAACCGAACGGAAGTGAGAAGAAATCGAAGATCAGAATCATGTGGTTCATTGGAAAAGACTGGTCATGGATGAATTTATTAAAAAACCTCCGTTTCTTCTCGAAACGAAGGTTAATCATTCAAGCGTTCCTGCTCGAAACTATCGCGTTACATAAGGCACTCCAGCTTACTTGGAGACAACCGTAACGATGATAGACAAAATGAAGAATCCTGCACCCAGTACAACTGTTGCACGTTGCAGGAAAAGATCCAGTCCGCGCGCTTTCGTTTTACCGAAAAGATGTTCCGCACCACCGGAGATGGCACCCGCCAAACCAGCGCTTTTCCCGTGCTGCAGCAATACTACAGTGATTAGACCGATCGAAAACACCACGAGCAGCAATTTCAAAGCAATATCCATTCTTTCCACCTCCTACCCATGTGGGCATAACATCTCACCATAAAAACAGTTACTTTAATTGTAACACAGCTATTAATGTGATACAAGTAGTGGCATTTCCTCAATTACTGAGATAACCCCACCATTCTCAACCTTTTAATCTTCTTAAGTAATTAAAATCAACTTAATAAAAAAGACAAGCCGGTTACCCGGCTTGCCCATGAGTTGTCGTAAGACAACTTATTTTTTGAGGTTGTAGAAACCTTTGAGACCATTGTATTGAGCAAGTTCGCCCAGTTGATCCTCGATGCGGAGCAATTGGTTGTACTTCGCGATACGGTCTGTACGGGAAGGAGCACCCGTTTTGATTTGACCCGCGTTTGTTGCAACAGCGATGTCAGCGATTGTGCTGTCTTCGGACTCACCGGAACGGTGGGAGATTACAGCAGTGTATCCTGCACGTTTAGCCATTTCGATTGCATCGAATGTTTCAGTCAATGTACCGATTTGGTTAACTTTGATCAGGATGGAGTTACCGATACCTTCTTCGATACCTCTACCCAGGCGCTCTGTGTTCGTTACGAACAGGTCATCACCAACGAGTTGTACTTTGTCTCCCAATTTTTCTGTGAGCAATTTCCAACCATCCCAGTCATCTTCAGACATACCGTCTTCAATTGTGATGATTGGGTATTTCTCAACCCATGAAGCCAGAAGGTCAACATACTCAGCGGAAGTGTAAGATTTACCTTCGCCAGCAAGTGTGTACTTACCATCTTTGTAGAACTCAGTGGAAGCTACGTCCATACCCAGGAATACGTCAACGCCTGGTTTGTAACCTGCTTTTTCAATTGCTTCGATGATTGTAGTGATTGCTTCTTCGTTAGAACCAAGGTTCGGTGCGAAACCACCTTCGTCACCTACAGCTGTGTTCAAACCTTTGGAGCTCAGTACGGATTTCAGGTTGTGGAAGATTTCCGCACCTACACGAAGAGCTTCTTTGAAGCTTGGAGCTCCAACTGGAAGAACCATGAACTCTTGAACGTCGATGTTGTTGTCAGCATGCTCACCACCGTTGATGATGTTCATCATTGGTACTGGAAGTGCTTTAGCGTTGAATCCGCCCAGGTAAACGTACAATGGCAGATCCAGAGCGTCAGCAGCTGCACGAGCTACAGCCATGGATACAGCCAGGATTGCGTTAGCACCCAGTTTACCTTTATTTGGCGTACCATCCAAAGTAATCATCAATTTGTCGATACCCAGTTGATCCAATGCATCCATACCGATTACTTCTGGAGCGATTGTTTCGTTTACGTTTTTAACAGCTTGCAGAACGCCTTTACCGAGGTAACGGGATTTGTCGCCATCGCGAAGCTCAACAGCTTCGTGGGCACCAGTGGATGCACCGGATGGAACAATAGCGCGTCCGATTGCGCCGGACTCCAGGTATACTTCAACTTCAACTGTAGGGTTACCGCGGGAGTCGAGGACTTCGCGAGCGTACACGTCAGAAATAATAGTCATGAGTGATAATCTCCTTTTAATTTGGAATTTTAATTTTGGACCAAATTGTGTTTGCCCTTATTTCACTACGTCAGCAGAATCGTCTTCCGATCGCTGTTATCTCCTGATTTCTTTGAACTTATCTTCATAAGTTGAAATCATGCGATAAAGGCGAGCGCGTTGCTTCTTCAGACTATTTCTGCTGCCTTCATTCATAGGCAAACGCCAAACCGCCCAATTTATATATGGTGTTGAGTAATTTATTTACGGGTAGCAATGACGGATGTACCTGTCATTTCAGCCGGTTTAGGCAATTGCATCAAGTCAAGAATCGTTGGAGCGATATCCGCGAGGATTCCGCCTTCACGCAGGGTAACGTTAGCATCTGTAACGATGAATGGAACCGGGTTCGTTGTGTGAGCCGTGAACGGACGTCCTTGCTCATCGAACACCATATCCGCGTTACCATGATCCGCAGTAATCAGCACAACGCCGCCTTTAGCGAGAACTGCATCCACAACACGGCCCATACATTCGTCTGTTACTTCTACTGCCTTAATTGTAGGCTCCAGCATGCCGGAGTGTCCAACCATATCAGGGTTAGCGAAGTTCAGAATGATGGCATCATGTTTGTCTGCTTCAATCTCGCGAACACATGCGTCAGCTACTTCATACGCGCTCATCTCCGGTTGCAAGTCGTACGTTGCAACTTTAGGTGAGTTGATCAGCACGCGTGTTTCGCCCGGAAGCTCAACATCACGGCCGCCGCTGAAGAAGAAGGTTACGTGCGGGTATTTCTCGGTTTCTGCAATACGCAATTGTTTCTTGTTATTTTGCACCAGAACTTCACCCAGCGTGTTGTCGAGGTTTTTAGGCGAGTACGCCACATAACCTTCAACGGTCTCGCTGAACAAGGTCAGGCACACGAAGTGCAAGCCCACAGGGAACTTCGGACCACGGTCGAAGCCACGGAAATCCTGGTTCGTGAATACTTGCGACAGTTGGATCGCACGGTCAGGACGGAAGTTGAGGAAAATGACGGAATCGCCGCTCTCCACCAAACCTACCGGCTGGCCATCCGCTTTAACGATAACCGTTGGTTCAACGAATTCATCAAATACGGATTTTTCATACGATTCTTCAACCGCTTTGAGTGGATCAGTGTATTTTGGTCCATCTCCATAAACGATGGCACGATATGATTTCTCAACACGTTCCCAACGTTTGTCACGGTCCATCGCATAGTAGCGACCTTGAACCGTTGCGATTTGTCCTACACCGACTTCCTCGATTTTGGCAATCAGCTTCTGCATGAACTCTTTACCGCTATCTGGCATAACATCACGGCCATCCATGAAGGCATGAATGTATACGTCATTCATTTCTTCTTTTTTGGCGAGATCCAGCATAGCGAACAAGTGGTCGATGTGACTATGTACGCCGCCATCGGACAACAAACCATACAAGTGAAGCTTTTTACCGTTTTGTTTCGCTTCGCGAACAGCTTTAACGAGTGTCTCATTATCGTAAAATTCACCGTCACGAATCGATTTGGAGATACGAGTCAAATCCTGGTATACGATCCGGCCGGCCCCAATGTTCAGGTGACCTACCTCGGAGTTCCCCATTTGCCCTTCGGGCAAACCTACAGCTTCACCGCAAGCAGTGAGAGTTGTATGTGGGAATTGGCTCATAAAACGGTCATAGTTCGGTTTCTTGGCTTGCGCTACCGCGTTGCCTTCCTCCGTGTTACGCAGACCAAAGCCGTCCATAATGATCAGTGCTACAGGTTTTGGAGCTGTCATTACTTCGCCCCCTCAACAAGCGCGATGAACGAAGCCGGCTGCAAGCTGGCACCGCCAACAAGCGCGCCGTCGATGTCGCTTTGTCCGAGGTATTCTGTTACGTTCTCAGGTTTAACACTGCCACCGTATTGAATACGAACTGCATCTGCTACCTTTTGGTCGTACAGATCCTTCACGAGCGTACGAATGTAAGCAATAACTTCATTCGCATCTTGGGAAGTGGAGGATTTGCCTGTACCAATCGCCCAGATTGGCTCATAAGCGATAACCACTTGTGCCGCTTGCTCTGCAGACAGACCTGCCAAAGCAGCTTCTGTTTGCACTTTGCATACGTCTTTCGTTTGGTTGGCTTCGCGCTCTTCAAGCGTTTCGCCAAGGCAAAAGATTGGAGTCAATCCGTGACGGAATGCTGCGTGCAACTTTTTATTGACAGTCTCATCGGTTTCCGCAAAATATTGACGGCGCTCCGAGTGACCAATAATGACATAATCCACACCCAGGTCTTTCAGCATAACGCCGCTGATTTCACCTGTGAATGCACCATTGTCTTCAAAATGAAGATTTTGTGCACCAATTTTGATGTTTGTGCCTTTAACGGCTTCTACCAGAGATGGCAGATTCGTAAACGGTGCGCAAATAACAGTCTCTACGCCTTCAACTTCCGCTTTTCCTTTAACTTCCTGAATGAAGTCATTGGATTCGGAAACCGTTTTGAACATTTTCCAGTTACCTGCGATAATCGGTGTTCTCATGGTTTTCAACTCCTTCATGCTATAGCTTAAAGCTTACTTGTCGTTCAATGCAACTACGCCAGGAAGCACTTTGCCTTCCATGAACTCGAGTGATGCACCGCCACCTGTAGAGATGTGGTCCATTTTGTCAGCCAGTTTGAACTTCTCAGCTGCTGCTGCGGAGTCACCACCGCCAATTACGGTGTATGCTGCTGTCTCTGCACAAGCTTCGGCAACTTCACGTGTACCGTTGGAGAAAGGTTCGATTTCGAATACGCCCATTGGTCCGTTCCATACAACCAGCTTGGAGTTTTTGATCACTTCAGCATAGATTGCACGCGTTTTCGGTCCGATGTCCACACCTTCCCAGTCTGCAGGAATGCCGTCGATGTCAACGATTTGTGTGTTTGCACTTGCACTGAAATCGTCAGATACAACGATATCTACCGGCAGGTAGAAGTTTTTGCCCAATTTTTTCGCTTTTTCAATGAAACCAAGAGCAACATCCAGTTTGGAATCATCCAACAGAGATTGTCCGATTTCATGTCCTTGTGCTTTGAAGAACGTGTAAGTCAGACCGCCACCGATGATTACGTTGTCTGCAATGTTCAGCAGGTTGTCGATCACATCGATTTTGTCTTTAACTTTGGAACCACCGATGATTGCTGTGAAAGGACGCTCAGGGTTAGAGATTGCTTTACCCAACACTTCAAGTTCTTTCTCCATCAACAGACCGGATACTGCTGGCAACAGGTGAGCGATACCTTCTGTCGAAGCGTGTGCTCTGTGAGCAGCGCCGAATGCATCGTTAACGAAAACATCAGCCAGTTCAGCAAATTGTTTTGCCAGTTCCGGATCGTTTTTCTCTTCGCCTGCATGGAAACGAACGTTCTCAAGCAACAATACGTCGCCGTTGTTCAGTTCAGCGATTTGAGCTTTTACTGCATCGCCAACGGAATCGTCAGCTTTAACAACTTTTTTACCGAGCAATTCGGACAAACGCTCTGCAGCTGGAGTCAAACGCATGGATTCAACAACTTCGCCCTTTGGACGACCCATGTGACTTGCCAAAATAACTTTAGCGCCTTTTTCGATCAAGTAGTTGATCGTAGGAAGCGTGGCACGAATACGTTTGTCATCTGTAATTTTACCATCTTCGAGCGGCACATTAAAATCTACACGGACAAAAGCCCGTTTTCCTGTCAATTCGATATCACGTACACTTTTTTTGTTCATCTGTATTTCCTCCGCACCCATGTATTTGGTGGACCAATCAAGGGCCCAAATCCCTTGTCAATCCTGGTGTTTTTGAGAAATTTGCAAAATGTTGATATATAAAGAGCGGAAACAATAGCATCTGTTTCCGCTCTATGTTATTGCAGATATTACTTGATCATTTTTGCAAAGTGCTCCAAAGTGCGAACCAGTTGAGCAGTGTAGGACATTTCATTGTCATACCAAGCTACAGTTTTAACCAATTGTTGGTCGCCAACAGTCAGAACTTTAGTTTGAGTTGCATCAAACAGGGAACCGAAAGTGATACCTTGGATATCGGAAGATACGATTTCGTCTTCTGTGTATCCGAAAGTTTGTGGATCGGAAGCCTCTTTCATTACTGCGTTAACTTCTTCAGCAGTAACTTTTTTACCCAATACAGTTACGAGCTCAGTCAGGGAACCAGTAGCTACTGGTACACGTTGAGCTGCACCGTCGAGTTTACCTTGCAGTTCTGGAATAACCAAACCGATTGCTTTAGCAGCACCAGTTGTGTTAGGGATGATGTTTTCAGCTGCTGCGCGAGCACGACGGAAGTCACCTTTAGGGTGTGGAGCATCCAATGTGTTTTGGTCGCCAGTGTAAGCGTGAATTGTAGTCATCAAACCTTGAACGATTCCGAATTTGTCTTGCAGTGTTTTTGCCATAGGTGCCAAGCAGTTTGTTGTGCAAGATGCGCCGGAGATTACAGTTTCAGTACCGTCGAGGATTTCATGGTTTACGTTGTAAACGATGGTTTTCATGTCGCCAGTAGCTGGTGCGGAGATAACAACTTTCTTAGCTCCACCTTTCAAGTGTTTCTCAGCTGCTTCTTTAGTTGTGAAGAAACCAGTACATTCCAGAACGATATCTACGCCCAGGTCGCCCCATGGCAATTCTTCTGGGTTACGGTTAGCCAATACTTTAACTTCTTTGCCGTTCACTTTGAAGAAGCCATCGTGTACTTCAACATCGCCATCAAAGCGACCTTGAGTTGTATCATATTTGAGCAAATGAGCCAGCATTTTAGCATCAGTCAAGTCGTTGATTGCTACAACTTCAATGCCCTCTACATTTTGAATACGGCGGAATGCCAAACGACCAATACGTCCAAAACCGTTAATACCTACTTTAATCATGAGTAAGTTCCTCCCAAGTTTTGATTGATTTTTTATGAAGCTTATATATTCAAGACAGACGGTGAAGTCCGTCAAGACAACAATGGTTGTGGTGCAAAATAAAACCTTATTCCATTTCGGCGACGATGACTTCAGCAGCAGCCTCATCAATAATCAGAATATCTTCCTGACCAAATCGCAGGACCGAATGTATGGCAGCAGCCTTGCTCTTGCCACCCGCAATCCCAATTACGACATCGGTTCGTTCAATATCCTGGAGTCGCATGCCCAGCGTAAGCATGGTATGTACCACCTCACCCTGATCATTAAAGTAATAACCGAATGATTCAGATACGGCCCCTTGCTCCTGGAGTTCATCTATGATCTCTGTCGCAAGTTTGCGGCGCCGTGCCATCTCTACGGCATCACCGATTCCATGAATGACGATCCGCGATTTTCGGATCAGCTGCAGAATCTCCTGAACACTTGGGTCCTGGATTAGTGATTCGTAGGCATGATCACTAAGCAAATCCGGTACATGCAGAAGTTTGTATTGAGCTCCTACCCGTTTTGCCATCGTGGATGCTATCGTATTGGCCTGAATTTCGAGGCTTTCTCCCAGCCCACCGCGTGCCGGTACAAACCAGACACCTTTCAGCGAAGTTGGCGGAGTCAGTTGCTCTGCGACTTCAGCCGTTGTTGAACCGCCAGTTACGGCGACAACATCGTTATCACTCATAATATTACCCAGAGCCTTCGCTCCGGCTCTGCCCAGTTCCCGTTTGGCAAATGGAGAAATGTCCGAATCGCCAGGAACCACAACTACCTTTTGCAGACCGTAGGCTTGCTTGATGCGTTCTTCCAGTTCGGATAATCCAAACAGCTCTTTGGCGACGGGTTCCAACTGCTGCAGCAATTCATGCCCTGCCTCACTGATCTTCATCCCTGCACTGTCAATTTCAATAAGTCCCTGAGCCTTTAATAAATCGGTCTCAGCCCTCAGAACCCGCTCGGTCATCTGCATGGAATTAGCTAACGTTCTTCGTCCGATCACATCCGATAACATGATCTGGCGCAGAATCGTATACCTCTTCTTCAAGACATCCATGAGATCAGGCAGAAGCTGCTTTTGCACTTCTAAAATCGTTCGCATGCTTTCCACTCCCGCAAGCTTCTCGTTCCAAGCTCTCTTTCATGGCCCTAAAACGTCCCGGGTTAACTTTTTAAGTCCCACGTCTATTCTACCTAAAACTGACGCGACATGCAAGTGTTTCGAAGCGTTAATTCGACACGTTTCAGGCGTTTGTACGCGCCTATTTTCACAATGTCAATCTCCCATGAGCGAGGACAACATGTTCGATACCATATATAGAAGCAAAACAAAAATACTCATCTACATATTGCTTGCTATTGTTTTTCATATGGCATGTCCAAAACCTCTTTTAGCATTTACTTATTTGCGTTCTTTATCCACTTATCTTCATCATGATCAACTTCAGGGTATTCCAAACCAACACGACGAACATCTGCTTGCAATTCAATTATTCATGAGCTATAATCATTATTGCTGTCACATATTTGAAACTTCTATTTCAAAACTGCTTTTTAAGCAACTATATTTGCAGCAATAATTAATGTGCGCCCGTGGTCCAATGGATATGACGTAGGCCTCCGAAGCCTGAGATCCAAGTTCGATTCTTGGCGGGCGCGCCATTCTTAATTAGTAGCTCATAACCCTTTTAACCAATGAAACCGAATAGGTTTCTTTTTTTTCAAACTTAGTTTGACTTTCTTTGACTTTTTGTTTGAAATTGTTTATGATGTGGGTAATACGGTAACAGTTTATATATAAACACCAATTTAACATTTACATTTCCGAGGAGGTTTTTCACGTGAGTTATATTCCAATGGTCGTTGAACAGAGCAACCGGGGTGAGCGCGCCTATGACATCTATTCCAGATTGCTGAAGGATCGTATCATCTTCCTTGGCAGTGATGTAAATGACGTTGTGGCGAATGCCATCATGGCACAGATGTTGTTCCTAGCTGCGGAAGATCCGGAGAAAGACATTCACTTATACATCAATAGCCCAGGCGGATCCATTACAGCCGGTATGGCAATTTACGATACAATGCAATTCATCAAACCGGATGTATCTACCATCTGTGTAGGTATGGCGGCTTCCATGGGTGCATTCCTGTTGAACGCAGGTGCCAAAGGTAAACGTTTTGCATTGCCTAACAGCGAAATCATGATTCACCAACCACTTGGTGGTGCGCAAGGTCAAGCTTCGGACATCGAAATTCGTGCCCGCCGCATCCTGAAAATGCGTGATACCTTGAACCGCATCATCTCTGAGCGCTCAGGCCAACCGCTGGAGCGTATCGAGAAAGATACAGATCGTGACTACTTTATGAGTGCTGCTGAAGCTGCTGATTACGGTATCATCGATAAAGTTATCGAAAACGTAGGTTCCCAAGGCATCTAAGCCGAGCCGAATCGCCAATTAACCATATAGCCAACTCAAACGGCAACGCTCAGTTGAGTTGGCTATATGAAAAAAGGACGCTCTCGTCAACATGACGAGGGCGTCCTTTTTTTGATGATAATTTAAGAGTGCATGATACATATTTAATCGATTCACTTTAACTTTCATATCGTTACGCTAGCAATAAGCTCAACACATACTTTACTTGTCTGCTGTTAAGCCACTGAACGGCTCTGTGCCTTTAGGAAGTAGCTCTTTGTATGTGAACGGGAATTCCGGGAAGCCTTCCGCATAAGCTGTGTATTCATACAACTGGAAGAATACAACTACACCTGTTGGTGTTACATAGAAATCCTGATCTTTATTCAGACCTTTATAGCCTTCAAGGTAACCACCACTTGCTTTAAGCTGATCTCCCACTTTTTTACTTACTGTCTCACGTACGGTTTTGTTATTTTGGATCACATCATCCAGACTCAGTTCCTTGCCGGAATCCAGAGCAAAGGTGTGACCTGTACGGAACGTCATGCCATGTGCGCCAGCATAATCTTGATAACTTTGCGTAATGAGCCCAAGCACACCATTTTCGTTATACGTCACAACATAAGAACTCTCAAATGCATATGGACGGTTCGCTGCAGCGTCACCAAATTCCTTGGTTTGTTTTTTGAAATCTGCTACAAAAGCATCGACTTCATCTTTCAGCACCTTGTTGATAGCTGCTTCTGCTTTATCGTTAGCCAGTCCGCTCACCTGAGGATATTGAATATCGACTTCAGCGTTCTTGATGCTGACTTTCACTGTTGCCGCTTTGACTGTCACGCTATTTTGCTTCACTTTGCTCAGCGTCAGTGTCTTGGCTTTTCCATCCCAGTTGCCCTGAACACCCAAATAATCTCTCATTGCAGAAAACGGAATATACAATCGGCCATTGATCAGCTTCGCTTCCACTTGCGGATAGTAGTTATTAATTCTAACACTCGGTGCCCCATCAATCAGGCTGATGGTCATCGTATTATTAGCTGCCGTTAAGGAATACTCCTTAGCCTTTGCATCATATTTCAAACTTCCACCTGCAACATCTTTCACTGCGGTAAGCGATACCCAAGTGGAGCCGCCTTGAAGGAGTCCTTTTTGAGTAAGCGTTTTGCCTCCTGATTTCAGAGTTACCTCAGTAGGTGTTGTCACTTTCGTGGATACTGAAGCTGCCTGTACAGAACTATCCTGCCATACAGCCCCGCTCCCCACAATAATTCCTGCCGCCAGTAGTGCACTAGTCCATTTTTTCCATGTTGTCATATATAAAACTCCTCTCTCGAATTCAAATTGAGTGTCATTGCGTATGTATCCTGATTTGATCGTATGCCCCACACGCTCACCTCTTTATTATAATTAACCCAATTCCGGAAAGGTTTACAGCTCCAGTTACAATGTTGTTCGATCCAGATGCCTATAATGAAGGTTTTGTTACGAACAAATGGACAAAAAAGATACCAAAAACCAGCAATTCATTTCGTCATATTTCACCTCTTCTTTTCAAACTTCATCAAAGTCCGCCTTTATAACAAAAAAGACGTTGTCCGATGGACAACGTCTTTGTCATTATTGCCTTTCGCCAGCTCAAGCCCATCTTTAACGGACATCCAGCCTTTATTTACTTTATTTCACCTATTTCATTTCATACGTAATATTCAGCGTTGTGCTTACTTTAACCTGTCCTGTTTCAATTTCTGTGCTACCAGCAGAATCAGCTGACGATTTGGACATCAGAGCCTCACTTGCATAGAACACAGGTACATTGGCGTCACCTTGACTCACGGATAGAACAGCACCCAGTTGGCGTTTAACTGCTTTTGCAATTGCTCCAGCTTTCACATCCGCATTGGCAACAGCTTTCTCAATCACTTGAGCTTCAAAGTTCTCCGGTTTTTCTACCGTAAAACGAACATTTTCAATATTGTTGGCACCAGCTTGGGATGCAGCATCCAGGAGTTCACCAATCTTGTCCATCTCCCGGTACGTTACAGTCAATGTGTGATGAGCTGTGTACCCTTTGATCTTCTCTCCGTCTTTTTCACTATACGTGTAGTTAGGCTGTACATAGAACTGGTTCGTTTGAATATCATCCGCACTGATTTTCCATGTACTTTTCAGCAGATTGCTAACCTTTTGAATTTTCGCTGCATTCGCTTTTTGAGCAGAGGCTGCAGTATCTGCTGTACTGTTCACTCCAATGGAAAGATAAGCGATGTCCGGCTTCACTTGAATCTCACCTGTACCCACAACGTTAATCACGTTTTGCTGTACCCCCTGTACCTCAGCAGCATACGCATAATTACTAGGTGCTACCCACGCAGTACCTCCTACAAGCAATGTACCTGCAACCATCACCGCGCCCAGCGGTTTCAACCATAATTTACCCATTACGTTAGCCTCCTTAAGTTTTAACATCTCAAACTCAAATCGATTTGATACCTAACAGACGGGCTTAATTCCATAATGTTGCACTTGACAGCCTTAAAACGCAAAAAAGCCCCTTTCGGGACTTCTTCATTGGGTTCAAATCATATCTTATTGGTTCTCAAGCTCTTCCTTGCTTACCAGACTAACTAAAGCGTTTACAGCCTGTTCGGCGTCCGCACCTTCTGCACTAATCTGGATTTCCGTACCAGTACTGATTGCAAGGCTCATGATCCCCATGATACTTTTTGCATTTACTTTTTTGTCGTCCTTCTCGACGAACACTTCAGATGAGTACTTATTCGCTTCTTGAACGAACAGTGCCGCAGGTCTGGCATGGAGACCCGTTTTCAAACGGACAACTACCGGGTGCTTTGTCATGGAAACTTACCCCCTATTATGAAATCTGGACATTAAATACACAATTATATTTATAACATTATACCATATAACCAGAGCAGGACACTAGAAGAAAAAACTCAGGGTGATTGGGATGTCATTATTATGACCCATTTTAGCCTTTTTACATCACCTCATTACACCTGAGCAGCTCTCCAGATCCTTATGGGCTGACTTTATACTGACTTTTTGGCGAAAACCAAAACAATCAGCTTCCAGGCTACCCTACTCTTAATTTAACCGTAACGCTCGTTACGAACCTTCTCTGCCAGCTCATCAATTTTGCGGAGCCGGTGATTCACTCCAGACTTGCTAACTGTACCCTTAAGCAGTTCGCCTACTTCCTTCAAGTTGATATCCGGATGGGCGAGCCTCACTTCAGCCACTTCACGAAGCTTTTCGGGCAACGACTCCAGACCAACTTCCTTTTGCAACAGTCTGATGTTATCGATCTGTCTGACGGCCGCCCCAATCGTTTTGTTCAGGTTCGCTGTCTCACAATTGACGATTCGGTTGACGGAATTACGCATATCTCGCATGATACGCACATCCTCGAACTTGAAAAGGGCCTGATGTGCACCAATGATACTGAGCAGCTCGATGATTTTCTCGCCTTCCTTAATGTATAGGATGAATCCTTTTTTGCGTTCTATACACCGGGCATTGAGATGAAATTCATTCGCCAGGTCCACAAGGGCCTGACAGTGCTCCTCATACATGGACGCAATCTCCAGGTGGTAGGATGAACCTTCGGGATTGTTGACTGATCCTCCTGCCATAAATGCGCCTCGAAGATAAGCACGTTTACAGCAGTTATTATTGAACAGTTCTCCACTGATCCCGGGAGTAAACAGAAATCCTTCGGAAACAATGTACAGATCTTTTAGAATCTCCTGTACCATGGTTGGAATCCGAACAATATATACATTGTTCTTTTTCAGCCGCATTTTTTTGCGGACAAGCAATTCCGTATGCACTTGAAAATGCTTTTTAAGCAGAGAGTATGCCCGTCTTGCAATGGCGGCATTCTCCGTCGAAATATCCAAGATGACTTTTTTATTCGATAACTGCACCGCACCAAGCATACGGATGAGGGCTGAAAGTTCCGCCTTTTCGCAGCACGGTTCGCTTTCGATCATCGTTAGTTCTTTTTTGGTCTGTGCTGCAAACGACATGGGACTTCACCTCTTCCGTAACATCCAATTTTGTACAAGTTGATAGATGTGATGGCTCAGCTTGTCGGCATCATGACGCAGATAAGTCCGGAATAGGACCAACGTATCCGCAACGACTTGATAGCCGGCACTCTTCAGCACATTCATATCCAGCACAACCGGTTTAGCTCCTTTTTCCGCATACTTATTTTGCACCTGCAGCGGAATATCACCATTATTTACAATGACATAGTCGAAAATTTGGTGTCCTACATGTTCATGTACCGCCTTGAGGTGGTCACTCACCGTGTAATTATCCGTCTCTCCCGGCTGTGTCATCACATTACAAATAAACATTTTCACTGCGTCCGCCTCAACGACAGCTTCAGCCAGCTTAGGCACAAGCAGATTGGGTAGAATGCTCGTGTAGAGACTACCTGGCCCAATCAGAATGGCGTCTGCCTGACGAATAGCCTCAACAGCCTCTGGCAACGGCTCCACGTGATCCGGTTCAAGGAAAACACGTTTGATCCGTAAGCCAGCTTCAGGGATCTTGGACTCGCCCGTAACAATCGAGCCATCCTCCATCTCTGCATGCAGTATAACGGCCTGCCCGGCTGCGGGCAATACCTCACCCCGAACGGCAAACACGCGGCTAAGTTCCCGCACAGCGGTCACGAAGTCGCCCGATATATCCGTCATTGCAGCCAAAATCAAGTTACCCAGGCTGTGGCCTGCAAGCCCCGCGCCTGTATTGAAGCGATAATTCAGCATATCCGACAACAACGGTTCTACATCAGCCAGCGCTGTAAGTACGTTACGAATGTCGCCCGGAGGCGGCATTTGCAACTCATTACGCAGGATGCCCGAACTTCCTCCGTCATCCGCCACCGTCACGATGGCCGTGATGTCCAGCGGCTTTTCCTTCAAACCGCGCAGCATCACGGATAATCCGGTTCCGCCGCCCATAACTACAATTCTCGGACGTTCTCTTCGTGGTCCGGCTTCTTTCATCCCTTCACCCTCTTCAATGACGGTCCCGGTCGGCGTCGCGATGGCTCACGGTGACAGCCTCAGTTTCGCTGCTTCCCAACATTTTGCCCAAATATTCCGATATTGCTACCGAACGATGCTTGCCTCCGGTACAGCCGATTCCAATAATAACCTGGCTTTTGCCTTCCTTCCGGTATTGCGGAATCAGAAAATGCAGCATATCCAGCAGCTTGGTCAGAAACGCCTGCGTCTCCGGCCATTTCATAACATATTCATATACATCACTATTCTGTCCCGTATTCGGACGTAAATGTTCAATATAATGCGGATTTGGCAAGAAACGAACATCAAACACCAGATCCGCATCGATCGGAATACCGTATTTGAACCCAAACGACGTAATATTTACCGACAGCATATGGCTTTCCAGATGAGAAAAGCGGGATATGATGCGCTCTTTCAGTTGAGCAGGCTTCATCGTACTGGTATTCAGTACCTGAGTGGCGGAATTTTTGAGTTCCTCCAACATCTTACGTTCCAGCCGGATGCCATCAAGCGGCATGCCCTCAGGAGCCAGTGGATGTCTGCGCCTGCTCTCCTTATAGCGCTGGACTAATACAGAGTCTGTCGCGTCCAGGAATAATATTTCACAATGAATGGTAAAATGATCTTTAATATAGTTCAGTGACTCGGACAAAGCCGTAAAGAACTCACGACCGCGAAGGTCAATAACCAGTGCGACCTTACCAATTTTGCCGTTCGATTGCTCAATCAACTCCGCGAATTTTGGAATCAATACCGGTGGAAGATTATCCACACAGAAGAAACCAAGATCCTCCAGGCTTTGTACTGCAATCGTCTTGCCTGCTCCGGACATGCCCGTAATGATAATGAGCGTGGCGCCTGTGCCCGGTGAAACTTCACCTTCAAGCATAAATGTCCCCTCCTTATCATATTGCTGTCGGATTATCTGTTACGAGGTTACTAGGAACGCAAGAGAAGACCAGCCGCGCCAACAATCCCTGCATTGTTGCCAAGCGTTGCTTCAAGAATTTTAACCCCTTCTTGCAGCGGTTCAGGTGTCAGTTTCGCAAATACAGTCCTTACTTCATCAAACAAAATATTACCCGCTTTGGATACACCGCCACCGATAATGAACATCTCCGGGTTAATCACAGCCGCTACAGCCGCCATCGATTTGCCCAGATAGAACGCTGCACGATTGACGATACGAAGAGCAACTTCATCGCCCGCCTTAGCAGCATCAAATACTTCTTTAGCTGCAATCTTGTCGACGAGTGCCAGTGATGTATGGTCTCCACGCTCTACAGCATCTTTGGCCATACGAATAATTCCGGTTGCTGAAGATACAGTTTCCACGCATCCCATTTTGCCACATCCGCACTGAATTGCTTCCAGATCAGGAACAACACTGACATGACCAAGCTCACCAGCCATACCGGAGAAACCTTGATAGATCTTGCCATTCAGGATCAGTCCGCCACCAACGCCTGTACCAAGCGTATAGCACACACAGTTGTCCACGCCTTTGCCAGCACCTGCCCAAGCTTCACCCAGTGCAGCCACGTTTGCATCGTTATCTATTTTGACTGGCTTGCCCAGACGTTCTTCCAAAATTGAACGAATGGCTACATTCCGAAATCCAATGTTAGGGGCAAGAACGATAATTCCCTCGCGTACATTGGTGAACCCAGCCACTCCTGCTCCCACACCTTCAAGCTGTTCCCAGCTGTAAGGCGATTCGGCAACGATATGACGGACATACTTTTCGATGTTGGCAATGACCGTGTCAACGCCCTTATCCACTTCAGTCGGTCCTTCATACGTATGCATAAGCTGACCGTGTTCATCACATATACCGACCTTGATTGCTGTTCCGCCGAGATCGACCCCAACGTAGATTTTCTCAGACATGCTACAAGCCACCTTTATCTATCTATAATAGTTTAATCCTACGTACCAACTATAATTGAAGGATACGCCTGGGTCAAGACGATAAGACCTTTGCTGTGATTAGCTTCCTCGCTATTGTGAACAACATCACAGGCTATCTTTGAATACGTATACAACCTCATTTGTCTCTATTAAAAACGCAGGCTTTATTCCTTCCTCCATAGAGGAGGAGGCCTCAACTCATGATATTGCATATCCACTCGTTCCATGCGTAAAAGATGACAATTGTCATCTGAATCTCATGACAATCCTTACTAATCACGTCTCAGGCAGTTCGATAAGATGGAAATATCTTATAGAACAGAACAAGGACGTGATTCATTATGAGCTCACCCGTGGTTCAGTTGTTGCAACCCTTAACCCTAACGGCGCAAAAAACGCCTTCCCATAACAGGAGGCGTTTCTCTACTTTTATGAACATTCCCTAAACCTATCCTTCAGCAGATATTCAGCTACTGGTCACAACTTCGTTTCCACACGTACAGGCTCTTCCGTTTTTTCCATCTTGTTGACGTCCAGAATATCGAGCAGGAAGACAAAGATCGGAATACCGATGATAAGCCCCCAGATCCCCAGGAAATGTTGAGACAGAATCAGTACGATAAACGTGTAGAACATCGGCAATTTGGTTTTGTGCGCCATCAGCTTCGGATTCAGGAAGTACGTCTCCAACGCATGAATGATGACGATCATAATGATCACGATCACACTGAGCTGTAACCCACCCAGTTGATAACCGATTAGACACAGCGGAATCAGTGAGATGATAACCCCCGCAACGGGTACCAGACTCAGCATGAATACCAGAATGGTCAGAGCGAACAAATACGGGAAACCGAGTATCCATAATCCCAGAATCGTCAAAGCTGTATTAAAGACCGCAATCAACAATTGTGCCTCGATCACTTTACCAAAAGAAGATACAAACTTATCTCCAAGATAAGCCACTTCATTATAGAACCAGCCGATCTTGCTTGTTTTGAACTTGGAGGTAAACTTGGAAATCTCCCGCTTCTGCAACAAGAAGAACAGACTCAGGATGATAACCAACAGAATGAACTCCAACCATTTGCTTAACGCAAAAATATACTTCAATGCATCGTTGGTATAGTTTTTAATATCGAACGATTGAAGATAACCTGCAATTTTGGAAGCAAAATTATCCCCGTCAGCGGTATCAAGAAACTTCATGATCTCATTCGTTAACTGAACGACCTGATCCACAATTCGTGGTGAATACCTGGAGATGCCCAGTACAATGGCTGCAATAACGATAAGATAGAGCAGGATGACTACAACTTTATAGTTAACCGGAAATAAACGATTCAACTTCTCTGTGATAAAATGCTGCAACCTGTTCATGACATACGTCACCAGGAATAACAGCAAAATCATGTGCAGCATACTCCCCATGCTGAATAGAACCAAACAAAACAACAGCAGAATGAGAAAACGCCGCACTGTTGCATTTTGTAACCAATCTTTTATCATTTCCCCCAAAGTCTTCACCTCACAGCTAATATGCCCATTATGTATACGATCTCATGCCCACTTTGGTTTCAAAAAAAGAGAAGCCTTCCGGCTTCTCACATCATGAGACTTCCCGTTGTCTCTTCTACTTAATTTATGCCAAACCATGCCCTTTTCATGCTTACTTATCCAGTGTTTCGCTCCAGTCATGCACAATGCTGCCTTCAAGGAATTTCTCGCAGTCCATTGCAGCCATACATCCTGAACCTGCTGCTGTAATGGCTTGACGATACTTCGTATCCTGAACATCACCGCAGGCGAATACACCCGGAATATTGGTCTCGGTTGTACCCGGTTTAACGACAACATAGCCGTGTTCATCCAAAGTAATTTGGTTGCTCAGGAAACCCGTATTCGGTGTGTGTCCAATGGCAATGAATACGCCATCCGCTTCAAGCAATTCTTCCTGTCCAGTCTCGTTATTGCGTACCTTTAGCCCTTTAACACCAAGAGCCTCAGGCACAACTTCGAGCGGTGTACGGTTCAAAGCCCATTTCACCTTCTCGTTGCTGCGAGCCCGATCCTGCATAATTTTCGATGCACGTAATTCGTCCCGACGGTGAACCAAGGTAACGTCTGTTGCAAAGCGGGTCAGGAAGCTGGCTTCCTCCATCGCAGAGTCTCCACCGCCAACAACAACGATCTTTTTACCACGGAAAAAGAATCCGTCACAGGTGGCACAGGTACTTACCCCACGTCCCACATTCTCCTGCTCTCCGGGAATACCGAGATAACGGGCCGAAGCGCCGGTAGAGATAATGATCGATTCGGCTTCCAGTTCTCCGATGCCTCCAACTTTAACCTTGAAGGGCGGTTTGCTGAAATCCACTTCTTCCACCCAACCATTTTTGAACTCAGCTCCAAAACGCTCCGCTTGCTTGCGCATATTGTCCATCAGTTCCGGACCCATAATGCCTTGCGGAAAACCAGGGAAATTCTCAACTTCCGTTGTCGTCGTCAATTGACCACCCGGCTGAAGACCTTCGATAACCAGTGGGTTTAGATTAGCACGAGCTAGATATATCGCTGCTGTCAGACCCGCAGGTCCGGTTCCGATCACAATCGTTCTGTATTTAGACATATAGATACAGCCTCCTTAATAAGGTTGAGAGTGTGTTGAGTGGCGATTAACTTGCTATGATGATATCCTACAGGCATGTCGAGACCTATTCGTTAAGTTTACCCGTTTTCCAGGCCTATGTATCCTTCACGCAATGAAGTCTATCCCAAAGCGAGATTTTCAAGGAACATTTACTGGATCGGTGGGTTGGAATTGCACACTTTATTGATTTGCCGTGCATATTTGCTGACAGTGGCAGCTGATATGCCATACCGGTCGGCTATGCTTTGGTAGGTCACTGGACGACTATGAATTTTAGCAGCCAGATATTCCAATCCCGCAGCCAAACCTTCAATTTGCTTCGTGCCAGGCACCTCCGGGTGTACGCGAGATACATAATCGGTCCACAGCCGTTCCATTTCTTGCTGCAATTCGGCTTTGGCTTCAGACATCTGTAACGCACGGTCCACGACCGCCTGCCAATGCGAAGAAGCTTTCGTCTCCGTTTGTTCCGTCATCGACTCCATCTTCGGAATGGTGCGTTTGCTCAATGCAGTTAGCGGTCGCAGAACAGGAGAATCATCCTGCTCAGCTTCTTCTGAACTAAGACCGTTTAATACGGAACGAGCGGCTTCCACCAATTCCTGATCCTCACCAGGTTCCTGGATAAAGGATTGCAGTGCCTGTTGCACCTCATAATCACCAATCATGCCAAGAGCATGAATGACCTGAAGCTTGGTAGCCCGATCCCCATGTCGCAACGCCCAGAAGAAAGAGGAACGGATCAATGGATCATTTTTCATCTCTTCAGGTATGCCATTGCCATAGTTCTCCCATTGTCTGAATTGCTCGTCAAATGGCAGATGATAGTGATAACTTAGTTTCTCCGGATCTTTTTCTCCTTGTCTCACAGCCTCAAGACCCGACAGATAGTACCGGGATACTTCCGAACCCGGATCCAGCTTGCCTACATGACGCCACAGACGTTCAGCGGAATCGTAACGTTCAGTATTATAAGCTGCGACTGCTGCATAATGTGCGAGAGCCGGGTCCGCAGCGGTTTCTTCATCCTTCAACAGGCGACGGAAATGTACATAAGCCGTATCATGTTGTCCCAGGATACCCATCGTGGTAGCCAGTTTGTAGACCTGTTCGTGCTGGAAAGGCACGATGACACGCAATTTTTTGATCAGAAGCAGCACTTGGTCGGCTCGATTCTCGTTCTGGTGGAAAATCGCCAGATTACACAGTGCATGCAAATTACCTGGCTCCTGCTCCAGTACCTCGGCAATCGTCTCTTTCGCTTTGGGAAACAGCCCCATATAATAATAGGCAAGCGCCAAGTTGTTGCGAGCAGCCAAATAATCAGGATAATCGGGTGACATGTCTTCCAGCAGCTCAGCCGCCTGTGCAAACTTCCCTTGTTCCAACAATTCCCGCGCCTGATCGTGTTCAACGACACCCTTACGTGATTTGATCCGGTTCAGTTTGGCTGGTCGATCCAGCTCGTAGTACAGAAGCTCCATCATCTCTTCGGCTTCCGTCATAAACTGACCTTGGGTATCCTCCTCCAAATACGTAACAAGCGCTTGCTCAGCTTCTTCAAACCGATCCATATTCGCATAATTGTTCGCCATGTAGAAATAACATTCCGTCATGGACGGATCTACCACGTCGAGCACATGCGCAAGAACGGCATTGGAAGCCTCGTAATCCCCCTTCTCTGATAATATACCCGCCATATTACAATGATTCACCGGATTTTCCGGTTCATATTCAACAGCTTTACGAAAATATTTTAATGCCTTGTCGACGTGATTACGGTCCAGCGAGCGGACAGCTCTCTCAAAAAAGAAAGAAGCATCCAAGTGAATCGGTATTACATTGGCAAGGTGTCCCTCAGCCCGCAGTAGCTTGCCCTTCATCTTCCAAGGCACCTCCTCTTTGCTTTCATTCATACTCTCCAGTATACCACATCTTAAGGCCCACTTCTCAATATGTAGTTTCATGTCGTTTATGCCAAAAATGCGCAAAAAAGATGACACCCCCTCATCCCTTTCGAATGAAATGTCATCTTTTTGCTTCATGTACTCTTCCTTATAGAGACATTCATCAGAATTACAGCTTTAACGCCATGGATGGCGAAAGAGAGATATGAACTGTCTTGTGGAAAGGGGTCATAAAGTTAACCAGTACAACCTTACACTTATTAGGCAGCTTTGCCTCACGTACGGTTGCTGCCAAATGCCCCACCTCTCCCCCGGTTAGCTCAATCCAGTCATCTCCACAGGAATAACGCAATGTGCCGCTCTTCCACAGATAATGGCCTTCATCCGTCTCAAGCAATTCCCCCTGGGAAAGCTCGCCCTCGCTTCCGAACACGAAAGACAGCTGCACCATAAGCTGCTCCGGCTGCTCTCCCGCCAGTTTCAGGGTCCAGCCATTTTCCGTTCGTAATACTTCCGTCTGTACAAGGAACGTCTGTTCATGGGTGAGATCTCGACTCTGATGGGGCAACAAATACCACGGACTGATAGCTGTTCCCGCCGTCTCAGGCAGTTGACTGTCCGGGATTGGACCGTAATAGCCTTTCTTCTGTTCGCCCGTTAGAAGGTAACCTGCTGGCAATCGAGACATGTGCTGCATCGGCACATATCCTGGATTAAAATAGGAGGCCAACTGAACGGCCAGTAGACGTACGGCACCATGACGAAGGGCAAAGAATGAAGGCACCTCCGTCATTACAGTCGCACTTGTATTACCGGAACGAATACGTGCTACAGGTGCGCCGAAGTCCTTATGCAACCGGCTGTGCGAGATGTGTCCATGATGACCTGCCGAATCCATTCGCTGTAAATAGTCATCCCGCACAAATCGTTCGTTCAGTATGATCTCGTACCGCTCAGGCAGCTGTTCGCGTGTCTTACCTGCCTGCTGCTGAAGCTCAGGCTCCAGCAGCAGCCGGACGAGCGCATTGACCGAACAGACGCCGGGATCTGTTAACATTTCTCCCGCCCAATCGGCCATGCCGGCAAAGATCGGATCACCGTCCAACCGGGCCATAATGGCATACGGCAAGTAATACGGTGATAAATCATGCACGCTCCCCAGATCCTGGCGACCTGAATAATCCGTAACAACCTCACCTGTTGGATGAACAAGGTACACCATCATGCGAAGATTGAGTCTCACCGGGTCCAGCAATTCAGGGCGGTTCAACAGGCGTGCCGCGTGAATCAGCATGATGTTGCTAACCGCGTTGTAGATTCCGTTGCTTCGTTCAGTCCACTCCCCATCAGGCGTAATATCCATACCTTCAGCCAGCCACTGCTCTGCACGCTGCACAGCTTCCTCCAGGTCAAACAATTGATGCAGGAAACCGAGCGCCGCGCATAGCACCCAGCGATGATTCGGCGTATGACAGCCTCCAGTCAGCAAGACTGGAACAGTTCGTTCCAGAAACAGGCGCATATTGTCCAGTACAGGTTGCAATGGCTCCCAGTCCTGCTGCTGAAGAAGTTGATATAACTGGGCATATCCCACGACAAGAAATGCGGTATCCGGTGGAGAATGGGAATTGGTCCAACCAGGAGAGATGGAGCCGTCTGCATGCTGATTCCGGAGTACGTACTCCGATGCAAGCTGAAGACGATTTAACAGATCTTCATCCCGATAATAGATCGAATCCGGATTGGCGAGTGCTGCTCCCCAGTAACACATGTCCGTAGGTGTTCCGGTCGTATGGTTGACCCAGGCAATCCCAGTATAAGGGTCAATCGTTCCTCCATAATAGCGGCTGTCCGGATCAAGCACTTGCCGTGATATCCCTTTTTTCACTGCTCTGTCATTGCTTTCCAACAGTTGTCTGTACATGTCTATTCCCTCCAAACAAATGCCGATGTGCGAAATAATCGGCGCAGTAATGCTGTCATCTGGTTAATCACGATTGGCTTAAGAAAACCTATGATCAGCCCTTAACTGCTCCAAGCATGGCACCGCTAACAAAATATTTTTGCAGCCATGGATAGACGAGCAGAATCGGTACGGTTGCAAAAATAACGGTGGCCGCCTTGAGACTTTCCGGGGTTAATGGAGCGCGATTGGCGCCTTCCATCTGTGTGAGCTCACTCACCATGTTGTTTTGCACCATTTGGAAGAGTTTGAGCTGAAGTGGATACAGCTTAGGATCATTAATGTACATCAGGGAATCCTGGAAGCCATTCCAGCGTCCAACAGCATAGAACAACGCCAAGGTTGCCATGACCGGCATCGACAGCGGCAATATGATTTTCAACAATGTGTGCAGATGTGAACTGCCATCAATTTCAGCGGACTCCTCCAGACTTTCTGGTATACCATTGAAAAATGAGATCAGGATAATCAGGTTAAACGGACTGACCAGACCTGGCAGAATTAGAGCCCATGGCGAATTAAGCAAGTGCAGGTCACGAATGAGCAAGTACTCGGGAATGATCCCCCCACTAAAGAACATCGTAATGATGATCACGTACATGAAGAGCTTGCGGCCCTTCATTTTTTTCTTGGTCAACGGGTATGCAGCTGCGATTGTGAACACCATGCATAGCACCGTTGTCACAATCGTTAACAGGGTCGTATATCCCAAGGAATACAGCATCGAATGATCGGAGAAGACCTTAACATACGCATCCCAATTGAACTCCTTAGGAAAAATGGTGACTTCACCCGATGTAATGGCACGATTGGAGCTTAATGATATGGCAATCGTGTGCAGAAACGGAGCGAGACAGAACACGACGAATAAGCTAATAAACAGGATGATAACGGTATCAAAAATCCGGTTTGAGGTGCGTTCACTCATATGCGCACAACTCCTTTACTGATGGTATACATATAGAGCAGCTTAGCGTACCTTCTGTTCTTTTACAGAATTCCTTCACCTGTTGTCTTTTTCGATATATAGTTCGAACCAAGTACAAATATAAGTCCAACGACTGCCTGGAACAATCCCACGACGGTTGCCAGCGTATATTGTCCCGATTCCAGCCCGACCCGGTATACAAAGGTACTGAGCACATCGGAGTATTCACGTACTGCCGTGTTCCCGATAATATAAGGACGATCAAAGCCGATGCTGACCATATGACCCAAATTAAGAATGAGCAGGGTTACGATGGTAGGCTTGATGCTTGGCAGGGTTATATGCCAGATTTTCTTCAGCCGTGTCGCTCCATCAATCTCTGCCGCTTCGAACAATTCCTTATTAACACCCGTCAGCGCAGCCAGATACAGAATGGTTCCCCAACCTGCACTTTGCCAGACACCTGTGAACAGGTACGTCACGAGCCAGGGATTTTTTTCAGTCAAAAATGGAATCGGGTTTAAACCCATGCTTTCAATTACACCGTTTACCATACCGGATTGGTTACCGAATAACTGGTACACAATGCCCCCAATAATGACCCACGAAATAAAGTGAGGGATATACAGAATCGTCTGCGATATTTTTTGAAACCATTTAAACCGAATTTCATAGAGCATGATGGCTAATATAATGGGAGCAGGAAACGAAACGATTAGATCAAGAAAATTCAGCATAAAGGTGTTGCGCAACGTGGTGTAGAAATCTCGCATCCCGAATACCTCACGAAAGGCATCAAAACCGATCCACTCACTGCCGTTAATACCTTGAAACAGATTGAAATCCTTAAATGCGATCTGAACGCCATACATCGGTCCGTAGCGAAACACCACGAAATAGATGAGGGGCAGTGAAATCAACGCGTATAATTGCCAATACCTCTTCAAGTATGCGGTCAAGTCGGTCTCCTCCTAACAACGAAGAAACACTGTGCCGCCTTAACCTCAGCCGACGGCACAAGTCCCTTCATGAATGATGCGATATCAAGCTTGTGTACTTGGGATTCGTACGTTCATACATTCATATCTCCGACTATTATTTCGCAGCAAGCTCCTGAACCGCTTGATCCAGTTCCTTCTTCAGTTCTGTGCCGCCCAGGGACATGAAATCATTCATTTCCCGTTCATACACTGCGTCGAATTCTTCCGGTTTAGCCATTGCTGTTTTTACGATAATGACATTAAGCTTATCTTTGAGCGCCGTGCTGTACTTCATCTCTGCCTGAATCGGTTTGTCAAAAATGATGGGTCCTACCGTGTCGGTGTTGGCAATATCAATCGACTGTTTGAGCAATTCCTGATTGTTTTGCGGGAAGCCCATGACCCACGCTTTTTCGTTGGTAGCCTGATCACCGATATTTTTACCATTTGAGATAATAGCTGTATCCCCTGCGTTGAACAGACGATCCTTCGCTTCCTGTGAAGCATCCTCTTTGACGACCGGAATTCCGTCTACCAGATCGTAGTTCTCTCCTTCCACGCCACTGTAAATATCAATCAGGTTATTGTCTGATGCCATCCAATCCAAATATTTGATTGCTTCCACCGCACGTTTGCTGCTCTTCGGAATCATGATGTACATGCCGTTTGAACCGTAACGGGATTTGATATGTTTGTTGTCTACGTTTGCGTTGGTGTACGCATCGATCGGAAGCACTTTACTGCCCTGCGTATTTTTAAGCAAGTTATCCAGAGTGCCATCCGCATAGAAAATGGCGTCGACATCCTCAGACCAATAGCCAATGTTACCGTTCTGTACATCCTTCACCAGTTGAGCCTTATCTTCATCCAAACTGAAGTCCTTGCTGATCAAACCTTCATTGTATAGCTTGTTCATGAACTTCATCGCATCCTTGAAGCCTTCATGGAGAGGCAATTCATAACGTTGGGCATAAGTCAGATCCCCGCTGATCGGCTTGATGAATGAGTAAATTAATGTTTCGAACTGAGCTGGCGCCAGTGCCATTCCCATTGGAATGTTTTTGCTGCCAAGTCCACCAGGGTCCTTCTCTTTAAATGCTTTCAAAGTGGTATACAATTCATACGTCGTCTTCGGTACTGGCAATCCCAGTTTATCGAGCCAATCCTGACGAATATAAGAGCTATATCTGCCTGTGATGGCACGTTTGCCAGGAACTGCGAACTGCTGGCCCTCTAATTGACCAAACTTAAGGGTGTCCTCGCCAAGGAATTTTTTCAGGTTCGGTCCGTATTGATCAATCAACTCTCCCACATCAGTCAGACCACCTTGTTCGGCGTAACGATAAAATACACTTGAGTCATAAACAAATACAATATCCGGAACATCCGTATTACTCGCCATTAGGACATTCAGCTTGGTCACTTCCTCCGAGCGCTGAATCGGTACGAATTGTATATCAATGTTATTCGGATCGCCGAACCGTTCCTGGATCAGCTTGGACAAATAGTTATTCGTAATGGTATAAGGTGAAGGACTATTCCCGCGATCAAACACCTCCACTTTTAAGGTGACACGCTCGCCATTGCCTGATGCACTGCCTTCTGACTCCTGGTTCGATGCAGATGAACAGCCGGCTAGCAAGGAAACTCCCATTACCATAGTAAGCGCCAATCCCATCCATTTCTTTAGACTCCCTTTGGTTGCTTTTCCTGTCATTTTGTCATCTCCTTAGCATTGCGTGAATGTTTAAAGCTTGCCCAGAGTATTCCACATCTTTCCGTGCTCTGGCAATAAACTCGTTTCGGAAACGCTTACATAAGGATAATGGTTTATCCCGAGCGACGATTTTCGCAGACTGACTATATTCGTAAAGGACCCGAAAACAGGCGTAAATCAAGGGTTTCTTGCATAAGCGCAAGCCTCCAAGACGGAATACAGGTTTACACTAGCAGCAAAAAAAAGGCGGACTCCTACATGGCTTCTCCTGAGAAAAGCCTGTATGAATTCCACCCTGTGCTTAGCACGGTATAATGCGTAGCACTCACCTTTGAATTACGACTCGGAATCGTGATGTTCACGTTTCATACGGCGATAGTCTCCCGGTGTAATACCCTCAACCCGTTTGAATACACGTCCCAAGGTAATTCCATTGGCATACCCCACCTTCAAGGCAATGTCCTGTAGGGAAAGATCCGTACTCCGCAGAAGACGCTCCGTTTCCTTCATCCGCAATTCTGTAAGGAAGTCTACAAACTTCATATTGAACTCTGTCTTGAACAAATAACTTGCATGTTTGCCGGTAATCTGGAATCGATCGCTCAGATGTTTCAGCGAAAGATCAGGATTGGCAAACTGTTCCTCGATATAGTTTTTCATTTCATTGACCATCGCTTTGTAGCTCTTGGTTTCAGTTACCGACACATAAGTTCTGAACAAGTCCGTCAGGTCATCAAACAGAATGTCTTTCACACCTTCAAGTGTCTCCGCTTCTTTCATCAGCATCAACCACTTGTTTATGTTTTCCTCCGATAATTTCTCCTGCAGCTGTTCGGACATGACCGCTACTTCCCGACTGAGCATCTGTAGCATCGCCTGAATCAAGGAGTGAATCTCATCGTCTGGCAGCTTATCACGTTCAAAAGCCGCAAAGATTTCCTCCAGTTGATCACGCCACTGACTGCTCGACATCCGAAACCGTTTAACAAAATCAGCAATCATCTGCAAATAGGTATAGGTATCAAGCAGCTGCTGCTGGGTTTCTCCATATCCAGCCAGAGCAACATCACCGTCTCTCAGCAATCTGCGGTGCATCACAGTCTCAGCCGCCACGTATGATTCACGAATAGCCTTGATGCCCTTCGCAATCGGTCCGATACCGAAACTCAATGATATACGCAGATTCTGCTCAACCCAGGATCGGCATTCCTCCGCAACTAAGCGAATTTGCTCCGTCATATCCGGATTACCGTCTGTGGACAGGAAAAGGATCGCAATCTGATCCGAGCTGACCCATTCCGTCCAGCATTGCATACCCGCATTGCGTGAGAGCTCCTGCAGCACATTCATTAACGCAAATTTGAGTGTATTCTGCTCACCTCTCGTAAACCGTTCCTGGAATCCCTTCTCATATCGGTTGATTTCGCCAACCACAACAGCGAAGCATGACGAAGTATCCACGCCAGTTAACGGGGAAAGATCCTTTAATCGCTCTACCGCATGATCCAGATTCTCCCCATTCAGCAGATCGTTAAATAGTTTGCTGCGCTGCAGCAGCACGTTTTCCCTGCTCTTTTTGTCCGAATCCATCATATGGTTTATTAGGTTTTCCAACACGCCATCAATCAATTTCATCTCATCGGTCCGTGAGCCCGATTGCTCCAACACCCGAATCTGATGCGCCTCAATCCGATTCATAATAATCTGAATGGGTTTATAGTTGCGACGAGTAATATAGATAATATAGACGATCGCACAAATGACGGTAACAACCGCAATAATCACCCATACATAGGAAACCACCGAGACCCAACCATATAAGTTCCCCTCCTTGATCCCACTGGAGATCGTCCAACCCAATCTTTCCAGCGAAAGGGTGTTCAGCTCTTGGCCTTCTACAGCACCTTCACGATCTGAATGCGCATCGTAAACAATCTGACCGTCACGGTCAAGAATGCTCATGAAAGAAAGCTGTCCATTAACCATACTATCAATGCTCTGCTCGATGCTGCTCATCTTGATATTAATGACAAGCGCCCCATCGGAGCCGAATGGCAAAGGCATATCCTTATCCACCGTCAACACCCGAATAGGTGTACGCTGATTAACTCCTGCATCGAATTCCCTGACAGGCTGCCAGCCTGAAGTAAGAGAACCAGAGTCGATTCGGTCGATCCACGCCTTGTCTGAAAAGCTGTCTACATCCTTGGATCCGCTTGAGGTTAAAACGCTTTCATTTTTCTTGTCATACAAATAAATCGATTGGATCCAAGGGTTGGAACTCGTCAGCTCACGCAAGCTTTGTGCAATGCTATACACGGTCTCTTTGCCCACCTGGTTCTGGCTATTAAAATAGTACTTATAGGCCTGCTCACTCTGCACCGCTTCCATCACCGACAACTCAATATCCCGGATCGTCCGGTCCAGACTGTCCACCAAATAGCTGGAGGAGATACGGTCTGCTTTCCTTGTTTCTTCCCTGGAGATGTCATTAATGAAAACAAAAGCGATAAAAATGAGTACGGTCATGGTAAGAAAGAAAATAGGAAAATAAGAAAACAGTAAACGATAATACCAAGTCCGGGACAATAGACCCCACTCCTCACTCCACGACACCGTTGTATAATAGCCGTGGTTCTACTGTTCATCAAATCAGTTACATCTCTGGGATTGAATTCCCTATACACGCAGCCATAAAATCAATTTTAAGTTATTATAGCACAAGCCCCCAGGCAGCAAATGAGTAATCGATTCCCTCTTTCTCCTCAACTCATCCGCATCTCTATCCTAATCCATCATAAAAAAATAAAAACCGTGCTGAGCAGCAAACTACTCAAACACGGTACAATACACCTGAATTCGCACAAATCTGTGCTCATGATTAAATCCCTGAATCTTTAAACAACGTCGCCATGGAGCCACCATCCACAATAATGCGAACAGCACGCGCAAGCATTGGAGCTACGGGCAACACTTTGAAGCATTCGGGATGGTCATCCGGCAATGCGATGGAGTCTGTGACTACCACCTCGGCTATAGACGGGTGATTGAGCTTACTTAGTGCTCCGTCCGAGAACAGACCATGTGTTGCGCATACATATACGTTTTTGGAGCCTCGCTCCTTCAACCCTTCAACAACATTGAGAATTGTCGTTCCGGTATCGATTAGATCCTCAATAATAATTGGAGTCCGACCTTCAACATCCCCAATAACATGCGTAATGATCGATTCATTGTGGCTTGGCCGCTTCTTGATCATAATGGCAAAAGGGGAATCCAGACGATTCGCCAGTTTCTCCGCCATTGAAGCTCGTCCCGCATCAGGGGAAACAACCACCGGATTTTCAATCCCTTTACTCAGCAAATAATCACTGATGAGATCCAATGAAGTCATGTGATCCACAGGAATATTGAAAAATCCTTGAATTGCCGCTGCATGCAGATCAATGGTAACTACCCGGTTTGCCCCAGCTGTAGTTAACACATCCGCAACCATCTTGGCAGAGATCGGCTCACGCGGAGCAGACTTGCGTTCCTGACGGGCATATCCGTAATAAGGAACAATAATATTTACCGTACGGGCAGAAGCCCTTTTGGCTGCATCAATCATGACGAGCAGTTCTACGAACAACTCATTAATCGGATGAGATAATGATTGTACCAGAAACACATCACAGTTGCGGATCGTCTCTTCGTAGTGAACGTATATTTCTCCGCTCTTGAACCGGGACAGTTTGATCTTGCCTAGTTGTACACCCAGCTTGTCGCATACCTGTTCTGCCAGCTTAGGGTTCGATGAACCGGAAAAAATACGTAACGAATGCTGCATAATGCCCTCCCGAGGGTTGAAGTCCCAATATAATCCTTTAGCTAAAAAGGTTATTTCCTACCCTCATTATACTCCACTGGCTTATACATTTAAAGGAATGAAAGAACGATGACGGCCTTCAAAAACAGCAACTTCTGTACAGCCCAACTCACGCAAGAGAGCCTCGGCCTCAGGAAGATAATCCCCCAGCTTCAGCGGATCATGTGCATCGGAGCCAAGGGTCAGCGGAATCCCCAATCGAATGGCCTCGGTTAACATCCGGCGACCAGGGAACATCTCTGCGCAGGGCTTCGATAATCCTGATGCATTGAGCTCCATAGCACAGCCACTTTTCGCGATAGCTTGCAGTGCTGCGTTTTCAAGGGCTATACGCTCTTCAGTCTGCTCTGGTTCCGGAGTGAAGCCAAAGCGCTTGATCACATCTGTATGACCCATAATATCGTACATTCCCGTCGCTGCCGCTTTGCTCACAGCATCATAGTACTGACGATAGACTTTCAGTACGTCTTTGCCTTCCCAATGGTGGGTCTGGCGAAAATCTGTAATGTCCCATTCCCCGAGAAAATGGACCGATCCAATCACATAGTCCCAAGGGTAGCGTTCAATAATGGCCCGGATTTCTGTCTCCCAGCCTTCAATATAGTCGCCTTCGAGGCCGACACGCACTTCGATCTGACCACGGTAGCGCTCTTTCAGAGAGAAACACTCTTCCACATAACGCGGTAGCTCGTCCATGGGCATCGCCATCTCAGGATAATAGTGAGCGGGGTCTACATGCAGCAAAGGCATGTGATCCGACAGCCCGATCTGCGACAAGCCAATCTCCACCCCACGCTGCACATAAGCCTCCAGCTTGCCAACGGCATGTCCACACCGCTCATGGTGTGTATGATAGTCTATACGCACAGGCTCGCCTCCTAATCGCGGCGAGGCCGCTCGTGGCGACGGCTCAGCTCTGACATAATGTCATCCAGCGGCAGCTTGCGCTCTTGCAACAGAACGAGCAAGTGGTACATCAGGTCACTGACCTCAAGACGAAGCTCGTCATTGTCTTTATTTTTGGCGGCAATGATCGTCTCGGACGCTTCTTCACCGATCTTTTTCAGAATTTTATCAACGCCTTTATCAAACAGGTATGTCGTATATGCACCTTCCGGACGCTCGCGTTCACGCTCTGCAATGACCGATTCCAGTTCAGCCAGTACTTCAAAACGGTTTTCGGAGCTAGCACTTGCAGTAGTTGCACTAGAATCGCCTGAAGCCTGGTCTACGGATTGCTCTGGCAAACCCACGATTTCATTATGGAAACACGTCACTGCTCCGGTGTGGCAAGCAGGTCCGTTCGGCTTCACTTCAACCAGCAAGGTGTCACCATCACAATCATATTTCAATGAAGTAATCGTCTGTACGTTGCCTGAAGTTGCGCCTTTATGCCACAGCTCTTGACGCGAGCGTGACCAGAACCACGTTTCACCGGATTCCAGCGACAATTTCAGGGATTCCCGATTCATATAAGCCATCATCAGAACTTGACGTGTCTCTGTATCCTGCACAATGGCAGGTACCAACCCATCGCTCCAACGAATGTGTTCCACAACCTGCTCCAAGGATAACTGCTCCTTGATCTCATTGCTTACATTAGTCACGGATCTCCACCCCTTGCTCTCTCAAATGTTGTTTTAACGCCGGAACGGCGATTTCTTTGTAATGGAATATCGTTGCTGCTAGACCTGCATCCGCTTTGCCTGCCGTAAACACATCATAGAAATGGGATTCCTTTCCCGCGCCGCCTGAAGCAATGACCGGAATACGTACCGATTCGGATACCGCTGCAGTCAGCTTCAGATCGAATCCGTCCTTCGTTCCGTCCGCGTCCATGCTTGTCAGCAGAATTTCGCCAGCGCCTAAGGTCTCCGCCTGTTTAACCCAGTCCAGCGCCTTAATCCCTGAAGGTTTACGTCCACCATGCGTGTACACTTCCCATTCGCCCCAAGCCTCATTATACTTGGCGTCTATTGCAACGACGATACACTGGGAACCAAAGCGGCGTGCTCCGTCTGCAAT
Source organism: Paenibacillus sp. ALJ109b (assembly GCF_010747435.1). Lineage (NCBI taxonomy): Bacteria > Bacillati > Bacillota > Bacilli > Caryophanales > Paenibacillaceae > Paenibacillus > Paenibacillus sp. ALJ109b. The sequence goes on from NZ_JAAIFP010000016.1 coordinate 127,350, forward strand.
CAGCTGAGGATTAAGCACAGCTGCCGTATTTACCGCAATCTTGTCCGCTCCTGCACGCAGAATGCGCTTCATGTCTTCCACCTTGGAGATCCCTCCGCCTACGGTAAAAGGAATGGCGATCTCACCCGCGGTTTGCCGTACCACTTCTTCCATCGTTTCGCGGCCTTCCACCGAAGCGGAGATATCAAGAAACACCAGTTCGTCCGCACCCTCGCGGTCATACAGCGCCGCCAGCTCCACCGGATCACCCGCATCGCGGAGATTGACGAAGTTAACGCCTTTGACAACCCGGCCGTCCTTCACGTCCAGACAAGGAATGATTCTTTTTGCCAGCATGCTCCTCTTCCTCTCTCCTGATGATCGTTATCGTGCAAATGTTATTTGAGCCTATATAGTATCGCTATTATTTATTTACCGCACGTACCGCTTCGGACAGATCAATACTGCCAGTATACAGCGCTTTTCCTACGATTGCTCCTCCGACACCATCTTCCGCATGCTTGCTTAAACGAAGCAGATCATCCATGACACTAACTCCACCGGAAGCAATCACTGTACGGCCACTTGCCTTCGCAAGAGACACGATCGCTTCCACGTTAGGGCCCTGCATCATGCCATCACGAGAGATGTCTGTGAAGATGAAGGTTTCTGCACCGAATGCCGCCAGTTCCTTCGCGAGTACCTCAGCCTGGACCTCCGATGTCTCCAGCCATCCACGTGTCGCCACATAGCCATTGCGTGCATCGATACCAATAGCTACTTTGTCTCCATATCGTCCCAGTACTTCTTCTGTAAAAGCGCGATCCTCAATTGCAGCTGTTCCGATAATAAGGCGACTCACACCGAGACCCAACAAACGTTCTACATCAGCCACTGTACGAAGGCCTCCACCTACCTGAACAGGCACGTTCACGGCCGAAGCAATACGCCCGATCAGCTCATCATTCACGGGATGACCTGCTTTTGCACCGTCCAGATCCACCAGATGAACGTATGTACCACCTTGCTTCTCCCAGGAAAGAGCAACTTGAACCGGGTCATCGTTATATACCGTCTCCTGATTGTAATCTCCCTGCACCAGTCTTACACATTTGCCGTCCCGGATATCAATTGCCGGATATATGATAAAAGATGACATACAAGGCCTCCTGAATATATTCATATTTGTGCTCTAGGCTACATTCTATATAAGTTTGCTACGTTATTTTATAAGGATGAATTAAAAATCATATGATCGGCTGATTATGTTTACGCCTTCGATCCAGTCAATGCCAGGAAGTTTCCAAGCAGCTTCATACCCAGCTCCCCGCTCTTCTCCGGGTGGAACTGCATGCCGAAATTGGAGCCTCTGCCAACAATCGCTGTAACCGGATGTCCGTAATCCGTTACTGCCAATAGATCGCTCTCTACGTCCGTACGTGCATGATATGAATGGACAAAATAGACATGACTTGCCTCAAGCCCCACGAATAGCGGATTTTCCGGGTGCAGGAACTGCAATCGATTCCAGCCCATATGTGGAACCTTTAATTCTCCCGGTGCGAATCGCACGACTTTACCCGGCAAAATATTCAATCCTTCATGCTCGCCATGCTCCTCACTTGAGCTGAACAACAGCTGCATGCCCAGACAGATGCCGAGCAGCGGTGTTGGTCCAGCTGCCGCTTCCTTCACCACTGCGTCCAATCCACTCTCTCGCAAGTGCACCATGGCATCGCCAAATGCACCTACACCTGGTAATATCACACCATCTGCACCAAGAATCGCATCCCGGTCACCTGTGACCAGCGCTTCGTAGCCAAGACGTTCGACCGCTTTGCCGACGCTGTGCAGGTTCCCCATACCGTAATCGACAATTGCAATCGCCATCGTCTACAGCACTCCCTTCGTGGAAGGCACACCTGTTACACGTGGATCAATCGTTGTTGCCTCATCCAGTGCACGCCCCAGTGCTTTGAAGATCGCCTCGATCATGTGGTGTGTATTTTGTCCGTAGTGTACGATAACGTGCAATGTAATGCGCGCTTCCAGCGCCAGTTTCCACAGAAACTCATGTACCAGCTCTGTTGAGAAGCTGCCCACTTGCTGAGATGGGTATTGTGCACGGTACTCAAAGTGAGGGCGGTTGCTGACATCGATGACTACCTGAGCGAGAGCCTCATCCATCGGTACAAATACACTCGCATAACGTTTGATGCCCCTCTTGTCACCCAATGCTTCACGAAGAGTCTGTCCCAGACAAATCCCGATATCCTCCACCGTGTGATGGTCATCAATATCAACATCGCCGCGCGCCTGTACGTTCAGATCGAATTGTCCATGCTTTGTGAACAGATCGAGCATATGATTCAGGAAAGGTACGTCCGTTTCAATCTCGGATTGCCCGGTTCCATCTACGGCAAAAGAAAGCTGAATGTTCGTTTCATTTGTTTTACGGTCTACCTCTGCCTGACGTACAGCACCCTTGTTCTGAAGGTCCAAACCATTATTCTGCTTATCCATTATCCGATTCCGCCTTTCCTTCCTGTTCTAACCGTACAGCGATCGCACGGGCGTGTCCTTCGAGCCCTTCATGCCGGGCCAGCTCTATAATCGCCGCTCCATTTTGGAGTAACGCTTCCTTGCTGTAATAGATCAAACTCGATTTTTTGATAAAATCATCCACGTCCACAGGTGAACTGAATCGGGCTGTTCCATTTGTCGGAATAATGTGATTCGGTCCCGCAAAATAATCCCCTACCGGCTCCGAACTATACGGGCCGAGGAAGATCGCTCCGGCATTCTCGATCCGGCCAGCGTAAGCCATGGGCTCCTGCACCATGATCTCCAGATGCTCCGGTGCGAGCCGGTTCACCACATCGATTCCCTCATCGATGGAATCGACCACAATAATCGCGCCATACTGCTCTACGGAAGCAGCAGCGATATCACGCCGCGGCAGCACTTCTAGCTGCTGCCGCACTTCGGCCTGCACGGCTTCCGCCAGCACGGCCGAGGTTGTGACGAGAATGGCCGATGCCATCTCGTCATGCTCCGCCTGCGACAACAGGTCGGCGGCGACATATACCGGATTCGCCGTATCATCGGCGAGCACCACAATCTCACTCGGCCCGGCGATACTATCGATATCGACTGCGCCGTACACCTCGCGCTTCGCGAGCGCCACGTATATATTGCCCGGTCCACAGATCTTGTCGACCGGGGCAATGCTCTCCGTGCCGTATGCGAGGGCGGCGATCGCCTGAGCGCCGCCAACCCGATACATCTCGCTCACGCCTGCTTCGGCAGCAGCCACGAGAATGTACGGGTTAATGCCTTCGCCGCCGTTCGTTGAAGGCGGCGTCACCAACACAATCTCCGGCACGCCAGCCACCTGTGCCGGAATCACGTTCATCAGCACCGACGAAGGGTACGCTGCTTTGCCGCCAGGTACATACACGCCGACCCGCTTCAGCGGCCGGATCACCTGGCCCAGCAGGCTGCCGTCCGGCTGCCAATCCATCCATGAGTTGCGTTTCTGCTTCTCATGAAAAGCACGAATGTTAGCGGCGGCCTGACGGATCGCCGTCACGAAGGAAGGCTCCACAGCTGCATAAGCTGCTTGCAGCTCTTCCTGCGGCACGCGAAGCTCCGAAGCCGTCAGCTTCGTGCGATCCAGCTGCTCTGTGTAACGCAGCAGTGCCGCATCTCCTTCCCGGCGAATGTCGCTGACAATGCGCCGTACCGTTTCATTTTGCTCCGGTGTACCGTATTCCACTTCCCGCTTCAGATCAAATTCCCGTGCAGGTACAATTTTCATGCGTACATCCTCCCTATCCCTGTAGTGCCTGTGATGCGTCTAATACCCGTTTATGCTATATAATCAATCATCGATTAGTTACTTCTGTTCCATCTTACATGCTTGATTTATCCTCGAAAAATTTCCGCCGACACCTCATTCGAGGCTGGAATGACCTGTTGGAGAGCATCGCATAATGCCTGAATTCGTGCGTTCTTCATCCGATAGCTGACCCGATTGGCAATAAGGCGGCTTGTGATATCCAGAATACCCGTCATCTCAACGAGTCCGTTCTCACGTAACGTCTGTCCCGTCTCTACCAGATCGACGATTCGGTCAGCCAGCCCGATCAACGGCGCAAGTTCGATCGAACCGTTCAGTTTGATAACTTCCACCTGCTGCCCTTGCTCGCGGAAATATTGGGAGGCAATCCTCGGGTACTTTGTTGCCACTCGCTGCTGAATGCCAGGTGTCCAGTCCGGTAGTCCAATAACAGACATGCGGCACTGTGCGATTCCCAGGTTCAACAATTCGTACACGTCCCGATTTTCCTCAAGCAGAACGTCTTTACCCACAATCCCTATATCCGCTACTCCATACTCCACATACGTTGGCACGTCTACGGGCTTCGCCATGATGAACTCCATCCCCGCTTCCGGCACTTCGATGACCAGCTTGCGCGTATCGTCCACGTCTACCGGAATATCAAGCCCTGCTTCACGGAACAGTTTGGAGGCTTTCTTATAGATTCGGCCCTTCGGCATAGCTACCTTCAAAATATCCGACATCTTAGCGTCCCCCTCCATTTTCAGATCCGTACGTGATAACCTGCTCAGCCTGGATTGACTTGATGCCTGTTAGAGCCTCTGCCCCATCTTTAGGAAGGAGGTATGTTACTACATTCTGACCGATGCTGCGTAGTCTCGCAGCCTCTGTTAGAGCCTCAGCCCGGCGTTCCGAAGTATATTGAATAAGTACAGGCTTCTTCTCTTCCATCGTAATTCCATGAACACCATCGATAATCCGGTTTGTTTTGAGTGCAAACCCTGTAGCTGGTAATGAACGGCCAAACTGCTGTAATAGATTATCATATCGTCCGCCACTGCATACTGGGGAACCGAGCTCTGCCGCATACCCTTCAAACGTCATGCCTGTATAATAGGAGAAATCACCAATCATCGTCAGATCAATCAACACATGCTCAGACACACCGTACGCTTCCAACACTTCGAATACAGCACACAGATGCGCAATGGACTGTGCTGCTTCAGTACTTGAACTCAGCTCTGTTGCGTGTGTACATACTTCTTTACCGCCACGCAGTCGTAAAATGGCTTCAAGCTGCTCCTTCAGTTTCGGTTCCAGATTCAATGCTTCTATGGATTGGCGATAGCCGACATAATCACGTCCCAGCAATCCTTCTTTCAACTGCTCCTGTTGTACCGTTTGACCCGGAATGACTTCTTCCAGTAACCCGTTCAGAAATCCCATATGACCCATCGCAATTTTAAAGGAAGATACACCCGCTGCCTGCAAAGAAGCGATCGCAAGTGCTACAACTTCTGCATCTGCCTCTGGCGAATCATCACCGACAAGCTCTACACCCGTTTGGAAAAATTCCGCCTCACGCCCTGCTTCCTCTTCAATGGAACGAAACACATTCGCATGATAGGACAAACGCAGAGGAAGCTCCTCATCCTTCAATAGAGAAGAGACCACCCGTGCAATCGGAGCCGTCAGATCTGATCTTAGTACGAGCGTAGTCCCGCGACTGTTCAATAATTTAAACAACTTGCGATCCGATGTAGAACTCGCTACACCTACGGTATCGTAGTATTCAATCGTTGGCGTAATGATTTGACGGTAACCCCAGCGTTCCATGCATTCCAGTACATTCCGCTCAATGGTTCGCAGCTTGGTCACCACATGTGGTGTATAGTCACGAAAACCTGTCGGTTTTTCAAAGCCTTTTGGTTTGGACATTGGTATTATTCACCCCGAGTCAGTAATTTAAGATTGGTAGACGTTCTATTTCAACAGGATTTATGTAGTGTAAATCCCCATTCTATCTTGTAACCTGAATTTTTATTGTTGCTGCCAGGCAGCCTTCAGAAAACGTTTAGTACGTGTTCATTTATGCTTAATTATACTTACTTCCATCTTATTTCTTTAACATGGTAAAGTGCTAACAAACTAAAGGATATGGGATATGATAACATGAATGACTATCCATCGTCAACAATACAGCCCCTTTGGGGTGCTTGTACTATATCCTCCATTTTGATCCCATGGCTGAACATGAGTCTAACTATTTGTATACGAAAAAAGCTGCCCTCAGCAGCTTCCTTATTTCAGTCCGTTCGACTTATTGCTCTTCCCCTGACTGAACCAATTCAGGTTAATTTTCGTCCGTGTATTCTTTGTGATGATCTTTTGCAGATATATCCGTAGGCCGTCTCCCAAAATCATTACTCATCAGCCTTTATGACAATCTCCTCCGCTGATGCATTCGAGCGAGACAGATCACGAAGTGGATTCCCTCCAACAAAAGCTCCCGGAGCTACATCCTTATGAACAACAGCTCCAGCAGCTACAACCGCACCGTCTCCGATGGTCACACCTGGCAGGATGGTTGAATTTGCACCGATCAGTACATTTTCCCCGATAATCACCTCACCGAGTCTGTACTCTTTAATAAGATACTCGTGAGCCAGGATCGTGGTATTGTAGCCAATCACGGAATTTTCGCCTACCGTAATTTTCTCCGGAAAGAAAACATCAACCATCACCATCAACCCAAAAGCCGTATGTTTACCCACCTTCATGCCAAGCATGCGACGATAGATCCAGTTCTTGACCGATAGAATCGGGCAGTACCGTGACAACTGAATCCAGATAAAGTTACGCACGCCTTTCCACGGACTCACTGTCTTATAGATATGCCAAAGTGCGTTATGGCCTTCTAAGGGATAGCGGGTTACTTTTCTCATGAACGTTCCGTTTCAATCAGCTTAAGCAAGTCCTTCATGTCGTGCAAAATGTAATCCGGGTTATAGCCGCTCAATACGGCCTCTCCCTTAAGGGACCAGGCTACGCCTGCCGAAAGCGCACCCGCGTTCTGTGCCGATTGAATATCGACTGGGCTGTCACCCACCATCAATGTTTTGGAAGGATCTGCACCCAACTCTTCGATCGCCTTTAGGACCGGTTCAGCATGCGGTTTGGGATTGGTTACATCCGTAACTGTCACAATCGATTTCATATACTTCAACAGGTCGAAACGCTCCAGCACCTTAAGAGTAGATGGACGAATCTTCGTTGTGACAACACCCATCACGATTCCTGCCTCATGAAGAGCTTCAACGACCTCAATTACGTGAGGAAACGGCTGAACCATCGCCTCATGATGAACGTCGTTGTACGCCCGATATCCTTTCACATACTCCGCAACATCCTCTTTCCCAGAGAACGTACGCATCTGATTTTCCAGCGTTCCTCCCATATGAGGAATGATCTGTTCGCGTGTCCAAGGGGTGGATAACTTCAAATCCTCCATTACATGAAGGAAAGAGTTGATAATTAGCTCATTCGTATCAATAATCGTTCCATCCAGATCAAACAAAACCGTGTCAATCATGTTGCATTACTCCTTTTTTTCTTCAGCTTGCTTCAGATCCTCATTGGTCGAGACCGGAGTTACCTTGTCCTCTTTGCCTGCAACCGGACCTGTTTGCACCATATCATCCGATGATTCTGAAGGAACTTTGGAAGATACAATTGGATCGCTATACCTTACATCTGCCTTGCCTGTCATTCTTCTCACAACGATGAAGACTATCGCAACAATAATAATGCCAATAGCCAGCAACTGCGAAATTCTTACGTTACCATAGGCTGGGTCAAGATATCCTTGCTCGAATCCCATAGCTGTCATCGGTGACCATAACCCATTAACCATGGAGGCAACCCATTGCGGAGCCTGGAATCCCAGACTGTCGGTACGAAGCGCTTCGATAAAGAAACGACCGATCGAGTACCAGATAAAATAGGACATAAACAGCTCACCAGCACGCAGAAACTTCTGACGACGAAGCACCAGCAAGATGACCAGACCAACAAGACTCCACATCGATTCATACAAAAATGCAGGATGATGGAATACACCTTCCACGTTCATCTGATTAACGATAAAGTCTGGCAAATGAAGCTTGTCTCTCAAAAATGATTCTTCTACTGGACCACCATAAGCCTCTTGGTTTACAAAGTTACCCCAACGTCCGATCATTTGTCCAACAATCAGTCCAGGTGCACAGATGTCGGCCATACGCCAGAAGTTATACCCTTTACGACGGAAGAAAATGACTGCACATATGATCGCACCAATCAGTGCGCCATATATCGCGATTCCACCATTCCATATTTTAAAGACATCCCAGAAATTATCCTTATAATCGTCCCATCGAAATGCCACGTAGTATATGCGGGCACCGATAATGGCAGAAGGCACACCAAGCAGGACCATGTCCATAAACACTTCCTGCGGAATGTTATACCGTTTGCCTTCCCGGATGACGAGCAGCAAACCTACAAGTGCCGCTGTACCGAGAATAAGCCCGTACCAGTGAACCTTTAACGCTCCGATGGAGAACGCAATGGGGTTCAACAGTAATAATGTATCCATTCATTCACACTCCTATAAATTGACTCATTCACAAACATGACCAACTGCTGCATGTCTCCAACACGCTATACAGGAGTAGAATACAGCAACAATTGGCCTTTAATTATATAATAGAGCCTTCTCTTCTTAGTCCATGTCTTCCATGTCTTCCGAAATCGTTGCTGTCAGCTTGTTCGTAAATTGCAACGCAGCGTTAAGTCCCATTTGCTTAAGACGATAGTTCATCGCCGCAACTTCAATAATTACAGCCAAGTTCCGTCCCGGACGAACAGGAATGGTTACCAGAGGTACATCTGTATCGATGATACGTGTTGTCTCCTCATCCAGACCGAGGCGATCATACTGCTTATCCTGCTGCCAAGCCTCTAGACGCACTACCAGGGTAATCCGTTTATTATTACGCACAGCCCCTGCACCAAATAATGTCATCACATTGATAATCCCGACTCCCCGAATCTCAAGTAGGTGACGGATGAGCTCTGGTGCTGTTCCGTGCAGCTGGAAGTCTGATGTTTGCCGGATTTCAACTGCATCATCCGCAATCAAACGGTGTCCACGCTTCACCAATTCAAGTGCCGTTTCACTCTTACCAATACCACTACTGCCCGTAATTAGCATACCGACTCCATTCACATCACACAGTACGCCATGAATCGTTGCCGTTGGCGCAAGCTTACGCTCCAGGAATCCGGTAATACGGCTCGATAAAATGGTTGTAGCCATGTTGCTGCGAAGCACGGCCAGATTCTGCTCCTCACTGATTTCGATTAGTTCCTGTGGTACTTCCAGTCCACGAGTCACCAAGATACAAGGTGTTTCTTCCGTGCATAGGCGCTGCATCCGATCACGCCGCTCTGCCTCAGGCAACATGGAAAAAAAGGCCAGCTCTGTTCTCCCAAGCAGCTGTACCCGTTCTTGTGGATGGTATTCAAAATAACCGGCCATTTCGAGGCCAGGACGGTTTAAGTCGTCTACAGTAATGACTCTCTTCAAACCTTGAGATCCGGAAACGACCTCAAGCTGGAACTGCTGTACCAATTCAGATACTTTCACTTTTTTCGCCATTTGTCTCTTCCTTTCAGCATTCGCTGCCTCTCTATGTACATCAGCATTTTTGCGTCAATTCCATTCCATTATTAGCGCATTCATTTTGTTTGTTTCAGGTTACAGATTTTACAAAACAAAACCAGCCTTCAAATAATCTTAAATGAATTCAGTGTTGAATGCAATCGTGAACCATGGCCGCCCATTAATCAAAAAAGCCCCTTCCAGCAATAACGGAAGGGGCTCAGATTACAATGTATAATTGCGTTAACTGATAGATTCCATCGTTACCGATGAATCTCAGTACTATTAGTCTTGAAGAAGAACGTTTGCTTCAGTCTCTTTGTCAAAGATATGAACTTTGTTCATGTCAATTGCCATTTTAACTGTGGAACCATCACGAGTGTTAGAACGTCCGTCTACACGTGCGATTGTAGTGTCGTTACCTACACCGCTCAAGTAGAGGAGCATTTCGTGACCCAAGTTCTCTGTTACGTCTACGTGTGTAGAGAATACAGAGTTCGGGGAGGCTTCCAGGAATACTGGCTCTTCGTGAATGTCTTCTGGACGAACACCCAGAATGACTTCTTTACCAATGTATCCTCTTGATTTCAGCACTTGTGCTTTACCTTGTGGGATTTCAACGTCCACACCAGGAGCTACGAAATGCAGGCTAGCACCCTGCTCAGCCAATTTACCCGAGATAAAGTTCATTGTCGGGGAACCGATGAAACCAGCTACGAACAGGTTAGCAGGGTGGTTGTAAAGCTCTTCCGGAGAAGCTGCTTGTTGGATGATACCATCCTTCATAACAACGATCCGATCACCCATTGTCATTGCTTCGATTTGGTCATGCGTTACGTAGATAACGGTTGTTTCCAAACGTTTCGCAAGTTTAGTGATCTCAGCACGCATTTGACCACGCAGTTTGGCATCCAAGTTGGAGAGAGGCTCATCCATCAAGAATACTTGTGGATCACGGACGATCGCACGTCCCAGAGCGACACGCTGACGTTGACCACCGGACAATGCCTTAGGTTTACGCTCAAGCAAATGCTCGATATCCAGAATTTTAGCTGCTTCACGTACACGTTTGTCGATCTCATCTTTTTTCACTTTACGCAATTTCAGACCAAACGCCATGTTTTGGTATACGCTCATATGCGGATACAAGGCATAGGATTGGAATACCATCGCGATATCGCGGTCTTTAGGAGCAACGTCATTAACGACACGGTCACCGATATAGAGTTTACCTTCAGAAATTTCCTCAAGGCCTGCGATCATACGCAGTGTTGTTGATTTACCACAACCGGACGGACCTACCAGTACCAGAAACTCTTTATCTTTAATGTCCAGGTTAATATCAACTACTGTTGCTTTATCAGAACCCGGGTATTTTTTGAAAATATGCTCTAAACGTACACCAGCCATGATTGTTGCCTCCTCAGAGATCATTTTGTAATCGAATACATTTTGTAGTTTTATATTAACCCATTTGCATGATGTTTGACTATTCGCAAACTGCACAAAAATATCAAAGCTTTTTCGTCACTTTGTACATAAGCAATAAAAGTCGCACCAGAACAGCACTTTCGAAGTTTCTGACATCATATCCGATCTCCTGTTTGATCTTATCCAAACGATATACCAAAGTATTTCGATGAATAAAGAGTCGCTTAGCCGTCTCACTCACATTACAATCGAGATTGAAGAAGGTCTCCAACGTAGCCAGTGTTTCACTATCACTAAATAACACAGTACCTTTGCCCGTTTCCTGTATAAAACGAAGACGTTGTTGCACTGGAATGCTATCTACCAAACGTTCGAGTTGCAGATCCCAAGGGAGATGGATGTGTTGTGCGACATGGAAAGCCCTGCCCAAGTGTACACTCTCTTGAAGAAGTGAAGTGACAGGAGATAGCTGCTTTGCAGGGATACATGGTAAGGATGCAGACAAATGAAAGACACCTGCCCATTCACTGGCTACCAATTCATAGAGCCCCAGACAAAAGGCATTCAGTAAATCCTTTCTGGCTTCTATAGTATCCTCTTCAGCTTCGCCAGTGACAATCTGTTCATCACCTAGAAACACCCACTCCTGTGCTCCTACAGGAATCAGTATAATCTCTTCACCGAAATAACTTTCGAGCAACTTATTCAATTCCTTCGAACGTATGCGATGAGCATCAGGTGTCTCACATTGAAGTAGAAATGGGATTTTCTCTGTATTCAATTCTCCATCCAGTGAAAAACGATCTGGAATAGGCTCCTGCTGGACCTTTTGCTCCATCTGCTTCCGAAGCCATTGTCCCAATTCAGCAAGCTGTTGTTCCCTATCATTTTCATATATCACAGGCTGTTCTTCATCTAACGATTCCTTATGACTACTAATGAGAAGTTCAATTAAACGCTGAACTTCCAGCGTAACGGCATCAACAGAACATGCCCAATATAGAACAGTACCTTCTTCCTCGTTCATCCCGACTTTAAAATATATAAGGTCTTGTGTACGCCAACTTCTTACATCCTTAGCCAAACCAACCATCATCTCATCATCACGTATGGAACCTTCGGCCTCTTTTGTAAGAGTATTATGAGCCACTGGAACAGTTCTACGATAAGCTGAGCTTAATCCATATTGATTCCATTCTTCTATAGTTATCACGGATTCGTCCAATGTAGTACCTATAATTGCTTCGATTTGTTGTTTTAGATCAGGTATGAGCTTCATATAATGAACGCCACCACTCTGCTTTTTTCTATTATTTTATCATATCTTGCGAAGCATCGCCTTTTTCAGTCTTTATTAGAGTTTCCACATTATTAATTTATTTTTTCTATAACAAAAAAGAGCGATTAATCAAATTAATGATCAATCACTCTTTTTTTAAAAGATGAGTCATGAAGGGCTCGAACCTTCGACACCCTGATTAAAAGTCAGGTGCTCTACCAACTGAGCTAATGACTCGAAAAACTGGTGGAGGATGATGGATTCGAACCACCGAACCCGTACGGGAGCAGATTTACAGTCTGATGCGTTTGGCCACTTCGCTAATCCTCCAGGATTACATGGTGGCTCGGGACGGAATCGAACCGCCGACACGAGGATTTTCAGTCCTCTGCTCTACCGACTGAGCTACCGAGCCTTATTAAATTTTTAGATTAATGGCGGAACCGACGGGATTCGAACCCGCGATCTCCTGCGTGACAGGCAGGCATGTTAGGCCAACTACACCACGGTTCCAGGCATTAATGGTGCCGGCGAGAGGACTTGAACCCCCAACCTACTGATTACAAGTCAGTTGCTCTACCAGTTGAGCTACACCGGCATATATGGTGGAGGCTGAGGGGATCGAACCCCCGACCCTCTGCTTGTAAGGCAGATGCTCTCCCAGCTGAGCTAAGCCTCCTGGGTAATATGGTAGCGGCGGAGGGGATCGAACCCCCGACCTCACGGGTATGAACCGTACGCTCTAGCCAGCTGAGCTACACCGCCATATTAATAATATTGATCTTGATTGCTTGTCCATCTTAAGGTAAAGATGGCGGAGAGAGAGGGATTCGAACCCTCGCACCGCTTACGCAGTCTAACCCCTTAGCAGAGGGTCCCCTTATAGCCACTTGGGTATCTCTCCAAATAGACAATCATGAACAATGCTTACAAGGATTGCTCCCTGAAAACTAGATCCGAAACGAAGTTTGCGATTTACAACTTGCATATTGGATA
>NZ_JAAIFP010000017.1:0-227991 GCF_010747435.1 Paenibacillus sp. ALJ109b
GCTGTTATCCCCAGATTTTTTTGATTCCTCTTTTCAAAGGGGAAAATCCGGGGATAAAGGCGAACGCTCCGCTTCTTCAGGTTATTTCTGTCATCTCCGTTATCATGTAAATTGTATAGTTCAACTTAAATCGTTAGCGACGCGGTGCGGACACGCCTTCACCCTTCTTGAATTTCTCGGTGGCTTCTTTGATTGCCTGATCGCCACCCTTGGATTTCCATTCCTCTACCACTTTCGGCCAATCAGAAATTGGCTCCTTACCATAAACCATCTTGATCATGTGTGTGAGCAATACCTGAGGAGGTGTATCCGAATTGGGAGCAATATCGGGATTCTGTACAAAAGCTTCCAAACGCGGATCAAAGTTGATGCCATCCCGACCTTCTTTGGCTAAGATGGTATCGTAAATATTCATCAGCTTTCTGCCTTCTTCTGTCAGCGATAACGAGCCTTTATTGTACGTTGTGTCCTGTACGAACCATAAGAACGACTGACGGTAACGCTCTTCGTCCACACCAGCAGAGTCTGTTGGCGCTGTGTATGAAATCACGCCATTATCCTCTGTGTAGGTCTCTCCTTCTGTGCCGTATGTGAAAAACTTTTCGGCTTCGTCAGACACCATCCAGTTGAAGAAACGGATAATGGAAGCCGGATCAGCCGCATCCTTATTAATAAAGTAGGCACGTGTCACCGGACCGTACAAATAATAACCGCCCTTTCCGTCCGGGCCGACAGGGGATGGGATAATCTCGATTTTGGCATCGGGAACCGACGCTTTAATCTGCTTCTCCCATTGGATCAGTTCGTTGGCGTTCATGGACCACATGCCTGCCTTGCCAGAGAGAATCGTATTTTTGAATACGGTGGAATTGATGGTGGCGAACTCTTTGTTGATGAGCCCTTCCTCGTACATCGTCTTATAAACAGTTAGGGCTTGCTGCATATTCTCGTTATCCATGAATTTCGGTACAACCTGGTCGCCCTGCTGCTCCATCATGGACAGGAATTGCTGTACGTCATAGGCACCGAAAAAGGTATCCGCATATTTGAAATCCTCACGCCCCATATATGGATTCTCCACGCCGAGCTTCTTAAAGGCCCGCAAAACATCCATTGTCTCCTCAACCGTAGTAGGCACCGGTAGTCCCGTTTGATCCAGCAGATCCTTGCGAATCCAAGTTGCCCGGCGGGATGGATTGGATAAATATTCGGGGATGGCATAGATATGGCCGTCATGTGTTACCTGGTCCCAGGCTTCCTTCGGTACAGCTTTGAGCAAATCTTGCCCGTACTGTTGCAGCAGTTCATCCAACGGCTGAAATACTCCAGCTTCGACCGAGCCTGCCATCTCCTTGCCGTTGACGCCGCCGTCACCCTGCACTACGTCAGGAATATCATTGGTGGCAAACATCTGGACCATTTTCTGTTCATATTCCTTATGGGGCACCAGAACAATTTTCAGATCAGTATTGGTCAGATCCTCCAGTTTCTTCACCCATTGATCCTTGTTAATGTCGGGTGACTTCTCCACATACGTATACGCCAGCGTACGGAGTGAAATGGAGAATTTCGTTTTGCCGTCTCCCCCGCCCTCACCGGATGCCGCTCCGCTGCCTTTGTTGCACCCCGTCATAACAGCTGCCGCCAACAATAGCGCCATGCCTGAGACCATCCACTTTTTCATGCTACCCCTCTTTTCATCCTGATTTAGGTACCACTCATTGGTGAAGCGCTTTCAAATAGATGTTAAAACATCCCCACCGCCTGCAACAATGGGGATGTTTTAGATGAGATTGCGTTTTCTTTAGGTCAGCACTCCCTAGTACGTCTTGGATACCTCGATCTTCTTCGTTACACCGTTGTCGGTAAAATAGAGATGGATGCCGTGATCTTGGTCATCGATGAAATAGGGGACATACTTCGGCTCCTCGATTTTATATGGTACAAGCAGAGTCACAATCCTGTGGCTTGTGGCCAGCCGCGTTTCCGCGCTGAGATGATAATGTCTTTCCAACCCTTTATACTCTGCCGGGTCCACCTCTGCGAATTGATCCGTCTGGCTGAGCGACAACTCACCGGAGGATGCATATACAAACGTGCCCTCAAGCCCCGCCTTATTACCGTTCAGACGGAAGCTCTGCCCTTTCAGCTGTAGCGGGTGCAGTGCATGGAACAGCCATTGAACGCTGTCCGGCTTCTCCAGATCAATGTGGTCCACAATGACGAAATAGGATGATTGCAGAAAATGAATCTCCCGTACAACACGCTTCACATGGGGTACGGTGCTGGCGTAGGCATCGGTCGCTACCGCGCGCACATAACCATCGCCATCCCGCCAATAGGCCTCTTCGATCTGCCCGGTTGCGGCCATGTTCAGCACCTTGTTGTTCTCGGCATACTGACCTGTTCCACCAATCAGCAGGTTGTTTTTGGAACGTGTCTGCCTGCGCCATTCCCGGTGAAAGGAGCTGCCGTGCGCGATATAATAGCCCGTATCCGCCGCAAGCGGCTCACCGAATGCATGCAGGGTGAAACTGTTTTGATCCGCATGACTGTGGCTGATGGAGCCATAACGGCTCGATTTGAGCAGCAGCATAACATGCTCATCCGGATCGTCCATCCGGTGATGCATGGCTACCCACCCCACATCACGGAACCACTTAAGCGGCTCGATGTCCACAGGCGACTCTTCCTCAACCTGCGGATAATCGTGGCGGTATACCAAGTCGTCAAAGTTAAAGTCCCACCAACCGTAGTTATAAAAAGCTCCCTCTGTCCCCGGATCGGATTGGCGGACACGCTCAAAGTACCACTGGTACCAGCGGTTGCCTGTAACACCTGCCAGTTGGCGGACAAGATAGCCTGTTTTCAAGTTTACCGGGTCACCCAGCGTAGACTGATCTCCAAAGCTGGCGCGCCGAGCGTCGGGCGGGTACACGTAGAGTGGAAAATCTCCGGTACGCTGGAAGAACGGCCGACGAAAGAAATCGATGCCCGCATAGTTTCGCAACAAATTCATCGCTTCGGTCACATAAGCCATGCCTGTTGTCCAATACATTGGGCCTTCGGCCCAACCTCCATCACTTCCTCCCCAAGGGGAGTACAGACAGGCATAATAATCAATCGCATAATCCAGCCACTCTGCAGCCTGCTGCTCCTCATGCAACAAGGCCATACAGCAGGGCACAAGCACGGAAGACAATGAACGCACAGCATGGCTGTCATAAGGCACATGATGGATCTTCGAACGGACCATCACATGCTGGGCTACCTGTTCTGTTCGCCGCAGCAAACTGCGCCTTACCACCTCTTGCTCTTCACTGGTCAACTCATCATGCAGCCAATCATAGCCCCAAGCGAGCGCAGCTGCGACCCGAAAGGCCGACTCATCGTTATAATCACGGGAGGTCGTTCCCTCCGTATCCCAAGCCGCCACATGCAACAGCCAGGTTTTGGCTGCTTCAAGCAACCGTTCGTCACGTAGGACCCGCCCCGCGATGCTGAGATGACGAATCGCATATAACGTTTCCTGACAGTCAATGTACATTTGCCTCCAGAGCGAGGCGACACGTTTGTTCTCCGGGTAAGGCTGCGGTTCGCTGATCGGCTCGCGGTTGGCCCATGGCTCCACGGAATTTGCCATAAACACATCCCAGCCGCAATATGTAGCATCTGACGCAATGGCATCCGCAAGTTCCGTTAGCCCGCTCTCTCCGAGCCATAGCCGAGGGTGAGTCGTTTCCGTGGCAACATATCGCTGTGCCCGAGAAGGTATCGGTGTCTCGGGTAATCCCGCTGGTACTGTAAACCGCCTCACCTCACTCCATGCCGACATTTCCTGCTGCTTACCCAGCACAGCATCCGCTTTGGCTTCGCAATCTTGCTGCACTGGTTGATCTACAAGAAGCGCATATCGCCAATAATACTCCCCAGGTTCAAATACCCGGTCAGGCGTGAAAAAGTTATACGGGAGCGGCGCAAAGGTCATCGTCTCTTCTTCCTGAAAAGAAGGCCCCACCGAAATCTGCAGCAGATAGGCATTTTCATCCTCTTGCTGCGCCGCCATCCAGGTAAATCTCGGCGGATTTTCTGCCAGAACGGTATGTTCATCAGGAGCATAGTCCACATGGAACGGCCCGCTGATTGGTTGGTACAACGGTCTTTCTGCAAGCTTCCGCTTCACTTCCATCGTATCGTCCCCTCCTTATCGCAATGGTGTAGCATCAACGCATGTACATTCCGCCATTGATTTCAATCGTTTCTCCGGTTATAAAAGAACCCAGCTCGGAACACAGGTACAGCGCCGCTCCTGCGACATCATCGGGTGTCCCTTCCCGTCCAAGCGGAATGCTGCTTACCGCAGAAGTTCGTCCTTCCGCCGAGGTGAACGTAGCATGGAATGCCGTTTGCCCGATGAAGCCCGGGGAGAGGGCATTGACCGTAATCCCGCCAGGAGCCAGTTCTTTGGCAAGCCCTTTGGTTAACGCAATGACAGCCGCCTTGGAGGCTGCGTAAATAGCTGCACCGAGGCCGCCTCCATTATGAGCCGCTACCGAGGTCAGATTGATAATTCGGCCGCCTCCAGCCGCCCTCATGCCAGGAATGACCGCTTTAGAGACAAATACGGCGCTCTTCAGATTGACATCCATAATCCGGCTGTAAAGCTCCTCGCTCATCGTTTCAATGGGGCTCCGTTCCACCAGATGCCCCGCATTATTAACCAACAGATCAATCGGACCGCCGAAGTGGAGAGTAATATCTCCAACCATCGATTCTATGGCATTCGTATCGGTCACATCTGCCTGAAATGCAGCTGCTTCACCGCCAGCATCCCGGATGGCGGCAACGACCTCCTCCGCCCGATCCATATTATGCAGGCCATTCACAGCCACCTTTGCTCCGCAACGTGCCAATGCCCCAGCAATGGCAGCACCAATTCCTCCGCTGGAGCCGGTAACCAGCGCAATTTTGTTCTGCAAGTTAATATTCATTTTGATCTTCCTCCCTGTTATAGATTCAATTAAATCCGCTTGCTATGCTGATCTGCGGGAAGCGCCATCGTAATGGTCGTTCCCAAGCCTTGCTCACTCTCAATCATCAAGCCATATGTTTCTCCAAATACCAGCTGAATCCGGCGATGAACATTCATGAGTCCGATGCCTCCGCGATGGTATACATCATCGGAATCTTCGCCTGCCAGACGATTTAATTCCAGACGGTCACGCAGCTTCTCCAGGCGTTCCTCGCTCATGCCCATACCGTTATCCTGGACGATGACAAGAAAGCGATCTTCCAGGCGCCTAGCATCAATGCGGATAAAGTGACCAGGCTCCATGCCTCGCGGAAATGCGTGTTGTAACACATTTTCCACCAGTGGCTGAAGGGTGAGTCGGACCATTTTTTCCAGCAACAGATCCGGTGCAATGATGACCTCAACTTCAAGCTCCCGATCCATGCGATGTTTCATGATGGAAAGGTAGGCGAGCACATGCTTCAGCTCATTGGCAACCGTAATTTCCTCCAGATTGGTCTGAATGGAATAACGGAGCATATGAGCCATCGATTCCACCATCTGTGCAATTTCTTCGGAGTCCTGTACGACGGCATAACATTTGATCGTTTCCAGGGTGTTGTAGAGAAAATGCGGATTGATCTGCAACTGAAGCGCCTGAAATTCCGCACGGTGCCGTTCCAGTGCCTCCTGCTGAAGCTCGATTTCGGACTTCTGGCGACGCAGCTCCGACTCGTATACACTCTCAATCATGTCCGACAAGCGGCTGACCATCAGATTATAGCTGCGGATCAGCACACCAATTTCATCGCGCCTTTCCTTCATCTCCACCTTGTTCCAGATTCCCTTCTCCGTCTGTCTCATTCCGTTCATCAGCACACGAATGGGTTCCACTTGAGATGCTCCGATCCGGTAGGCCACGACAAGTGCAGCGAGCAAGGTCCCTGCACCAACCCATAAGGTGGCCGAACGAATCGTTGCAATCGGTCTTTGCAGCTCCGACAGCGGCACGGAAGCGACAAAACGCCAGCCCGAATAGGCAGAAAGCTCCGATATGAGTAGCCGTTTGGTGCCATCCATGTTCTGTTCCAGTGACCCTGCCTCCATGTGCATAAGCCTGTTCACAGTGTTGGACGGCATCGCTGTCTGCGCCTCTTCGTCCCCGGGTGTGTAGATTACAGTTCCGTTCTGATCCATCACATACTGATACCCACCTTGACCGAGGTCGAGTTCTCCCCATATTTTGTCAAGCTCCAGCACATTCACTTCCATCGCCAGTACTCCGTTGGGCGTATAGGAGGACACCCCTCTGATCCGGCGCGCGATCGTAATCACGTTGGCACTCTGTCCACTGCGAATACTGCGGGTAAGCAACATCGATTCGCCATTTGCAGGGGTTGCAGCCAGCAACTCCTTATACTGCTGTGCCGCGTCGATATCCGGTATGCCGGCTGAATTCTGGTTGTCGTCAATCACAACACGGCCGTTTTCCCCAATAACATACAGGAACTTGATCTGTGGGTATAACATAAAAACAGGCGGGAACACGTTCGTCTTAATCTGACGGCTGTACTCGTAATAGGCATAACTGTCCTCCGAATTCATATCGAGAAAGTGCTTCACACTTCCGTTCGAGAGGATGGAGTAGGTCGCACGATCATAATTTTGCAAATACAGATCAGTCTGGTACGCCGTATTGCGCATCGTTTGGGCGATGTTGTCCGCAAGCTGGTCGTTCATTTCAGTCGAGGCATAGGTATAGGTGAACAGGCCGATGGCGGACAGAGACAACGTAATCACGACGGCAAAATGAAAGAACAGGCGGATGGACAGGCTGCGCTTCATCATTCAATGCCCAGCTTGCTGCGGTATTCGGACGGTGTCAGTCCGGTAATTTTCTTGAATGTCTTCGTGAAATGGGGATGATCCGCGTACCCCACTTCGTAGGAAATATCCGTAATCCGGTTGCCCGGCTGTTCCAGCATGCGTTTGGCCAGTTCCATTTTGCTGCGTATCCGGTATTGGATAAAGGTCTGGCCTGTCGTTTGCTTAAATAGTTGGCTAAAGTAAGACGGGTTAAGGCCCAGCTTAGCAGCAATCTCGTCCAGTGAAACTTCGCGACGCAAGTGCTTCTCCAGATAGGCTTTTGCTTCTTCCACTGGATGCTTGCGCTTGCCACTGCGCTTTTCCTTGATCGTCTTCATTAACGTGTGGATCTCGTTGCCCAGAGCCTCGAAGCATTCTTTTGAGGAAGCGCTTTCATTTATCTCGCAGGATGTACTCATCGTACCGTTGCCACGTGCGTTCATTCGGGCCACAATCAATTCCAGCAATTCCTGAAAAAGCTCCGCTGTCTGCTCAGGCATCAACGAATATGCCGGATAGCGACCAGACCATGCTGCGAGCAGCTCCGTGACATCGGACTGTCTCAGCTCCCATATGGCCTCTTCCAGACGCATCGCCCAATCATTCAGCTCCCTCACGGGTACAAGGGACACCGTAGGTTTATCCTCTTCGGATGCCAGCAATTTGAGCAGCAGTTCTTGTAGCTCCTGTCGTCCCACAGGCTTCAGCAAATATCGCTTTACCCCATAATCCATACAGGCTCTTGCATATTCAAAGTCCGAATAACCGGAAACCACAATAATGCGCATCGTACTGCCTTGCTCGGATAAACGTCGACACAGCTCAATACCATCCATCGTCGGCATGCGGATATCCGTAAACAGGATGTGTGGCCGAAAGGCCTCTACCACCTGAAGGGCCTCTTCCCCATGCGCTGCCTGTCGTATCTCACAGTCGAACAGCCCCGCTTGCTTGATCATTTTTGCCAGACCCATCCGAATCATCGGTTCATCGTCCGTAATCAAGATTCTGAACATCGCCATTCCCCCGTTTCCGTCAGATCTGTATGCTTCTTGTACTTAAGATTTGACGGAGCCGACCATGATTCCTTTTACAAAATGCTTTTGCAGGAAAGGGTAAATGATAATAATCGGCAAGGTGGCGATGATGATGGTTGCCATTTTGATGCCTTCCGGCGATGTATGTGCAAGGGTGCTATAGACGGCAGATCCTGGATCGACGGAAATATCGTCACTCTCAAACAGCTTCTTGAGTGTTACCTGGATCGGCCACCAGGCCGGATCATTCAGATAATAAAGCGCGGTGGAATAGGCGTTCCAGTGGCCCACCGCATAGAAAATGCCGAGTGATGCCATAGCTGGTTTGGACAATGGAATAACGATACGCCATATGATGCCAAATTCCCCACAGCCATCAATACGGGCAGCGTCGATTAGTTCACCCGGCAGCTGTGCGAAGAACGAACGCATAACGAAAAAGTTAAAGGCATTAATCGCTCCTGGCACAATCAGAACCAGCGGATTGTTGACCAGATGCAGTTCCTTCATCAATATGAAGTTCGGAATGAGCGGCGCCGAGAACACAACGGTCACTAAGACAAACATGACGACCAGGGAGCGCCCCTTGTACTCTGGACGGGAAACGGGATACGCCAGCGATGCCGTTGCAGCGAGATTGACCAGCGTCCCGAACAACGTCACCCCAACAGATACCGCAAATGCCCGCCAGAACGAAGCATCGCCGAATACATATTCATAATTGATCCAGGTAAAAGCAACAGGCCAGAAGCTGACCTTTCCGCCCATGATCGCTTCCGAGCTGCTAAGAGATTGAGCCAGCACATTAATGAAAGGCAGAATCATCGTCAACGAGAGCAGCGTAAGAAAAACGAGATTTCCAATGCGGAATATACGGTAACGGACACTGGGGTTACGCATCAATCTCGCCTCCTAATACAGGCTTTCGCCGGTTGTTTTTTTGCTGAAGAAATTACCGAGTAGAACAAGCATTAAACCCACGACCGACTTGAACAACCCGATGGCCGTTGTATAGCTGTATTGCTGTGAGAGAAGGCCGGCTTTGTAGATATACGTATCGAGAATTTCTCCAGATTCCAGATTGAGCGGATTCAGGAATACGAACACACGCTCAAAGCCCAGATCGAGGAACTTCCCGATGTGCAGCAGCAGCAGGATCATAATCGTTGGCAGTAATGATGGCAGGGTAATCGACCATATTTGCTTCAAACGTCCGGCTCCATCCACCTCTGCCGCCTCATACAGATCGGGATTAATGCCCGCAATGGCAGCCAGGAAAATAATCGTTCCGTAACCGGAATCCCGCCAAATCCCCGAACCGATCAGAATGGAACGAATGTACGAGTCTTCTCCAAGAAAGTAGATCGGTTGCATGCCCAGAAATCCAAGTGCCTTGTTCACTACCCCGGCATCCATCGAGAAAATACCCATGAAGATACCACTAATGACGACCCAGGACAGAAAGTGAGGCATGTAAACAATCGTTTGCAGCAAACGCTTAAACACAATCATCCGTACTTCATTGAGCAGAATCGCCAGTAAGATCGGTACCGGGAATGCAATTACCAGATCATATAGTCCGAGCAGAAGTGTGTTGTTGAGAATTCGTAAAAAGTCATAATGGCTGAACATCTTCTGGAAATGCTCCAGGCCTACCCAATCACTTCCGGTAATGCCTTTGAAAATGTTGTAGTTCTGAAAAGCAATGATCGAGCCGAACAGAGGCACATATTTGAAAAGGAAAAAATACAGAATGCCCGGTACGGAGAGCAGATATAGTATCCGGTATCGCCACAGATAACGTCCCGCATCTCCGAGCCGAGTGCCCAGACCAGACGAGTTAAGTCTGGCTGTTCGTCGGCTTGGCGGCGCAATGTCCGCCGGCTTCACGTCTTCTCCCCTCCTTGCTTCTGTGATTGCATGGCTTTCAAATTATCAGGAACGTTCTCGTCCCATGGAATTTCATTGAATTCAACAGAAATATAATCCGGCTCACGGTCGATAATACGCGAGAGCTCGCGTGTGAACACCTCCACTATCTCCTGCTTTTGCTCATCCGTCCTGCCTTCATACAGCTTGATCGTAATTTCTGGCATCCGAGTTAAGCTCCCTTCACCATATAATGTAAACGCTTCAACAACTTCATCTTAGCGTTCCTGAGAGAGAGCAACAATGGACTGTCTTTTCGTTCACTTGTGTTTTCTTTAGGTGGGGATGATGGTGGAGGGCTAATATTTCGGATGGGCTTATGACAAACATCACTTCCTTCCTCCCCATTCAATGATACATTTGTTTACGACCAATTGACCAATTAAGTAATCCGGTCAACTCTGAGTTGTCTTTTATCATTGCATACGATCAGGAGGTGCATATGCCATGAAAACTATCGATCGAAGGCAGCAGGTCATTGACTCTGCTGAGAAATCGTTCGCGTTGTTTGGATACAAAGCCACTACAATGGAGCAAGTTGCAAGACTGGCCAATGTGGGCAAAGGTACGATCTATACTTTTTTCGAGAACAAGGAAGAACTGTTCGGAGAGATCCTCCACTCGATCATTACTGATATGAAGCGGATTACAGAGCAAACTGTGCAGGACGACAAACCATTTCTTGAGAACGTACACCAGAGCATGGACGCTTTGCTGGAGTATAGAGAGGAACATGAGTTGTTAATCAAGCTGTTTCAGGAGGTGAACGAGTTCGGCACGCCTCAGGCGAAGGAAGGTTTGCAGAAAGTAGAGACAGCCATTCTCGAATATTTAGAACGTCAAGTTCAGCGCGCTATGGAACTAGAGCAGATTCGCGAGGACGATCCCAGACTGGTCTCTTTTGTCCTGCTGAAGCTGTATGTCACCTTAACTTCCGATTGGAACAAAGCGCATCCTTCGCTGCACAAGGATCAGATCAAGGATTTCGTGGGCCTCTTTCTCAAAAGTGGATTATCCCCTACATAAAGAAAGATGTGAATATGAATCCTTTATCAATTAGAGATAGATATAGCAACAGAGTAGCGTAATGATGGGGAGAGAACATGATGAAATCATTCACTGTATTTGGGCAGGATTTGAAATCTGCCTTCAAGAAACCAAAAGTATTTATTCCGATTCTCGTGGTGCTGTTCATTCCGGTACTGTATAGCGGTCTGTTCCTCAATGCGTTCTGGGACCCTTATGGCAAAATGAATGAACTGCCTGTTGCCGTGGTCAACACGGATCAGGGGGCAACCTACAATGACAAATCGCTGGAAGTAGGACAGAATCTGGTCGATGAATTGAAAAAAAGTGATGACTTCAACTGGCAATTTGTGACCCGAGAAGAAGCCGAGCAAGGCATGGAAGACAACACATTTTACATGACGATTGTTATTCCGGAGGATTTTTCCGAGAAAGCAACCACTCTGATGGATGACCATCCACAACCGGCAGAGCTGATCTATGAACCCAATGAAGGATACAACTTCCTTGCGGGTCAGATTGGCGGGACAGCGGTCAAACAGATCAAATCCAAAGTCTCTGCGAAAGTGACGGAATCATATACGGAAACCCTGCTGGATCAGGTAGAGAAAATCTCTAGCGGTTTGGCAGATGCCGGAGACGGCGCAGGTCAGATCAACGAGGGTGCGGTTAAGCTGGATGAAGGTGCCTCCAAGCTGAAAGAGAACCTATCCAAACTGGCCGATGGAACCAACCAACTCGAAACAGGCATTACCCCGTTAAAAGAAGGCACGAACACCTTAGCTCAGGGTATTGATGAGCTTCATACAGGAGCCAGCTCCCTTTCCAAGGGTTTGTCCCAATTGGCGGCAGCAGGTACGAAGCTTGGTGACGGAGCAGCACAGGCTGAAGCTGGCGGCAAAAAGTTACAGGCTGGGATTGAATCTGCTCAGGAAGGAGTCGCAAAATTGGATGCTGGACTGGCTGCAACCGAGGAAGGCAGTGCCAAGCTGACCGCTGGATTGCAGACTTCAGTCGGAGGCAGTGGCAAAGTAAGTGAAGGGGCCAAGGCCGTTGCGCAAGGTCTTGCCCAATTAGCTGAAGCCAGTCCAGAGTTAGCTGCTAACCCGGCTGTACAGCAACTCCTAGCAGCAAGCCAGGCTGTTGCCGCTGGTAGCGAACAGGTATATCAAGGTGGACAGCAATTGCTCGAAGGCAACCAAAACCTGCAAGCTGCGCAGCAGCAGCTGCATCAAGGCAGCAGCCAGTTAGTGCAGGGTGAGCAGCAGCTTCTAGAAGGAGCAACGCAATTATCCGCTGGACAGGTGCAGCTTGCGACTGGCCTGCAGCAGTTCAACGCCAAGTTGTCTGAAGCTGCCGCTGGCGGAGCCAAACTTTCAGAGGGTTCGAGTCAATTAAACGCAGGTGCAGGAAAACTGGTTAATGGGTTGAACCAACTTTCAGATGGGATCACCACCATTGCCGATGGTTCCCGCAAGCTGGATAACGGCGCAGGAGATTTAAAAGAAGGTACTGCCAAGTTGAGCGACGGCTCTGGTGAGCTTGCCACCAAACTGAATGATGCCGCCGATCAAACGGGTAGTGTGAAAAAGACGGATGAACTCGTATCGATGTACGCAGAGCCCGTTCAGGTGGATGAACATAAACACAATGAAGTGCCCAACTATGGTACAGGATTTTCGCCATACTTCCTGTCATTGGGTCTATTTGTCGGGGCGTTGATTGCAACGCTGGTTGTACCAACACGCAGCAGCTCGGTTACCGATGCGAGTGGCTGGAATCGTTTTGTGAGCAGAACGCTGGCTTTCACGATCATGAGTGCCGTGCAGTCCCTGCTCGCTTCCTGGCTTGTCTTGTCCGGCTTGGGCCTGAAAGTCCAAAGCGTGCCTTTGTTCCTTTTATTCAGTTTCGTTACCAGCCTGACCTTCATGTATATCATTCAGGCTCTGGTTACTTGGTTAGAGAATCCCGGCCGCTTCCTGGCGATCCTCATGTTAATCTTCCAATTGACCACCAGTGCAGGTACGTTCCCGTTGGAGCTCATTCCGAATTGGCTGAAAGGTTTCAATCCATGGCTGCCAATGACCTATTCAGTAACCGGGTATAAAGCTGTTATTTCGAGTGGACAGTTCGGTGTGGCCTGGGATCAGATCGGAATTCTGTGCATCTTTGCGGTGATTGGTCTGGCAGCTACCTTTACCTATTTCATGATACATCGCACGAGTGAGGTCGAAGAAGTAAATAGTGAGGCAGTGCTTCACGTATAAAAAATGGAAAATAAAAAGCAAGGCATGTTGTAAGCAACACCCTCGCCACAACAACAGCGGGTGTTTGCTTATACACGGCCTTGCTTTTTTTGATCATGAAGAAAAAGAGGTAGGAAACTGCTCAAACACTTAGTATGTAGAAGTAACATTGGTACTTACCACAACAGTAAATAGCAGGACAAGTATAATGAGAATAGCATAGAGGGCCGTCCCAATTATCCCACAGACGAGACCCGCAATGGCCAACCCTTTCCCTTGTTCCATACGAATTCTGAGTTCTTTCAGTGCCAGCGCCGCAAATATGATAGCTACGATACCAATAAAAAATCCCAAGTATGGTATGGTGAGCGACAAAATCCCCAAGACAAGAGCTGCAATAGACTTGCTATTGGTTTTTGGTACTACATAAGGTGGTGGCGGAAGCGGATCGCTATAATAACGGTCCACATCATTGTGACGTTGATCCAAAGGTAAATCCTCCCTGTTTAATAAGTAGTCTTATTATACTTGATTAACTGGAAAAATATGCTCCATTATTTGTAAATATTCCGATTTTATTAAAAAAATCCGGATCCATCGTCGACTTTCGTCGAACCAATGAATTCGGATCCCGTTTACATTCATATCTCAACTCGTCTGAACTTCTATCCTTCCACTTCCACGCGCTGCAAAAACGTGCGTGTGCGCTCCAGCTTGGCATTGCCGAAGATCTGCTCCGGCGGACCCGCCTCGGCGATTTCGCCGTTATCCATGAAGAAGACGCGGTCAGCGACATCGCGGGCAAAGCTCATCTCATGGGTGACGATCATCATCGTCATATTCTCCTGTGCCAGCTGCTTGATGACGCGCAGCACTTCTCCGGTCAGCTCGGGATCGAGTGCCGAGGTCGGCTCGTCGAACAGCAGAATGTCGGGCTGCATCATCAGTGCGCGTGCAATCGCTACGCGCTGTTTCTGTCCACCGGACAGGTTAGCGGGATACGCATCCGCCTTGTCGGAGAGCCCTACTTTACCGAGCAACTCCAGACTTCGCTGCCGGATGATCGCTGAGCTTTCTTTTTTCAACGTCTTCGGTGCCAGTTCCAGATTCGCCTGTACCGTCAAATGCGGAAACAGGTTGAAATGCTGAAAGACCATGCCCATGCGATCCGTAATCTTCCGAATATCCGCGGCACCTGCATACGATCCGTTCTCAGCCAGCGCCTGGCCTTGAATACGAATGGTGCCACCCGAAATATCCTCAAGATGAATCAGGCTGCGCAGCATCGTACTTTTACCCGAACCCGAAGGTCCGATTACGGCAATAACCTCACCTGGCTCCACGTTAAACGATACCTGCTTCAGCACATCGAGTGTACCGAATGATTTTCTTAAATGATTTACTTCTATAATATGTGTCATATGCAGACAGTCCTTTGATTGATGAGATTGGATAACTTCATAAGCTTCTGTTCCGTTCGTTTTTACTCAAATGTATAACGTTTCTCCAGTGCCTTGAAGAACAAGGTGAGTACCATGGTCATTAGCAAATACATAATAGCTGCTATAACAAACGGCATCAATTTAAAATCCCGGTTTACTGCGGCCTGTGCGTAATGCAGCAGCTCAGGTACAGCAACAGCGTACAACAATGCCGTATCTTTGATAAGGCTTATGGATTCATTTGCAGTGGCAGGTAATGCTACCCGAAACATCTGCGGGATGATGACTTTCGTCATCGTCTGCCATTTGCTTAGACCCAGTACCTGTGCAGCTTCATGTTGTCCTTTATCAATCGAGAGCAATCCACCTCTGAAAATCTCTGCAAAGTACGCACCATAATTCAAAATAAAAGCCAACGTTGCCGCCGTAAAGCGGTCAAATACAAGATACTCCCCTACCCCTGGAAGCAGCGGCAGACCGAAGCAGAAGAACAACAGCTGAAGCATCAGCGGCGTTCCCCGCATCACATATACATACGTATGAGCGATCCATGCCAACGGCTTGAATCGGCTTTTCATCAATAAGGTTACTCCAAATCCAAGTGGTACAGACACTACAATTGCCACCAAAAATAAAAAGATCGTGGTCTGTGCCCCTTCAAGCATGGGCTTCATGACGCCCAATAAATACTCCCAGCTCATTGCAATCGGCTCCTCTAATCTGTTAACCCCGCATTCCGCAGGAGACTTGCTCCTTTTTGGAATCCGGGGTCATGTTGTTTACTACATATGTCAGGCAAATGGTGGCCTGATCCTATTTCAAAACCTCATCTTCACCAAACCATTTGGTGGAAATCTCGGCTGCTGTGCCATCGGCATTCAGCTCATCCAATACTTTTTGTAGCTGATTCAGCAGTTCTTCATTGCCTTTTTTCACACCAATGCCGTATTGTTCCGGAGCAAGGGATTCATCCAGCAGTTTGAACGTTCCCTCTTCCTTGGACATGTAATATCTCGCGACCACTTCGTCGATGATGACAGCATCCAAACGTTTCGTCTTGAGATCAGTAAGCGCCAGTACGTTGTCCGGGAATTCGGAAGCATTCACTTTATCCTTCAAAGAACTTGCCGCGAGTGCATCTGCCGCAGAGGACAAGGCCTGCAATCCTACATTTTTACCATCCAGTTCATCCAGCTTCGTAATCGGTGAGTCCGCGAGTGTGACTGCAACCTGGCTGTTCTCTAGATACGGCTTCGTGAACAGCACTTTATCTTTCCGCTCATCCGTAATCGTGTACCCGTTCCAGATCAGGTCGATTCGGCCGCTGTTCAGCTCCGATTCTTTGGAAGACCAATCAATGGGCTGGAACGTAATTTCTTTACCCATTTTCTCCGCTGCCGCTCTGGCATAATCAATATCAAAACCAACAATTTCATTCTTGTCATCCCGGAAGCCCATTGGAGCAAATTTATCATCTATCCCCACAATAATGGCATTATCATCTTTGCTTCCCGAGCTGGAACATCCCGCAACAACAATCATGCATATGCTGATCAATAATAGAAATATCGCTTGTTTTCTCATCTCTCTAACCCCTCCATGTCTATAACCAAAACCCAAACGCTTTAGTTCGTTACCACGTTATCAGAGTCTTATAATAACATAGCATAGGAGAAGAGTCGAGCCTCTTACCTTTTCCTTATCTTTGAACCAGCTTAATTGTCAACAATTTGTGAAAAAGCTTCTTTCACTTGTGCGGGCTCCACCAGCTTCTTACGCACCGATATATCCCACTCCCCCGGTTCCTGAAGCGTCTTCAGTTCTGTTCCGGCCCATTGCCGGGCGGCTTCACGGCTCAAAGTATATTGAACATCCTCAAATGAATAAAGCACATGCTCCAAATTATCAATCCATACAAAATTGGCAGCAGCGTTATATACAAGTATTCGTTCCAACTCTTCGGGCTTCATCTCGCTGGTATTCATCCTGTAATTGATCTGAGCCGTAAATGTCTCTGGAACCAACTGATACCCATTCAATTGGCCGTTTAGAGGCAAGGCTTGATTCAAATGGCTGAGATTAGAGAAGTCTCCCATATAAGCACTGCGATATTTCGCTAATGCCGCAAAATCATGGGTCAACGGATCTTGCTGCTCTGCTTCATACTGCGACTGCTTCGCCTCTATTCTCGGATTAACGATGCCCTCAACCACAATAACACCAAAAATACCGAGCATGACCAATGCAATAATCCATTTATTCTTTCCTGTCATATGACATCACCTACCTCATACTTGCCCACGATCCGATACGCCCTCTGCACGATCAAAGGAATAATAATACTTAATAAAGGTATGGCAAAAGCAATCGCGATTACCGCAAATTGATAGGGCCCCTCTACCTGTATCGGTCGGCTATACCAGATGTTGCTTCCAAATCGCAGCGCCGCCTGTGTACCCCATAACACAACGATGAGCCCTACCCATAACCACCACACTCTGCGCGTCCATTGCAAGAACACAGGTGTTCGAATAACGGTAGTGTCCTCTGGATCAGTCGAAGTATTTTTATTTTTCATCTTGTAAAATACATACGCTCCACCAACAATCACACTCATGATCATAAGCAAATTGTTAATGGTTGCGCCCTGGACCATGACTCTCATTGGAATGGTAATGATCCAGGCGATAAGACTATAGATCAAGGCAGACTGCAACACCGCAGTCCAATAAGGAACGCGATGCACCCTGCGATGATCACTCATGATCTGATCCATGCCAGCCACATGCTGAATGGCAGTCTGAAAAGCCTGCTCCTCGTCCATACCCTGCTCCATATAATCTTCAATTCGTGCAGCGAGATTACTGTGAATCTCTTCTTTTAACTCCTGATTAGCCAATGTATCCTGCGCATGATTGAACAGACGATTCACATGGCGGGTAATGCGAGCTTCCAATGTCATATCCCTTCATCTCCCTTTTCCCCGGAAATAATCATGCAGTCAATTAATGTTTTGGCTGCATGCCAAGCTTGAACTTGCTGTGTATAAGCTTCCTGCCCCTGGGTTGTAATTCGGTAATATTTGCGTCGTCCTCCCTGGGTCTCTTCCCCCCAGTAGGATTCCACATATCCACTCTTCTCCAGCCTTTTCAGACTGGAATAGAGCGTCGGTTCCTTTAATTCAAACCGTTCTCCACTCTTGCGATAAATTTCCTTAATAATGCTATAGCCGTAGTTATCCTTCGGTATAAGTACACTCAGAATAATGGGGTCAATGTTGCCTCGAATTAGGTCACTGTTAATCGCTTGTTCATCCATCTGCCAAATTCACCGACTTTCTTCAATCCTGGGTATACTATAAGACATATTACTATGTCTGTAAAGGTAATATGTATCGCATGGTAAATTTGCATTCCAATGAGCAACATTCTTCTCTTGCTTTTCGTCTGGAAGATATTAGGGAGGTGGCTAAAATAAAATTTATCATTACTATAAGAACGATAACTCTACTCGTGTTCCTCACAACATTGCTAATATTATCTGGCTGTAATCCTACTCCAAGTAATGGTACAAACGGAACTGCCTCACCGCCAGCGACAAATGCAAAGGAAACCGAAATGGGATCAAAACAGACTCAGGAATCGGAACCCAACTTACCTCAGAAACTGCCTACTCCAACTATCCAGAGCGAAAGCGGCATCTCTATTCCAGCTATACAGGGCAGTTATTGCTGGGGAGGTATGTGTGCTGACTATGCTAGCCTAAATTTTGAAGACAAAAGTCCGGTCCAAGTTCTTGTCGGTGAGGAATTATCCATAGACATGGGCATAGATATCCCCCCGGATGAGATAAGTATTTCTGAATATGTGGACAACCGCAATCAACCCATTACTTCAACGGATGGGACCTTCCAACTTCCCAAGAAACCAGGGACACATTATTACGGAGCATTCGTCCGTTGGTCTTCCCCTCAAGATTCACAAATCAGTCTGGGGGATACTTCTTTTACGTTTGTGGTTCATGTCGTTGAGAAAAAATAGAACCAAACAGGGCCCCTCCATACTGGAGAGGGCCCTGTCTACTCTTTTTATTTCTTATTCGTTTTTCTTATTTTTCAAATTCCGTTTATATTTCGTTGTTGTACATCCTGCCTCTATCTATTGCTGCACTTTCTCGCGATCTTTCCCTTTATCTGATTCACCCGCATTTTTGTTGGCGGCGTCGCGATCCTGCTGCATCTCCTCAACGGTTTTCACTTTGAGACGTGCAGCACCTTCATATTCCTTCGTAGGAATCAGGTTGCCTGCAGCAAGTCTTGCTTCTGCCGCGGCAATCGCATCACCATATTGCGGCAACCATTCGGCTTGGGCGACCAGCATCTCGTCAACCATTTGCCAGATCTCTTTTGGATTACATACCGCACCTACGAGTGGGTCCATCATGAACGCCTGACGCAATAGTTTATCGTCACCATGTACCGCAGCTTCAACCGCAAGCCGTTGAACGGAAATGCTCACATTACACACGGCAGCCGGGCCGAGTGGCAGGTCGCCTACATGTGGCATCGAAATACCATTACGGTCCACATATCCCGGTGCTTCGATAATCGCATCATCAGGCAGATTGGAGATCACACCGTTATTGACGGTATTGAAGTGTCCACGATATACACGCCCAGTTTCCAATCCTTCTATAATGTAGGAACCATGTTCTCCGCCTCGTTTTTCCGGGGCAAACTGCATCGGTTCATCCTTCATCCAGTTCGGGAAATCTGTCTCAAACCAATTTCTGCCCTCTGTACACACACGCAAATATCCACCTGTCTCGCCATTAATCCAGCTGTCCAGATCAATCCAATCCTTGATCTCCTCTGGACGTTTGCGGTACCAAGGCACATATTCGCTAAGGTGACCATTCGATTCCGTACTGTAATAACCAAATCGGCGCAGCATATCAATCCGCACTTTCTCGGTGCGGCTATACTCTGGATGTTTCTCGAAGGCTTCGAGCAAATCACCTGTAAGGTCTTTCCCTTCATGGGATGCCTTGATGTACCAGGTCTGATGATTAATTCCGGCACATACGATATCCACTTCATTCATTTTCAATCCAAACGCTTCCGCAATCTGGTGATGCCCATGCTGTACCCCGTGACATAGTCCAATCGTGCGAACACCGCCATACTTGTTGCAGGCCCATGTCAGCATAGCCATCGGGTTGGAATAATTGAGGAGCAGCACATCCGGTGCGCTTTGCTCACGAATATCTTTACAGATGTCGAGCATCTCGGCAATTCCACGCTGGCCATACATAATCCCACCTGCACACAACGTATCGCCGACACATTGATCTACCCCAT
The DNA here is from genome assembly GCF_010747435.1 of Paenibacillus sp. ALJ109b. NCBI lineage: Bacteria > Bacillati > Bacillota > Bacilli > Caryophanales > Paenibacillaceae > Paenibacillus > Paenibacillus sp. ALJ109b. The sequence continues at coordinate 19,917 of NZ_JAAIFP010000017.1, forward strand.
ATTTGAGCGGAATATCCACATCGGTTGCAAAAGCTTCCAACCCGCCCACACGGATTGTACACAGTACATACTTCGCGTCCTTGAGCGCTTCTCTCCGGTCCGTTGTCGGCTGAATCTGAATATTCAGTCCATTCTCGCGGATATCGCGCTGACACAGCTCGGTAACCATGTCCAGATTGTGCTGATTGATATCACAGAACGCAATCTCAATATTGTTGAATTCCGGTACCGCGAGCAAATCCCGCAGCAACCCCCGTGTAAATCCGATACTGCCCGCCCCGATAAATGCTACTTTAAACGACATGCACAGTTCCTCCCGTAATCCGAGTATATTCGCCCCGGTTAATGATCTCACTTCATGAAATCATTGTAGCAACGGGTTGTAAGGAAGCGTTATCAAAATCATGACCTCTTCGAAGCGAGGTTGTCAAAAATCCTCACTTTTGCATCAACCGTGCCGTACTTTCCAGATAAACTGCACGATTTATTCTTCAGCGGGATAATGACTGACATGTCGTTCCATCGAAGAACGGAATTCAACCGGAGTTCGGCCTGTATATTTCTTGAATAACATATGAAAATACTGTCTGCTCCCCACGCCCACGTAATCGGAAATTTCGGAGATTGGAATATCTGTCTGCTGCAGCAGCATCTTCGCCTTTTCCATTCGGAGCATCGTGAGATAATCGGTAGGCGTGCGCTGCGTGTGCTGGCGAAAAATACGGTGCAAATAGCCTGGATGCAGATTCACCGCTGCCGCGATATCCTTCATTTGAATATTGCGATCCATATTGTGATGCATGAATTCAATCGTACGTTTTACGTACAGCTCCGTCTGATCCAGCGCACTTCGGTTAATTTCCCCGCGAAGTCGTGCGACCCGCACCAGCAGTTGGATAAACAACGTGCGTACCAGCGTACCTTGCTCAGGCGACTTCAGATCACGGGATTCGCGATGATGCGAGCGTTCCTCCGGCGGGATGATCCGCATGGGTGCAGAAGACCGTCCCTTCTCCATCAGTCCACGCTGATCCAGCTCCAGCACCAGGCTTTTCATAATATGGTACACCTCTTCGGGGTCAGGCAAAACCAGATAAGGCGAGGCATCGGATAGAAAAGCATGGACTTCTTCCTCTTCCAGCGCAAGCTGGCGAATGGATGGATGCCCTGGCTCCGAACGGGCAACTCCAAATTCCACATTGAGCATGCGGCACGGGACGCCATCCTCCACCAGCAGACGGTGTGGAAGCCCTGCGTCCAGCAGAATGAACTGCCCTTTTTTTAATACTGCCTGTTCGGAGCTGCCATCCTGCATCTGTACATCGACCCGGCACATTCCCGAAATAATGTACATGATCTCCGTGGAATCATGATCGTGATAGGACATCTGGTAGTTGTCCCATTGCTTGTAATAATACGCGTAAAAACGCGGTCCATAATCCTCCATGCGCAGTTTCTCCTGAAACAGACTGCCTGTCCAATGTTTTGCTTCCAATGCCTGCACCTCCGTTGCTGCAACGATCCTCACTTTTCTCCATTGTAGCAAGTCTAGGCGATGTATTTCACCCGTGAAGAAGAAAAATCATTGTGATCATAAATTAGATAATAATATAATTAGTTATGAATCTAATCGATCTGTTTTTATCCAATCTACAAGAAGGAGGTCGTGAGACTATGAAAACTACATTTTATTTGGTGAGGCATTCATTAAAAGAAAAGCGCATCGGTGATGTTCCCATCACATCCGAGGGAGTTGTACAAGCTAAGTCAACAGCACTTCGTTTAGCTATCGTACCTGTCACCAAAATCATTGCAAGCCCACTTCAAAGAGCGATCGACACTGCGGCACATATTGCTCTCCAAACAAACGTTACAGTGATGGAAGACCCGCGTCTGCGTGAACGCGCCAACTGGGGTGACCTGCCTGAACAAACATTTGACGAATTCATCGCGATGTGGGACCGATGCACATGTGATCCAGACTACCTCCCACCCGTGGGTGATTCCTCTAAGCAGGCTGGTGAACGTTTGGCCTCTTTCCTAACGGAATTAACGAATGTAGAGCCACCAGATGGCCATATCGTTATCGTTACCCATGGCGGGTTAATTACGGATTTTCTGGTAAACACATTCCCGGAGCATGAACTTAACGTCTGGCATCCTGATTTTATCGCCATGCAAAGTCAGCTGATTCCCGAATGCTCCATCACCACATTGATTCATGAAAACGGGAAGTACACCATTCAAGGTTTTGCATCCGTAGCACATTTGAAATGATGATGCCGTATGTTGCTTCAGTTTAGCCATATCAAAAAAAACTCCGGGTAACCTCCCGTACGCTAAACGCACTGAGGTTACTCCAGAGCTTCACTTTAATACAACAGCAAAGACTTCCTATAACAAAATAATACTTTTGGATACCTATCGCCTATACTTCTCAATTTCCACCCTTACCCGACTTGGGCGTTTGGAACTTCGGTAGCGTAACCTTCGACCAATCGATATCCGATGCCATGTAGAAGGATGGATAGGACGGCTGATTGTATCCACTGTTCTGTCCAGCAATACCGACACGATACATCGCATCGTGCATCAGCGTGTACAGTTTACGGTCAGTCTTCTCGGTGCTCAGGTAGATGCGGATCGCCGAGCTGTCCTCAGTTCTCACCAGCATCTCTTCCCGCCAATCCCCGAAGATATCCGCAACGAGAGATGGCGTACCTTTGGTATAATTGTTAGTCAACGTTCCGGTTGCGGTCAGCAGCGTACCTCGATTCCAATCTTTAATCGTAGGTGTAACATCGATGGCACCATCCACGATCTGAGTTGTCATATCGGCGGCCCATCGTATATTCATATTCGTGCCAGGGGCTTTATCGCTTATTTTCTCACCGCTGGCCGTCCACAGTCCCACAGCCCATATCTCCAAGCCGCGGCGAGTCGGGTCCACATCACCGATCATGCCACGTCCGGTATCTTTGCCCGTATACCCGCCATAGATCACTTTCCCAGTCTTCGCATCCCGCAGGGAATATCCGTATGGCGCCCAAGGACCACCCTCATGCACCATGAAGATCTCCAGTCCTGGACGATCTGGATCAATATCCGCTACATGAAGTGCATCCCCATGGCCTAGACGTGCAATGGTTCCCGGAGCAGCACTCTCCGCAGGCATCAGGTCCTTGGAGCTGTACAGCACACTGCCATCATGGTCAATCGTGGCCGAGCCATACACAATCTCCTGTTTACCGTCTCCATCCACATCAGCGACACTGAAATAATGTGCGCCTTGCGTTGTAATTGAGCCATACACCGGATCTGTACCATCCACTCCATGCGGACCGTCATTGAACGGATTCTTCATCGGCGTCCAGCCACTATCCACTTTCCATTCACGCTTGAGCTTTTTGCCATCCCAGTTGTAGGCGACCATGGTTGAACGTGTGTAGTACCCTCGTGCAAAGATTGCAGACGGTTTCTTTCCATCCAGATATGCCACGCCTGCAAGGAAACGATCTACCCGGTTCGCTGGTTCAATACGCGCCATTGCGTAATCGCCCCACATCAACCCATCATCCTGCCGTCCCGGTTCATAAGGAATGGTCTCCAGCTCTTTGCCCGACTCTCCTTCGAACACCGTTACATACTCAGGTCCATCGACGATAAAACCTTCGAACTTGCGCAGCTCATTCTTGTCACTGCGGCTTGGTGCATACACATCGATGAAGTAATCGGCCAAGCTCTCAGCATCCTTCTGAGACAATGGATAACTATACTTTTTCTCAATCCCAAAAGCTTCCTCCAACGTAGCAGGCCAGTTGCCCTTCACGACCTCTTCATGTTTATGCCAGTTCTTGAACATATCCACGACATGATCATAGTAACCATCTGCACTTAAACGGTAATCATCTTCGTTGGAGTATCCTGCCTTACGATCCTGCTTCGGAAGGGTGATGTATTTCTCTGAAGTGACCTTTCCTTTTTTGTTATATTTGATAATCTTGGTTCCCGGTGCGGTCTTGAACATCAGCTCAGCCTTGCCATCCCCGTCAAAATCATAAACGAGCATCTGTGTATAATGAGCACCCGAACGGATGTTAACCCCGAGATCGATCCGGTACAACAATTGTCCGTCCAGCGTGTAACAATCCACGTAAGTTTTACCGGTGTAGCCTTTTTGCGAGACATCCTTGGAGTTAGAAGGGTCCCATTTTACAAAAAACTCATACTGACCGTCCCCATCCACATCACCCACACTCATGTCATTTGCAGAATACGAGTAGGCTTCTCCCACTGGCGTCACACCATCGGCCGGTTTTTGCAAAGGAATATCGACGTAGCCGTTCGCCCAAGGTTTGACAGCTGCACTGCGTTTGCTCTCCTTGCCCTTATTGCTTACTGCTGCCACTTCATAACGGGACGACGATTTGCCTGAGGCATCAACATAGTTGGTGCTGTCGGTGACCGTAGCAATCTTCTTGCCATCACGATATACGTTGAAATCCGTGCCTGTCAGACCTTTATCGCTATACCCTGTAGCCTCATCACCAAGCAATCTCCAACTGAGAAAAACACCCTCGGAAGTAGACGCCGCAACCAGACCGCGATCAAGATACTCAAGCTGAATGTCTTTCAAAGAACTACCTCCCTTATGTGACTGCACGCTGGCCTCAGCCGCGCTGTTCTCACTGGGAGCTGCTGCTCCGCTCGCACCCGCTGTTCCCGCAACGAGCAAAGCAACGCTTAGTGCCGAAGATAGCATTTTGGCTGCAAGTGGCATACGCACCTTCCTGCGATTGGAGTGCATACCTGAAACCGATCCCTTATGTATCGGCGCTGTTATTTTGGATTTCATCGACCTTCACTCTCCTTGAGACAGAATGGGTGATGCTTATGGCTGTGCTTGGATCGTGGCGACATCCGTCAATCCATACAGACGTTCATATCCTTCAAATTTCACTGAATGCGCTTACAATAATATAAATGAATAACTCTCCTGAACAGACTTCTTTGACTCCGTCCCCCTTCCAATCTCTCTCCATCAGAGCAGCTTCATCCTGCCCATCGGGTATTATTATAGACATCCCACCTGCTGTGACATAGGCAAATATCCGTCCAAAACGATCAATATTCAGTGTTGTTCAGGTCTCTAACGATACGAGCACACCTTATTACGAAGATTAGCGGGCAATAGAAAAACTAACGAACTCCAGTACGTTATCTGGTAAAAACCATCGGAAACAGAGTAAACACAGGGCGAAAACCTGGTAATAACGTGTATACGATTCGTTAAAACATTGCACCAGCTCCATTACACGAAATAAGATGCACTCCATTCGTTAAAATTGAAAACAGGGGCGCCCCCCAGTCATGAACATGACTTGGAAACGCCCCTGTTTCGTATTCGCTCCTTTTAAGGCTCAATGCCCCAGACCAGGGTTCCGCCTTTGTAGAGGGTCACCTTGTTCCAGTCCTGATAGGATGATTTGGTTGGATCGTAGGAATAATCATTGGTTTCATCAAAGTTGCTCCAGTCCGTTTTGTACATGCGGAGCTGGATATCCCCGGATTGTCCACCTGCCTGGATCGCACCTGCTCCAGAAGTAAAGCTCAGCTCCACATAGGAATCGGTGAATGTGCGTTGGATGTTATCACCACCGACCTGAGCCCAGTCAATTGCAGAGTCCATCGCTGCGGTACCTTCTTTGGAAAAGTAATAACGGATTTTCAGATCACTCAGGTTTACAGCCGTGTTACCTACGTTTTTGATGTTGAAATACGGTTTGATTTGGTTATCTGCCGCGTTGGTATCTCCCGCACGATATTGCAGAACTAGGTCACTGGTCGGAACAACTACACTTTGTGGTGTTGCAGAAGCTGCAGCAGAATTGACACTTTCCCCGGCAGCGTTCACGGCACTAACCACATAATGATAGGTCATTCCATTGGTCAGCCCTGTATTCGTGTAGGATGTGCCGCTCACGCCCGCAGCAACCGTAGTGAATGGACCCGATGCACTCAACGCCCGCTTCACGTTATAACCTGTCGCTCCTGCAGAAGCCGCCCAGGACAAGCTGATTTGCGCATTGCCTGCCGTAGCTGTCAGAGCTGTTGGTGCGGCAGGAGCGGTTACGCCTGCAACTGGCACAGCATTTTGTACTGTCGAATTCACACTCTCACCCGCAGCATTCACGGCACTAACTACATAATAGTAGGTTGTTCCATTGATCAGACCTGTGTTGGCATACTATGTGCCGGTCACGCCCGCAGCAACCGTAGTGAATGGACCCGATGCACTCAACGCCCGTTTCACGTTATAACTGGTCGCACCTGTGGAGGCTGTCCAGCTCAGGGAAACCTGTGCGTTACCTGCTGTCGCAGACAGTGTTGCCGGAGCTGCTGGAGCTGTCGTTCCACCCCCTCCACCATTGCTGGCAGGAAGAACAGGGAATGAGTTTTGCACCAGCATGACGAATTGGTCATGGAACCAGTGACCTGACACTGGTGCATTAGGCAGTGCACCCGTCAACACACCATCACGAGTTGTAAACGTTGGATCACACATCCGGTCGAAACCTTTTCCTTCGTTGTTCGGAATTTCCGAGCTGGAGCCATCAGACTCACCTGGAGGTTTGACCCATACATAGGCATCCAGATGGGCTGGTCCTGGTGCTGCTTTAGGTGCTTCACCTATCCCTGCTCCACTGTTATTACACCAGTTCCCCCGGTGATCACGCTTATCCACACGCCCGGAATTCACATACGTGTTAATATCACTGCCTGTGGCAGACGTTGGACGGTTCACCCCGCCCCATCCATTTCGGCTGGTATCAATAAGGAAGCCTGTGCTGGCCGGCCAGCCAGCTTGTACAAATCCGCTATACAGTGCCGCAGTGAAATCGGTTTCGTCAAAGTAAGGATTCCACTCGTAAAACTTGGAAGACTTGATCGGTTGTCCGCCGATGTTCAGATCCGGATTAGGCAGATTCGGTTCATTCAGCGGTGTGCTGTTCGCCGTGTTCGTAATGAAGCCATCCGCGCTGTTCAGACCTGCTACTGTTCCTTGGACAACGTTGGTATACAGCGAGATTGCACCTGTACGGTTGTTATCCCACCCAAGCCAGCCGGAGTGACCAATATCCAGATAGTTGTACACATTCGGAATGGCATGCAGCTTTTCCAAGGCGTATTTCACGCCAGCTTCATAGATGCCTGTTGAACTCGCCTGGGCACAAGCTGGTGTACTGAGATTAGTTACCAGATTGGGCAGACTGTCCGGCTCAATGATAGCGATGATGCGAATGTCCTGATACTTGGGCTTTGCAAAAATATCGGCGATTACATTGATATAATCATTTCGATACGTCTGCAGGGCAGCCTGTGTTAGTGGAAGTTCACCATTGGATGCAAGGGCATGACAATCCCGCCCAGGCAAGTTGTAGATAACGAATGAAGCGGTAATGGGAGTACCTGCTTTCTTTTGTGCCAAGGCAGCATCCAGATGCTGCTCCACACTTTTGCGTCCGGCATTGTCTGTTCCACCATTAATGGCTGCGATACGGTCGATCCAGACTGCCGTTGGATAGGATTTGACCGTTTCCATCTTGGCTTTTAACGACGCATCACTGGTGAGGGCAATGGACGTATCCACGAGAGCGGAATAATCCTGGTTTAAATACGCTGTAGCTCCGACAAACGGATTATCCACATGCGCTTCAGCCGCCTGACTCACTCCTGGAGCCATGCCCGGGAAGATTCCCGCCGCGAGCAGCGTTGCTGCCAGCATTTGTTTTACACTTCTGCGAAGCACCTTTCCGCCTTTCGATAAGGTTTTCGATCTTGTCATTAGGGTTCCACCTTTCCTGTACTTGGATTGGGTATATACTCATGTCTGATCCTCTGTGTCGGCAAGATGCTATGCACGGTAGAGAACGTATGGATGAGCTGTAGGGACTTCACCTCCATGAATGTAGTTCAGTTGGGTCAAGCTAGGTCAACCACAATAAGGTGTGAAACAAGAAACAGAAATGGTGTCTTACACTGAGGTTAAGTGACAAAGCAAGGGGAATAACATCTGTAGGTGTGTGCGGGTGATCTTTGGTGAACGGCTTTCAAGGCATTGCTCAGACTTAAATGAAGTAAGCGCTTACTTTTAGAGGTTTTAAAAAAAGGCTTACCCTCGATACAAACCTCACATCGCGTGTCCACCTCCTTATGAATCGATTATAACTCATGTAAATATTACTGTAAATTGAATTTATTAAAAATTATTATATTTAATTCCATAAATCTAGCAGGAATTCTGAGATGTGCCTCCCCAAGCCATAAAAAAGGCTCATCACGGGCTTATCCCCCGTAATGAGCTAATTGACATAGCATATTCTCAAGCTCTTTTTTTTATGGAAGCACTACAATATCTCCTGGTTTCAAGCCGTTCAATACTTCAGTCTTGTCATCTGTCTCGATGCCTGTTTGAATCGTCTGCTGTACATATTGCCCGTTGCCCTGATCCAGCATCACATATGCCGTATCCTGATCCCGCATGACCGCCAGCGTGGGAACGACCGTCGCTTTCTCCTTGCGCAGCGTTTCAATCTTGCCTTCCAGACTTAATCCACCGATCAGCTTGGCGTTTGGCTTCAGATCAATGATAATATCGAATTGGGACGGCTGCTTCAGATCTGTCTCTGTTCCCTTTTTGGCAAACTTGGAGATTTTGCTGACCTTTCCGGTTAACGGAACCTCCTTGTTTCCCGTCATATGTACACTTACAGGCATACCTGCTTGGATTTTGAATAGCTCCTGCTCGCTAATGGTCGCCACAAATTGTAGTTTGCCTGTGTCCACAATGGTACCCACATACTGACCTTCACCCACCATACGTGTCTTAGTCTCCGTATCGTTTATCAGAAACACACCGGATACCGGCGCGTACACGGTGGATAAACCGATGACCGCTTTCTTGGCCTGAACCTCCTGCTCCTTTACAGCGATGGATTCCTTGTTCATTTCGTTGGTCAGTCGTTTTGTTTCCCGCTCGGCGAAGGCTTTCTTCCGTTCTTCTTCGGTAACCCCCAATTGCTCTGGGCCCTCTCCCTGAGTAAGACCAATCTCATTCAATTGAGCTTCCAGCCTCGATTTCTCAATATCGGTCTCCAACTGCTGCACTTCCGTCTGCAATGCTTTCGAATCAAGCGAGAACATGACGGCTCCCTTGTGAATGTGCTCCCCATTCTCCACATTCCACTGCTTTATTTTCGAGGCAAAAGGAGCGTACACATCCGTCTGTTTGGCATAAGCCGACTTGCCTTTGACCTGAATTTCCTGCGTGATCGTCTCCTGTGTGACTTCAAATGTAATGGGCTGCGGGGCCTCGATGGGCGCTTCGGGTACCGGTTTATATTGCTGGTACAGGAAGTATCCAGCGCCTGCGAGCAGTCCGATCATGATGATTCTCTTTAACCATTTGCTTATTGCCGAGTTCTTCATTGCCGTATGTCCCTTCATTGAATCTGTCTGTTGATTCTGTCTGTTCAGTCCCTAAACTGTGCTTCCCCTGTATCTCTGCTTTATTTATGCCGATTTAATTACCTGCAACGCATTTGTACGCGAGGCGCTAATCGCCGGATAGATTCCCGAGAGTACTCCGGTGAACACCGCAAACGCTATACCAGCAGGCAGGGCCGACGTCTCAATAACCACTTGGAGAGGTGTGCTTGCCTCCATTGAGATTTGTCCTTGGAGTAGTCCATTTACCCCCTGAATGGCTCCGTAAGCGATGAAGACACCAACAATGCCACCCAACACTCCAAGTACAGCAGCTTCAGTAATGAACATCTGCCTGATCTGCCACAGATTGGCTCCCAGCACCTTCATGACGCCAATCTGTTTGCGGCGCTGATGCGTGGACATGATCATCGCAACAATAATGGACAGCGAAGCCAGCAACATGACGAATATCCCTATACCCATAGCGGCCTTCTGGTACATGCCAAGCTGTTCCTTCATCGCCTGCTCCTGATACAGATTGCTGTCTGTCATCAATGTCAGCTTCTGAATCTGCTCCTGCACCTGTGCCACATACTTTTTGTCCTCTACCTTCACGAGCGCCGAGTTCAACCGTCCTGCTGCCGCGGCCTGTGCCTGACTGCTCTGGAACTGTTCCGCGAGCATCCGGGCGGTTTCGAGGGAAACATAGACTTTTTTGTCATACATCGCATTGTTCTCACTCATGCCGCCAAGTACTTTCAGCACACCCGTCACTCGCAAAGGCGAACTTGTTTTGGCTTTGGACGAATCATTCATGTCCTGATATTTCAGGTTAAACTGTGCCTGAAACAGCTCGGTTTGGGTAGCCATCAACGCCATATACTGCTGTATAAACTCGTCATTAAACGAATCCTCCATGAGCTTGTTGTTCAGTTCGCGGATCACCTCGGCGTCCACAAGTCCGAAGGTTGCACCGTAATTCACAATAGCGGCTCCGCTAATCCCCGATGCCCCGCCTTTGTCAAAACGGTAGCCGAAACGGCTCAATGATCCAAGCTCTGTCCCGATGACTTCCACATTGGAGCTTTTGCCATCCAATGTAGCCATCTCCAGCATATCCAGCTTCAGCATCGGAGCAACGGCGACAACATGTGGAAGGCTGGCAATAATATCGATTTTTCGAGCCGTCAGTGCTCCGCGTTCGAAGGTGGACGTCTGCCCATTGCTTCCGCTCGAACCGATTCCCTCATTGGGAGATACCGTAATCTCATCCATTTTGTAATTCTCATTTAACGTTTTCTCACCATAGACCTGTACCGACTGCCCCACGCTTAATGCAATAATCATAGCTGCACAACCGATGGACAGGCCAATCATGCACAGTAGAGTTACGACCTTCCTGCGCACAATCTGTCCCCATGACATTCGCAACACATCCAGAACTCTCACAACCGCTCTCCTTGCTCTACTGCCTTGGACTGGCCACTCTCCACCAAGCATCCGTCCTGCAATGTAATGACAACCTGCATCTGCTCCGCCACTTCAGCCTCATGCGTGACAATAACAAATGTTGTATGCATCTCCCGATTCAGCTGTTGCAAAATGGAAATGATCTCTTCCTCCGTTCGCGTATCCAGGTTCCCGGTAGGCTCGTCCGCGAATATGACGGACGGCTCCGTAATCAGTGAACGCGCAATGCTGACGCGCTGCTGCTGCCCTCCCGATAGCTGGGAAGGGAATAATTCGGACTTGCCGACAAGGCCAACCTGTTCCAGCAGGTGCATCGCCTTTTGCCTACGCCGTGATGGGCGAATGCCCTGAAACACGAGCGGCAGCTCCACATTTTCCCGAATCGTCAGGTTCGCCAGCAGCTCATACGCCTGAAAAATAAAGCCAATATGTGTTCGGCGGAATTCCGCCAGTCGGTTCTCACTCATACGCACAATATCCTGATCTGCTATAAGGATCTTGCCTGTGTCCGGCTTCATCAGACCTGCCATTAGATGCAATAACGTCGATTTGCCTGAACCGGAGCTTCCCAGCAGTGCAACCATCTCACCCTTACCCACGGATATGTTAATGTCCTGCAATACGGGAACAGTCCCTTGTGCATTGCGGAATGTGTGTGACACCTGTTCTACTCGCAGCATGAATCCGGCTTCCTCTCATCGATGTAATAGAGGTAATTATAGCCATCAGATGTATCGGTCCAATCTGGACTTGTATCCAATTTGTAAAATCAGCCTTTAGCGCATTGGATTGAAAGGCCTTCTTTGGATTTATGCAAAATGTTCAAATCACAAAAAGGCCCTATGGGTTCAGTCCTTAACATAGCGACTTGATTCCATAGGGCCTAATTTCTGAGCTTTCATATTCACATCTTTACCAAGCTCGGAAGCTAAACCGATATAACTCGCTTTTTTCCATAGAGCTCCCGACAACAAAGAGATTGCTGTCATTCCATTTCAACTTGATAAAGTAATCGATATTTCGGTAGATAACTGTATCGGACCCCAGCTTGCGGTCATTCAGATAGGCAATGTGCACCTCGTTCTTCTGTCCTTCGAGTGTCAAAAAATAGGCAATGCGGGACTCCTCCTCATCCAGATCGAAGCTCCAGATGGGCCCTTTGACCAGCAGCTCAAACTTCTTGGTATCCTCTCGATATCTATACAATCCCTGTTCGTTGTTGATCATGCCCTGAATCAGCATGTCCCCATTCTTCAATACCTTAAACTGCTGTATATCCTGGGCAGGGGTGTATGCGGTGATATCATTTTTGTCGTTCAGAGAGAAGCTATAGACGGCGTAATTTTCTTTCAGTTTAACCAGCACATACACCCGTGATAAATCCCGGCTAATCTCATATGAATCCAGCATAATCAGCGTATCATCCGGACTTGAAATGTTACTCACCTGTGCAACCTTGGCAACTAACTCATCATAACTGTACAATTCGTGTTTCTTTCCTGTACTCAGATCCACCATGTTGAACACCAGGTCATCATATCCGATGTAGGATTCATTACCTACAAAGACGCGTGAATAGGAGTTGTCATTCTTCAGCTTGTGATGTTCTCCAGTTTTCAAGTCATATTCATAGGTTGTCTTCTGCGCCTGAGTCGATCGGTATTGGGAATAAATCATCTTGCTCTGATCCGGACTCAGAGTAATGCCATACTCTGTATTTGTGGCGATGTCCTTCAAGAGATTATCATCCATATGCAGCTGTGACAGCTTGATCCCGGTATAGGAACGATCCGGCCGATTCAATATGACCGTGTTGGGATCTGCTACTTCAAAATCATAAATGGCAAAGTCATTGGGCAGCTTGGTAGCCGACTCAATCTGAATGGTGCTGCTTGGCGGCGGGGTGAGACGGCTGTTGAACTGTTTATCCGGCAGAATGACGGTTCTGGGCTTCCCATGTCCAATGCTGAACAGGCTACCAATGCCAAAGATACCTCCAACAAATACAATCAGCAAACCGGATAACATAAGCATATCGCGATATCTGCTCCAAAATCCTCGTTTCTTCATACGTCCGATTCTCCAGGCAGACTGATATTCACCTGTGTTCCCTTATTTAATATACTCTTCATTTCCACCGTTCCCCCATGCTGCTCCACCGTGTTTTTCACAATTGACAAGCCCAGCCCAGCGCTTCCCTTCTCTGTCCTGTTCATTCCATTATCCCGATAAAAGGGTTCAAATACATGCTTCAGCGCTTCCTCCGGAATGCCTTCTCCTTCATCACGAATCAGTATAGCTACTGAATCCCCCAGCCGAAATGATTGGACCTGAATGATGGAATTCACATTCCCGTATTTGACCGAGTTATCCAGCACATTCAAAAAAACTTCCTTGAGCTTATTCCAGTCTCCCTGAACATACAGCATTTCTTCCAGTTCATAGCGAATGCCAATATTGTACTTGCCCGCCTTGATGGACATGTCTTCGCAGGCTTCCCGAATAATATTCGATACATTCACCCGCTCAAAACGGAAGGTCTGAATCGGTGTAGATGATACGGTCACTTCAAGGATATCCGCAACCATCACGTTGAGGCGTTGGCTCTCATTGATAATATATTTCAAACCTTTATCGAAGAACGCTTGATCTGTAAATCCATTATCCCGCAAAATCTGGGCATACCCCAGTATCGTGGTCAGCGGTGTCTTTAATTCATGCGTCACATTGTCAAAAAAAACCTTGTTACGTGCCTGTAAATGCTTGACCTCATCCCGTTCTCTTTCAATCACGTCTATCTGCTCCTTTACCCGAGCAATCATGACCGTAAAGCTGGAAGCCAGCTCTCCAATCTCATCTTTCGTAGAGATGTGGATGTCTGCATTCAGGCTGCCTTGTGCAACTTCGGCTGAACGTTTTGTCAGCACACGAATCGGCTTCGTAATCTGGCGTGAAATAAAGACAGATCCAATGAAAACAAACACAAAAATGACGGCTGCAAAGCCCTTGATGGTGTTCTGAAATCGCAGATGCCGTTTGAACAGATCTGTATAATCCCTTTCCAGCTGGATAATGCCAAGGATGCTCCCCTCCGACAGCACAGGGAAGGACAAATTCCCTGTTACTCTGCCTTTGTCCACCACGGTTGTATAGGCGATCTTTGATTTCATGGCAGCCTGTAGATCAGAGGTTTGAGCAGCAGCCAGCTTCGCCTCCGCACCCACGGTGCTAAACGGAGTGCCATCAGATCGATAGACCATGACCTTGCCGCCTACTGCGGAGCCGATCTGTTCTGCGAGGTCCCGATTCCCTGTTCCCAGGGAGTCCTCACTAATCCGTTTGTTATGAATCAGGAAGTATTGATTGAGCGCGATATCCAGGTTTTTTTTGGATTGCACCATGTCCTCCTGCACTTCCCTGTACATGTTCTCCTCACCCACTTTATTCGAAATAATGAGCAAGGCCGAAAAACCGATAAATACGATGACCGAGAAAAGAACGACCATTTTGAACTGGATCGTCCACTTCATGTATGCACCTGAATATTCAGTTTGTATCCTACGCCGAAGACCGTCTCGATAAGTGAAATCCCCTGCTCCCCACTATCCAGCTTCTTGCGGATGCGCTGAATATGAATGTCTACCGTCCGGGTATCTCCGGGAAAATCGAATCCCCACACTTTATCAAGCAACTCGGACCTTGTATGTACTTTGCGGTGATGGTTGACCAAATATAAGAGCAGATCATACTCCTTATTGGTCAGTCCGGCGCGTTCCCCATCTTTCCAGACTTCACGCTCATCCTTGCGTATCTCAATATGTCTGCCAAGCCGTACCACTTCATAAGACTGATTCTCCAGCGTCTCGCTGATTAGATCAATCCGGCGGAAAATGGCCCGAATGCGCACAACTACCTCACGAATGTCGAATGGCTTGGTAATATAATCGTCCGCCCCCAGCTCCATGCCGAGCACCTTGTCCAGCATATCGGACTTCGCCGTAATCATAATTACGGGAATCTTCGAATTCACAGAAAGTTGTCTGCATACATCGAACCCGCTCATATCAGGCAGCATCAGGTCGAGCAGAATCAAGTCTGGTCTGGACTCTCTGAGCAGATCTAAGCCCTCTCTGCCTGTTGCTGCTTCAGTCATCTCAAATCCTTCCTTGCGCAAAGAATAGGACAGGATGTCGCGAATGGACTCTTCGTCTTCAATAATCAAAATCTGTTTCGGTCTCATGATGAATCTTAATCTCCCTGCTCTATGAATTTCATCTGCCTTATATTTTGTATCTCTGCTCCAGGATTGAACAGAGGTTCACCGGAAATGTTACAACTCGGATACAAGTCTGGCGTCTTTGGAAACATCATCCCGATATACTTGGAACACAGAGAACAAACCAGACCGGACAAAGCCAGAACGGTATCCAAAGGGGAAAACATCACGTGAACAAAACAACCATTCATGATGCTTATATAAACTATAAATCAGAAGTGACACGGTATCTATCTCAGATCGTCAAAAATCAACAGGATGCAGAGGATCTCACGCAGGAGTGCTTCATTCGAATGATGAATGTATCGGCAGATATTCCGGAAGAACGGCTTCTCTACTACCTCAAAAGAATTGCCCGTAACCTCGCCATGGATACATTCCGCAAGCGAACCCGTACACTGAAGCGGGACAGCAAGTTGGAGATGCAGACGTATCACTGTGATACATCCGAATTGGAGATCTCTGAAGGTGTTAACGACCTTGTGTCGATCATTAATAATACGGAGCATCGCAAAATTCTTGAATTACGCGTGATTCACGGGTACACCATCAAGGAAACCGCACAGCTCGTTAACCGTAGTGAAGGCATGATCAAATCCTCGGTATTCCATGCCGTCAATCGCATTCGGGCCAAAGTCATCTCATAAGAGATGGCTTTTTTCATGAGCAGAAATGACGTGAAATCAACATCTGATGTTAGAAAGTATCAAAATTTACTCTATCGAGCATGACAAAGGACTTATTTTTACAAAAGTCGAGTTCGTTTTTACAAATTGTTATGACTATGTGAGATTTTGGTGTGTTAGAATATGGACGAACTCATGTTTTAACTAATATTTGGGAGGGATTTGGTTGGGTAAATTGACACGTATGCGAGGAGTATGGGTAAAATCACTCCTGGCATTATCCATGGCATTGCCGCTTCAGATTGGATTGTGGAATGGAGACGCAACGGTTCAGGCCGAATGGGCAACAGACCCTGCACCGTTCATTCAGGCAAAGGTTGTTAATGGAAATGCAGGCAAGAAAGTATTGTTCGACAATACTCATGCACAGACAGCCGGAGCGGCTGACTGGGTCATTGACGGAGGCTTCTCGGACTTCGGCAATGCACTCGCGAATGATGGATATTATGTAAAGGAACTGCGCAAGACGACTCCTTTTACCTATGACGATCTGAAAGAATATAACGTGTTTGTCATTGCTGAACCCAATGTTCCCTTCAAAACGACAGAACAGGCAGCCTTGAAAGAGTATGTAGAAAAAGGCGGCAGCATCTTCTTCATTGGAGATCACTACAATGCTGACCGTAACAAAAACCGCTGGGACGGTTCTGAAGCGATTAACGGCTATCGTCGTGGCGCATTCGAAGATCCAGCCAAAGGTATGAGCACAGAGGAACGTAACTCTGAGGCTATGCAAAATGTAACCAGCACGGACTGGCTGTCCGATAATTTCGGCGTACGCTTCCGTTACAACGCATTAGGCGATATTAACGCTACTAACATTGTGCCTGCTGGACAGGCATTTGGTATTACGGAAGGTGTATCCGCTGTAGCCATGCACGCAGGGTCAACTCTTGCGATCACCGATCCAACAAAGGCTAAAGGTATTGTATACCTGCCGAAAACGAATGCAGCTTGGCCAAACGCTGTTGACCAGGGCGTATACAACGGTGGTGGAGTTGAAGAAGGTCCTTACGTAGCCGTATCCAAGTTGGGTGCAGGTAAAGCAGCGTTTATCGGGGATTCCTCTCCGGTTGAAGATGCTTCACCGAAATATCTGCGCGAAGAGACTGGCGCTCGCAAAACAACGTATGACGGCTTCAAAGAAGTTGATGATGGCAAATTGCTCGTCAATACCGTTAACTGGCTTGCTAATCAAGAAAGTTACACTAGCTTGACTCAAGTGAGCGGACTTCAACTGGATAATGCAACAGCATTGCTTCCGTTCGAACAACCTGCTGCTTCCACAGAACCACAGGCTGAACCTTGGGCCGCACCAGCTGCAGGATACAAGTGGTATGATCGTTCCACATTCAAAGCAGGTTCTTATGGTGGACCAGCTTCAAGCGCGAACGCTTCCTACAGCTTCGTGAAGCAGGACACCCTTCCTAATGCGGAGGATTTCCAGATCCGTGTGGTTGTAGAGAACATGCCTGCGAACACAACCGTTTCCGGTTACAGTGCAGGGATTTACCTGACTGGCGGAACACAGGTCGCCATGATTCAGAATGAAGGTGGTACATGGCCGACTTCGTATGGTTACAGCTCCAACTTTAGCGTAACTTCCGACAGCAAAGGTCGCGCAATCAAGGACCTGAATGTCCGCATTAAATCAGGTACAACGGGCGCTGCCAGTCTGCGTCTGCGTCTGAACGGCAGCAACCTGATCACGACTGCAGTTACCGTCGGCAATGTTCCGGCTGAGCAGCTTCCGGAAGAAGAAGGACCAATCCCGGCAACAATCAGCATTGCTGATGCACGCACCAAAGCAGCTGGTTCAACAGTTACGGTTGAGGGTGTAGTTACTACAGAGCCAGGCGCTTTTGGTGGACAATCCTTCTATCTTCAAGACACAACCGGCGGCCTTTATGTTTTCCAAAGCACTGGCGGCTTCCACGCTGGAGATGTGGTTAAAGTAACCGCAGCAACGGCGCTGTACAACAGTGAATTTGAGCTTACAGATATCGTAGCGATCGAGAAAACGGGTACAGCCTCCATCCCTGCTGCCCTTGAAGTGCCAGCAGTTACGGCTGCAAACCAAGGTCAACTCGTTCAATTGAAAGAAGTAACTATTGAGAACATCATCAGTGCAACACCGGTAGGTTCGTTTGAATTCGATGCGGTTGCAGCGGACGGAACAAGCACGCATGTACGTGTGGATACACGCACAGGTGTAACGCAAACGACCTTCCCTTATGCAGCAGGCGATAAAATCAGCGTGACAGGTGTTGCCGCTATTTTCAAAGATGTATTTCAACTGAAGCCTAGAAGCTTGAACGATTTCGTAGCAGTTGAAGAAGGCGGCGAAGAAGGACCTTCGACGCCAGCTGTTGGCGCACCAGGTAAGCCGGCGCTTACATCCAACAATGGTTACAGCAACGGTCTGTCCGAAGGATCTTATACGGTTACGATGAACCTCTGGTGGGGTGACAATGGCACAAGCTATAAGCTGTATGAAGATGGCGTTCTGATTGACACACAAAAACTGACAGACTCTACACCAGCGGCGCAAACGGCCCAAACAACGATCAATGGCAAAGCTAACGGTACTTATACCTATGTAGCTGAGCTGACGAACTCCAAGGGTACAACTCGCAGTGAAGTACTCACAGTACAAGTTGCGAATGCTGCCCCTGGCAAAGCAGTTCTCTCCCAAGACAATTGGGATGGGGACGGCAACTACAAAGTGACGATGAATCTGTGGTGGGGAACAAATGCAACAGAGTACCGTCTCTATGAGAATGGTCAACTGATCGATACCAAAGCACTGAACGCAGTAACACCTAATGCACAAAGCGCTGTGACAGATGTATTCGGTCACGCGAATGGAACGTACACGTATCGTGCCGAGCTGATCAATGCAGCGGGTGTGACAAGCACTGAAACGATTACGGTACAAGTAACGAAATCCGCTGTATCTCTGCCAGCAGCAAGCTAAGTCTCACTAAGGAATGCCTAACGTTTAACCAAGCATTGAAAAACCGAAGCAAGTTTGCCGGGACTCCAGGCACTCGCTTCGGTTTTTTTCTGTTATTTTTCTCTTAAGATCAGTTTCTCTTCAAAGTTGTTACCATTCATATCTGTCCACTCAATGACAATAGTTTGGTCTTCATTCCTACTAACCATTGAACCTTTTGTTCTCGTTATAGGTAACATTTTGCTGATATTAACTTCCTATAAAATACAAAAAGCAGCACCTGCTATTGCATGGGCTGCTCTTCCGATAGATCAATAATGGATTGAAACATATCCATCATGTTCTTTATTTTATTCATCTTTATTAGCAAACAATCTTACCTTTACTTCTCTACACCAGCTTCTTGCGAATGTATCCAGAGATCAGATCAATGATCGTGATCATCACGATAATCCCCAGCAAGATAATCCCTACTCGCGGCCAGTTCCGCGTACTAAGTGCAAAGATCAACGGTGTACCAATCCCCCCTGCCCCGATAACCCCCAGAATGGTTGCGGAACGCACATTAATCTCGAACCGATACAACGTGTAGTTAAGGAATCCAGGCAAAACCTGTGGCAGTACAGCAAACCACAGCTGCTGCATACGAGTCGCCCCGGAAGCGAGCAACGCTTCAGAAGGACCATAATCAATATTTTCCACTTCATCAGCGAACAGTTTACCAAGCATCCCGATGGAATGAAGTCCAAGGGCGAGTACACCCGCGAAGGAACCCGGGCCCACTGCCTTGATAAACAGCAAAGCCATAATAATCTCCGGGAACGTACGGATAAAGCTGAGCACCATTTTGCCCGTACCCGATACAGGACGGAAGCTGCTCATATTTCGGGCAGACCAGAATGCAAACGGGATACACAGTACAGCGGAAATAACGGTACCCAGCACTGAGATCGCCAGCGTATCCAGCAATCCTCGCAGCAAATCCTCACCCTCAGGCAGATAAACAAAGTCCCAATCCGGGGAGAAAATCCCGGCGACAATTGCCTTCATGATCTGACCAGCCGTTTCCTTCAATCCGGTAAACGGTACACCGGTAAGTGCCCAAGCGTACACAAGTATAAGCAAGATTACAATGACCCAGCGAAGCGGGTTCTTCCGTGGTTTGCGCCGGATTACGCTTGTTTCATTTTTCATCATAACAATTTCTCCCGCAGCTTAGTACTTACATAATCAATGATCAGAACAATGACAAGGGTAAACAGAATGATTACACTCGTTTTGTCATATTCCAGGAATCCAAGTGTTGCTTCATAATACAGTCCGATACCCCCAGCTCCAACCAATCCGAGAATCGCAGCGGCACGTACATTAATCTCAAATGCATACAGTACATAGGAAGTAAACTGGGCGGCCAGTTGCGGCACCACGCCATAAACAATCAGTTGAATCCGGTTCATGCCGACAGCCGTCATCGCTTCAAGCGGTCCCTGATCAATCGTTTCCAGCGTTTCGTAGGTCAGCTTGGCAATCAGTCCCACCGAGAAGACGGCGAGTGCCAATATACCAGGAATCGGTCCCAGTCCAAACACAGCAACGAACAGCGCCGCAAGCAGCAGGTCAGGCACGGTACGGATCAGGTTCAGTACAAAACGGGCTGGATAGTAGATCCAACGGCTAGGCATTAAGTTGCCTGCACAGATAATCGAGACCGGAATTGCGATGATCGCACCGATCGTTGTACCGATCAGAGCCATGCGGATCGTCTCCAGCATGCCCTGAACGATGTTGTCAAAGTAACTCCACCGTGGCGGGAACATCTCACGCAGCAAATCCAGCATGTTGGGCAAACCTTCAAACAGCTCACTGAAGCTGGCATCAGTCTGTCTCGCACTTGCCCACAAAAGCAGTAGAATGATAACTAGCGTGAGCAGATGTTTCGTACGCCCCGGTGGTTTGGGACGGTGGACAGCCGAGCCTGAACCTGTGCCAGGACGCTTTCCCTTTCCTGATTCATTCTGCAATGATCCATCTATCGATACGTTTACGGGTTGCTTCATACCAGAACTTCTCCCCGCTGTTCCTGTACAGCCTGTTTATCCAGCAGCTCGTCTGCCAGAATAGGTCTGCCATAAATTTCTGCAAAACGCTCATCCGTTGCTTCGGATACCGGACCATCAAACACCACTTCGCCGGCACGCAATCCAACAATACGGGTCGCATACTCTCTGGCTAGGTCAATAAAGTGAAGGTTAACGATCGTTGTAATACCGAGATCCTGGTTGATGCGTTTCAGATCATCCATTACCTGCTTCGTTGTTAGTGGATCGAGTGAAGCGACAGGCTCGTCTGCCAGAATGATTTTGGCTTCCTGTGCAAGTACTCGGGCTATAGCCACACGTTGCTGCTGCCCACCGGACAACTGATCTGCACGGGAATAGGCTTTTTCTGCGATATTTACCCGTTCCAGTGCTCCAAATGCGAGTTCTGTATCTTCTTTTGGAAAACGACCCAGAATGGTACGCATCGTGGAATGATATCCCACGCGTCCAGCAAGCACGTTACGAAGCACACTGGAACGTTTCACGAGATTGAAGCTCTGGAAGATCATGCCGATATCCCGGCGAATCATGCGAAGTGACTTGCCATGAGCTTTCGTGATCGACTTGCCATTAATCAAAATCTCACCGTCACTGATATCATGAAGTCGGTTAATGGAACGCAGAAGCGTCGATTTTCCCGCACCAGACAAACCAACGACGGCAATGAATTCTCCTTGTTTAAATTTCAGATTAATATTATTCAGGCCCTTAGTGCCGTTAGCATATGTTTTCGTTACATTGTGAAGCTCAATCATGGCAGTAATCCTTCTTTCATTAATATGGTATTTCGCAGGGGCACGCTGTAATGGGACAAGCCAGCGCAGCGTATGTCACGCTGAACTGGCCTGCCCGCTGATACGATGAAGTTATCCAATGAAAAGATAATCAATGCAAAGCGATCATTAACGATCTTTCTTTTGATAGAAAACTACTCGGTTTTTACTTTTTCGTTGTATTGACGAACAATATCAAACTTGCTGTCATCAGACTCTACATAACCTTCGTGTGTGTAGATTTCTTTGATAATTTCGTGACCTTGTGGATCTTTACCGATGTCGATGAACGCTTGTTTGATCTTCGCTGTCCAATCTGCATTCATGTCTGTACGTACTGCGATTGTATCGTTAGGAATTGGCTCAGTGAACGCCAGTACACGAGTATCTTCAAATACAGTCGGGTAGTCTTTCGCTACAGTGTTACGAGCATCTTGGAAAATTGCTGCAGCATCAACGTCGCCGTTCAGTACTGCCAATACGCCTTGGTCATGGCCTTTAACCGTGATTGGTTGTACATCTTTCAAAGGATCAAGACCTCTGTCGAGCAACAGGGCTGCCGGCCATACATAACCTGCGGAAGAAGTTACGTTCTGGTAAGCGATTTTTTTGCCTTTCAAATCCTCAACGGATTGGATCGGCGAGTCTTTTTTCACAATAATCATGGATTTATACGAATCTGCCAGTTCCTCAGTTGGAGCGCCAGTCTCATCATTTACACCAAAACGTTGTGCCTGAAGGATAACTTCAGCTGCGCCTTTTTCTTTGGCAAGTACATAAGCCGTCGGAGGCAGGAAACCTACGTCCACTTTATTGGAAGCCATTGCTTCAATAATTGTGTTGTAGTCTGTGGATACGCTGACCTTCACCGGGATACCCAATTTGTCACCCAGCAGCTTCTCGAGCGGTTTTGCTTTGGCTTCGAGTGTATCTGCATTTTGTGATGGAACGAATTGTACAGTCAGCTCAGTCGGCACATAACCTTCAGCGGCTTTGTCTGTCTCTGCCGTGTCAGTACTGGATGAATTCGAGCTCGTATTAGCCCCGTTAGCCGAACCTGTTGTACTACTGTTAGACCCACAAGCACTTAGAAACAGAACCAAAATCAACAATGGTAAAAATAAAGCAGACTTCTTCAAGCGAACACCCTCCAAAGAGTTTCTATTTTTCATTACTTGTCTACTATAGTCGTCAATTATTTGCGCGATGTGAAACGAAATTTGGAGTTTTGTAAAGTTTCCTGTCAGGCTGTCAGAGCAGCTTTGATCTGTTAGAATAGCCTCATTACGGTTGATAATACAAGTAGAAATGGTGAATTCCCTTGTACACTGCCGCTAGAATGACCTGTGATTTGATATGTTTAAACTTATATATTTAGAGGAGATTGTAAAATGACATCCATAACAACTACTGCAAACTTCGACATCATGGTAACCAGTGACCTTCATGGGGCCATTCGTCCCATACATTACAACACCAATGCATATCGCCCAGCCGGACTTGCTTTGCTTGCTTCGCTGATCCGGCATGAACGAGAGCGTTCACCCGAACTGCTGCTCGTGGATAACGGTGATCTGTTGCAGGGCTCCCCTTTGGCCTCGTATACTGCGTCCTTTGTTTCAGATCACGAAGTGCATCCCTTCATTAATGTTCTGAATGAACTTGGGTATGATGCAGCCGTGATGGGCAATCACGAATTCAACTACGGTCAGGACTTGCTGCGTAAAGCCGTTGAAGATTCCCATTTCCCTTGGCTATCTGCAAATATTGTTAATGAAGGAAAGCCTGACGAAGAGGTACCAGACACTGCACTTACTGGAGCAGGCATACCCGCCTTCGGTCCTCCCTATCTGATCAAAACCTTGTCTTCGGGTGTTAAAATTGCTTTGCTGGGCGCAACGACACACTATATTCCGAATTGGGAGCATCCGAAAAATATAGAAGGTTTACAGTTCCTTGACGCTTTGGAGACTATTCGTGCGTGGGTTGGTTATATTCGTGAACATGAACAGCCGGATGTGCTCGTCGTCAGTTATCACGGTGGTTTTGAAAGTGATCTGGAGACAGGTGAACCTGCTGAGCGGTTAACCGGGGAAAATCAGGCGTACGCCATCTGCCGTGACATTGAAGGAATTGACGTTCTTCTTACCGGACATCAACACCGTCAACTTACCGCTGAAATACATGGTGTGACCGTGGTTCAGCCTGGATTTAGTGGGAACGGTGCGGGTCATGTATCCATTGAGTTGGACCGGTTATCGAATGGAAAGTGGCAGATTGCAGGCAAACAGGCTCGCTTGTTGCTCTTGGATGAAAATAGTGATGTACAGCCCGATGCGGCTGTTATGAAACTGACGGACGAGTTAGAAGCAAAAGCACAGGCATGGCTGGACCAGCCGATTGGCGAGGTGGCCGGAGATTTATCCATCACCGATCCTGCCGCCTTGCGGCTCGCGGCGCATCCCTTCATTGCTTTTGTACATCAGGTGCAGATGGAAGCAACGGGAACTCAAATCTCCAATACCGCATTACTTAGCGAAGAAGCCCGTGGGTTCGGTTCCCTCATTACCGTCCGGGATGTGTTGTCTAACTTTATCTATCCCAATACACTAACGGTGCTGGAGCTTCGTGGTCAGGATATTCGGGATGCATTAGAGCAAACGGCGCGTTACTTTGAAGTGGAGGTATCAGGCAAAGTAGTCGTTAATCCTGCTTATATGCAGCCGAAACCACAGCATTATAATTACGACATGTGGGCGGGCGTCGAATATGAGCTGGATATCTCCAAACCTGTGGGAAGTCGTGTGGTGAAGCTGGAACGTGAGGGCATACCTGTTGCGATGGACGCGACGTATTCTGTCGTGATGAACAGTTATCGCGCGGCAGGTGGCGGTGATTATGCGATGTATACAGGCAAAAAGGTACTTCACGAAGGTGCCACGGATATGGCAGCACTGGTCGAGGATTATATTCGCAGACATCAACCACTTACAGTGAAGCAGGCGAATAACTGGCGAGTTGTTGGATAATGCGGAGTAACTACTCTAATTGAAGGAGTATAATCATTACCCTAAGTCGTAATATTTCAGAAATGCAAAGAGCAGAACCTGCATCACAGGTTCTGCTCTTTCTATTATAATGAAACCAATGCCCCACGCTCATCCGCCGAGCGCATCTCCGCTTCAATTAACTCAAGCGTGCCTGTTGCACTCTCCGGTGTACATACAGATACAGGCGCACCTGCTTGAACAGACTGGATAAAATATTTGAGTTGGTGATAATATCCCGAGTCGGGTGACAGCTCAGCGACGAAACCGGGAGCATCGTTCGGATTTACTTTCAGCTCACCATTCTCAAAGACCAGATTGCCCTGCTCCAAGTTAACCCGATACGTCATCGAGAAACCGTAGTCTCCCCCCAGCGTCCAGTCGGCTTGGGCATTCAGCACTTTTCCATCAGGGTATACATAATTGGTGGAGACGGTATCATAGCCACTTCCCGGAATGACGTTGCGAGCCAGCGTGGATACTTGATCCGGTTTGCCAAACACCCAGTGAATAATATCCGCATCATGGATGTGCATATCTAATATGCAGCCCCCGCTTTTCTCCCCATCCAAAAACCACTCTTGAGGCAAACCTGAACCCCTGAAGAAATAACCTGCGTTGACCGCTCCATAACGACCATCTTCTACTACGGATTTCAGATAGGCATAGGCTGGCCAGAAGCGTAAACATTGACCAATCATCAGTGTTTTTCCTGTCTCTTTGGCCGTCTGTGCCATCTTCCAGCCTTCCGCCGAATGGCGCGCAACCGGCTTCTCACACAGCACATGCAAGCCTTTCTCCAGCAAGGAACACGTTAGTTCAGCATGCAGTGGCGTAGGCAGCGTAATATCAATGATATCCAGTTCTTCTTGTTCCAGCATTGCGTCGATGTTGTCGTACAAACGATAAGGTGTGAGATCATATACCTCTTGCTCTGTCGCCATATTGCCGGCTGCTTTACCGTTCTTCAGTTCCTCTATTCTAAGATCGCAGATGGCTACCAATTCCACGGGTTCCCCTTCTGAGGCAAGGCGTACATAGTTATCAAAATGCATACGTCCCATAAACCCAAATCCGATCAATCCCACTTTCAACATGTTTTTACCTCCCATAAAAATAGATTTTATATCGTATAAACGTTGTTATCTGTACCTACTCCTGAGAACGTCCAAGAATGGCATCTATCGCTTTGGATGTATTGAATATGATCTGCTTCGAATGATGAGTGTAAGGCGGAATCATCTCGGCAGTCACGTAGTTGTCGTAACCTATGGCCTGTAACGCCTGCATCACCGCCGGATAATTCACATCTCCAGCCAGCAAATCCACAAATCCATGAAGTCCTCCCGCTTGACGACGGTAATCCTTGAAATGCACTTTCTTGATCCGGTGACCCAGAATGCGAACCCACTGCTCCGGGTAACCATTCTGTACGACATTGCCCACATCGAAATACGAACCTATATAATCTGAGCTAAAGGAATCAATAAAGGTACGCAGCTCTAGCGGTGACACCAGAAATTTGTTCCACACGTTCTCAATGCCAATCGATACTCCAGCACTTTCCGCATACGGCAGCAGATACGCAAGGGCTTCTTGCGCTCGTTCATAGGCAACTTCATAATCCGTTACTTCGCTGTCTGGAATAAAGTCCACACCCACCGCACCCGGAATGACCAGAATGGTATCCACACCAAATGCCGCGGCAAGCTCCAGCTGTTTTTTACACACATCCAGTGCTTTCGTACGGATCTCTGGACGAGCGCTCGTCATCGGGTAATCCCAGTACAATCCGGTTGCAAGTCCCGCGATTTCGAGTTCGGCCTCTTCGAGACGTCCCTGAATATCACGAACCTCCTGATCTGTGGCAGACAGACTCAGCTCGCCTTCTCCATTAAGCGAAAGTTCAATCCCCTCAAAGCCAGCTTGCTTCGCCGTCTGAATACAATCCGCAATAGAGGCGTCTCCTGGAAACGACCATATGTTAATCCCTTTTTTCATCCGTGTACCCTCCTTCAAAATATGAAAACCTGTTCTTCAGCATCGCATCGCTATCCTAATTGAAAATGACCAAACCGGGCAGGCAAATGAAAGTTTACAGCCCCCGTGGGCTGCCATGCCTGATACTCCCGATCTCCCTGCACATTCTCATCAATACGATAAACGTTGACCCTCCAGCATACGCCTTTAGTCAGGGGCGACTTAAAGTTACTAGCTGGAATATGGATCAAATACACTCGATGGCCCTGACGATCCACTTCTACAGCCGTTTGCAACCCCTCCAGCTGCCAGGTTACATCTGCCTTCAATTCGGAACCTTCGCTGTTATTGTGAATGAGTGCATCAAATATTACGTTGTGCGGACTGACCTCCAGTTCGATATAATTCCTGCCATCGCCCTGTTCATCAATGAATAGTTCAACCACATCCTGCTCATACAATGGCTGATCCCTTTCCGTGAAATCAGATACAACGTAATCATCCTGGCATACAAACCGAATATGCAAGTATTCGGGACTCCAGCCAAAACGGACTTCTGTGGATTGATGAGGTGGTCTGCCTGTTACCGTGTCCACCAGTTCCACTGGAACACATCGTTCCCAATCCGCAGTCGAGGGAAATCCACTCTGTGCAGCTGACCTAAGTGGTTCGCAGCAATAACTCGGGCTCCGTTCCACAGGGAGAGAGCGCATCTTAATCCTCTCCTTTTTAGCTTAATCCGTGATGTTGTCACTCTCGTAAGAACATGTGATAATACATATATTATAAATAAATTATCTGATCATTTATTTAGGAGATAAAGAGATTATTTGCACAATTCCGTTCAGTTTTAATTAAATCTGTTTGTGCCAATCTCAGTGAAAAAGGAGATGGAATTTATGTCTCTCCAACAAGGGGTATATCCTCTGCAACGAACCGTCACTTACAAGGACTGGTCTCCCAACGTACATTATGCTCAGTTCCAGAGTCTTCCTCCCGGTAAGCTGGCAAAGCGGCGTTTGTATGATTTTGAACTTCTGTACGTCTCTCAAGGTGAAGCTGCAACTTATATGAACGATAAACACCATATTTTGAAGGCGGGTCAGCTAATCTTGCTACCCGCCGGGGTTTATCATCAGAATGAGGTGGTTTCGAGCCCGGAAGCACGTTTCATTGGCATTCATTTCGATTTCTTCAACGAATTGACCATTCAGACCGAGGCAGATATGGTTGTTAATGAAGAGACTGTTCTGCACCATAAATTCGCAGTGGAAGCTTGCGCAGAGGGTATGACGCCGCTATCTATTAACCCCGTGTATACCCCTTCTCCAGCTGCCGTGCAGCTTATGGAGCAATTGGTACATGAATTTACGATGCGTCCACCGGGATATGAACTGGTATGCAAAGCCTTGATGTTGCAAATATTGACCCATCTGCTGCGTTCATCCTGGCGAAGTTCGTCACGCCATGATTCGGTACACGGAGAGAAGCTGCTCGAACTCATGAAACGTATAGAGGTTGCCCCATCCGACCCGTGGACCAATTCGGGCATCGCTAAACAATTGAACCTGAGTGTGGATCACATGGCCAAATTGTTCAAACAGATTGCGGGCATGCCTCCCAACGAATACATTCAATCCATCCGCCTGAGTGAGGCACGTAAGCTGCTGCGGGAAACCGATCATTCCATTGAGGCTGTGGGTGTACAAAGCGGTTACCCGGACATTCATTATTTCAGCCGTATGTTCCGCAAATATGAGGGCATTTCCCCCCGGGAATACCGGAAATTGTCCAGAATGTTATAAAAAAAGGAGCAGCCTGCCAATGTGCAGTCTACTCCATGCTTTTTGAACTAATGTTACCCGTTAGTTTAATGACGGTCTATACTTGTTTCGAAGCATGATAACTGAGTCCTTATCTTCAAATATTATTCTGTAATTCCATTATGCTGATTAATTTTTGAAAATCACGACCATATGCTTGCTTCCCATATATTCAAGGGAAGTGTTTAACTGCTCCGCCACAAAACGAACAGGAACGAACGCACTGCCGTTCTTCAGAAGTAGAGGAGCATCTTGCATCACCGTTTGCTGGTTTACTTTTACCTGCCTGTTCCCTACAGCCCAACGAATCGTTTTACCATCCTTCTGAATCGTTACCTCTTTGGTGCTCTGGTTCCAATTCACGGTTGCCCCAAGCTTCTCGGAGATGAAACGGATCGGCACATAGGTACGTCCCATCTGAATAAATGGCGCTGCGGTAATACGATAAGCACTTTCTCCCACATAAGCTGTCGTGCTGCCGATCACCAAGCGCTGTGTCTTACGCTGACCGCTAGGCAACTCATTTCCTGCCAGTTTCACAAATAATTTATATGTTTTCGATCCCTTGCTTAAATCTAAATAGTTATTTTGCAGCGCAAGTGGTTCAATGAATGCACCCGTATCATAATACGGA
Source organism: Paenibacillus sp. ALJ109b (assembly GCF_010747435.1). NCBI lineage: Bacteria > Bacillati > Bacillota > Bacilli > Caryophanales > Paenibacillaceae > Paenibacillus > Paenibacillus sp. ALJ109b. The sequence goes on from NZ_JAAIFP010000017.1 coordinate 49,150, forward strand.
AAAAAACTACGTTGTTGGATCGGCTCTAAATCCCACACTCTATTGTTGTTCAAATAGAGGTAAGCCAAACTTTGAAGATTTCTCAACGGCTCCAAATCATAGATTTGGTTAGATGATAAATCCAGAGAAAGTAAGTTAGTTAATTTAGATAACGGAGTAAGATCTTTGATGTTATTATTCGCAGCATCGAGTCTCCAAAGATTAACCAATCCTGCTAGCGGCTTTAGATCTGTGATCTTGTTAGAACTTATGGACAACGTATTCAGATTAACTAGTCCCGCTAGCGCTGAAAGATCATTGAATTGGTTCCTAGATACCGATAAATCTGTCAACTTCGTTAACTTCCCAAGGGGCTTAATATCCTCAATTTGATTGCCACTCAAATCCAAAGTCGTCAAATTCACAGCATCGGATAGAGGTGAAATATCCTCAATTTGATTTCTGCTTAAAGAGAGCTTCGTCATATTGACTGCATACTCCAAACCCTGCAAACTCTTAATTCCTTTACCCGATAAAGGAACGTCGGTCAGTGACTCTAAATCCTCTTTTGTTAGGGATTCATCGTCGTTTTTATTCAATAATGACTTAATCGCTTGTTCTAGATTGAGATCCTCAAAAGCCAAAGGCTGTTGGTTAGACGCCTCCATGTAAGCCTGTCCTGGTAAGCCCAAACATAGGACAAAAATAATTAATAATCCAGCAAGGTATTTCTTCATTCTGACCATTCCTCTCTAATCACTGTATAATCTAGCCAATAGTTGCTTGAATTTAAGACGCAGTTTGCAAAGAAAAGTTGTATTGAAGAGTAATGTAAGTATTCTGCTCGTTAGTTGAACAGCCCATCAAGTTGATCGGCTGCTTTCTTTGTGTTATTGATTTATGACCCGTCTCGTAGTCGAATGGCAGCAAACAGTTTGGCTCCTTTATGCTCGCCATGAGTCGGGATTTTGCGTTGTTGTCCTTTCGGAAACCAGTTGTACTGCAAAGCCAAATAGACCCTTACCTTTTTAGTGAATATAATGTTGTAAAGTAGGAAAAAATTGTTGGTATAGAAGGGTGGGGATAATATGTTTAAAAAAATATTTTTAATAGCCTTTGCAGTGACTATAATTTCAGGAGTGGCATTAATATCCAATTCAAAAGCAGACACCTATCCAGAAATGGAAACCGTAAATAAGACAGTTGAGAATCCTGTTAACACTAATTTTTCAACAAATAACGTGAAATCCGTAGAATCCGAAGAATCAGTAAAAAACGTAGTATCCGTAGAATCAAAAATCGCAAAAGGGTATTATAGTCAACTATATACACCTCATGGCATGTTCGTGCGAGCAGATGAACAAAGTATCTTTAAGGAATCGGAGATAGCAAGAAATTTAGATCAAATCGGGCCTAATACGAATCAACTAATTTTTGAAGGCGAATTTTTTTTAAAAGTAGATGAAGCAGAATTTCTTAAAAATTATCCCAATTCGTTGCTCTTAAATGATGAAAACCCGACTGATACTGATGTTCCATCAAGTTCATCAAAATAGTAATTTCACTTCATAAAGAAGGAGCCATTGTTTTCGACAATGGCTCCTTCTTTTTTTATTTTGGAATTAGCGTGACTCCAGTGAAGTGAATGTTTCGACTTCCGGCCGCTGTTGTTCCCATATATTCACGGTAGAAATCCGGAGACAAAGGCGGACGCTATCGCACCAAACTTCTCCTCCGTCTCTCTTCCCTTATAAAATATTTTCAAGTTCACTATATAATTTAAAAACTTCGTTTCAGTCACGCCCATATCTATTTTCCTACGTTAACCTGCCTGTTAGTTGAATAAATACAGCCGACCATATTGATCGGCTGCGTTCTTGAATTTTATTGAGTAATTGTTTCCCGTTAGTTGAAATGAGAGTTTATAAATTATAGTTTACAGTTACAGTATGACGATTAAATAGAAAAGGGCTGCTAATGCAAAACGGTATAGAGCAAACCACTCCAATCGAAGTCGCTTGATCAGTCTAATAAACGTTACTACCGCAATCATAGCCACAAGAAAGGATGTCATAAAGCCAATTAACATTAGATACAAATCGTCTAAACTAAGTAAATCGCGGCTATCATATAAGTCCAACAAGGTAGCACCAAACATAACAGGTACAGAAATAATGAACGTAAAATCTGCGGCAGCTTTTTGGCTAGTACCGAGCAAAAGGCCACCTGAAATCGTCGAACCCGATCTCGAAAAACCTGGCCACAAAGCTAGACATTGGAATAAGCCAATCCCAAAAGCTTGTTTGTAACTAATCATATCAATTGTATCAACGCTGGTAGTTCTCTTACTCTGTGCTGCGATGATCATTAACAAACCACCAGCAACTAAACCAATTAAGACAGGTGTAGGGCCGAATAATTGACTTTTTATAGTGTCCTTTAGTAGAAGATATACGATTAATGCTGGTAACATAGCCAAAATCATATGTATTACGTTTAATCCTTTACTTTTTGAAAAATCCATTTTAATTAAGTTTGACCCAATCTCCATATACCTTTTCCAATAAAGAATTAGAACTGCCATCACTGCACCCAACTGTATAACAATTTTAAAGGTTATTGCCGCGTCTCCCTCAAAGTTAAGTAAATTGCCTGCTAAAATAAGATGTCCAGTAGACGATACTGGTAAGAATTCAGTTAAGCCTTCTATTATGCCAAGTATTATTGCTTTTATTACATCAGTCATTAGAAGATATCCCCTTTACGAAAATAAACTCGCTTAACAAGTTCAAGTATAAGAGTAAATGACTATATATTCCCATCGATTAGCATAACAATATTCATTTCAGTGTGACATTATTGTCACATCATTTAAATGATATACAGTTCATATTGATGTATCTTGTTAAACTAACCTGCCCGTTAGCTTAATGGAAAGAAAGCCGACTATTTAGCCTGCTGTATACTTGAATTATCATTCTGGGTTCTATTGGGGACTTACGACATACTTATACTTCCGGTTGTATTATAGAAAACATGAATACACCTTGATATCGCCAATATACGCACACTTATGGGTGAATAACTGATCCCTTTATGGGCTAAGTCACACAGTGGTGCACTGCCGTTTCAGCAAAAAAAGAGTTTCCTTCGTCCAGATCCGGACAAGGGAACTCTTTTGATAAAAGCTACTATATTTTAGGCACCTAGTTGATCTGATATAGGATTTACATTTCCTGCTTGCCATTGGAAGACTGCCGGAATATACAGCGGTACGGGACGATCATTTTGACAGCTACTTCATACTGATGATCCAGATAATCTAGCAGCTGTTTCACCGCGAACATACCCATCTCCAACTTGGGTACATGAATGGTCGACAACGGCGGAGAGGTGAATTCGGATATTTCAATATTATCTACCCCAAAAAAGGCGATATCCTCCGGAATACGGAGCCCCTGTTCGGTTGCAGCACGCATGGCGGCAATCGCCATCATATCACTGGCTGCAAAGATGGCTGTAGGTCTGTTCGCATTGTTGGTAAATGCCTGCTTGGTCAATTCATAACTCAGCGAAACATCCCATTTCACGTCGATCACCCAGTCATTATCAATAGATAATCCCGCATCCGTCATGGCACGGCGATAACCAAGAAACCGTTTTTCCTCCAGGAAATCATTCTTGAATTCTGCTCCGCCAATGTAGGCAATGATCCGATGACCTTGGGCAATCAGATGATTCGTTGCTTCCCTCGCTGCCTCTTCACGATCATAACCGACGACCGGAATGTCGGGGTCTGTAATATCCACACCCACAACAGTCCGTACATTAGCCTTGAGCCAGCGATAGGCTTCCGGATCAATCCGTTCCACCACAATCATGCCATCAATCTGATGTTCCTTCACCAGAGACTGCAGCTGCACGATATCCCCATCGTTTTCGATGCTGTACACAAATTCCAGACGCATGCCCGCTTCAGCAAGCTGCTTCTCAATCCCTTCCATAATGACTGAAAAATAAGGACTGTTGTATTTATTTTGAGGAATAGCCACCACACAGCCGATGGCATATGCCGTCTTGGGCTGGACCTTTTTCTTCTTGGCCGGACGCTGTGAACGATAACCCAGTTCCTCAGCGGTGTCCCATATTTTTTTGCGGGTTTCATCGCTGACCGATCGATTGACATCGTTCTTCATCACACGTGAAACGGTAGAGATCGATACACCAACGCGGTCTGCAATATCCTTCAATTTTGCCATGTGAAGTCCCCACCTTTCCTCTACCTATGTATTTAAACCCCATTCGTATTGGGGCAATTTCATCTCTGCAAACACAAATTTGCGGCAAATATAATTCTATATTTCTACTGGCCAGAAGTCAATGAAATGGTGCACTGGCGCAGTCTTTTATAAAATAATAGCGGCAGTCAGGGAGCTTGTTGTCCCCCATAACTGCCGCAATTTTAATCCTTTTTAAGAAAACGTATGAAGCTTTGCACCTCTTTATCTGCTTATTGCATCTTGGAGGCCAAATCCTTAAGCGCTGCGTTCAGATCACCATCTCCGGCAAGTGGAAGTTTGAGTGATTGCTCACCATACGTCCAGACCAGATCGGTTTTCTTGGTGGTAAAGGGAGATACAATGCCATACTGCTGCGCATCCAGGAAGATTTTATTATCTTCACCTACAGTGGCAATATAAGCATCCGCTGCGGCCTTGTTCGCCGGAATCGAGTATCCCTGCTTCGCCAGTTCTGTCTGCCCTTCCGGACCTGCTAGCCAAGCCAGCAGCTTGTAAGCCGCCTCTTCATGCTTTGTATTGGAGCTGATTGCAAGACCTGCTGGCTGAACAACGGTTTGGTTCGTTTTGAATTTCGGCAAATAGGAGATGCCGTAATCCACACCAGCCTCCTGGTAGTTGGTTGTATTCCAGCTGCCACCCGGATTCATCGCTACTTTGGATGTAGTAATCGCAAGGTTCACCTGTCCACCCAAACCTTCAATCTGTGCAGGTGTGGTGTTGATCTTTTTATTTTTGGTCAAGTCGATAAAATAGTTCAACACTTCCATCGCTTCAGGTGTCTCAAGCGCAAGGGAGCCATCGTCATTCACCAATTTCGCACCGTTGGACCACAATTCCGGCTCCAGGAACCAATCCATCGTTGATCCTGGTGAAATGGACAAGCCCCACTGCACAATGTTTCCGGCATCAAAACCCGCTTCGTCTGCGCTTTTCCCGTTCTTATCCAGCGTCAGCTTGGTTGCAATGTCGGTAATTTCATCCCACGTTGGCTCAAGCGACGGAACGGGAGCTTTATGAGGATTCGTGGCTTCATTCTCAAAAATCGCTTTGTTGTAATACCATACGATGACGTTGGCATCGATAGGCAAGGATACTTGTTTGCCTTGATATTGGTGAAGACCGAGCAGACTTTTGTCCACATTGTTCAGATCAAACTGATTTTCCGCGAGTAAGCCGTCCAATTCCTTGAAAATGCCCAGCTCGGCGTATTTCTCCACGTATGCATAACTCGTTTTGAACACGTCCGGAAGTGTGCCCCCAGCTGCATTCGCTGTTAGTCCATCCCAATAGCTGCCCCAATCCTTGCCTTCGAGTTTGACCTTAATATCGGTATTGGCCTTCATGAACTGATCCAACAGTTCCTGTGTACGATGAAGCTCTTCCGCCGTCCCCCACTGGGAGTATGTGATCGTTACAGGTTCACTCTGGCTGCTGCCGGAACCAGAAGAGTCGGCGTTTTCGGACGTTCCCCCATTTCCACATCCACTGATCACCACCATTGTAGCAAGTACAAGTGCCCATACATTGAATAGCCGTTTACTCTTCGCTCTCATATACACAGCTCCCCTTTAAGTCATATCAATAAGTCCTGTTCACCTGAAAACCGGAAAGCAGGCAGCCACTCTACCCTTTGGTGCCCGTAAGCACCACCCCCTCGACGATATAACGTTGTGCAAACAGATACAGTAGACCGATAGGTACAATACTGATAAATGCACCCGCAGCGAGCGCCGGTAAATCCTGGCTCGTCTGACCAATCAACAGCTGCAAGCCCACGCTCAGCGTGAACATTTCTGCGTTTTTGATATACAGGAACGGCCCCAGAAAATCGAGCCAGGAGTTCACAAAGGCAAAAATAATGGTCGTCATAATAATGGGTTTGGACAGCGGCATAATGACTCGTGCATATACCGTCCAGCGATTGCCGCCATCGAGATATGTAGCCTCGTCCAGCTCCTGGGGAATAGTCATGAAAAACTGTCGGAACAGGAAGATATAATAGGCACCTCCAAGCCAGGCTGGCACAATGAGCGGCAACCAGGTGTCAATCCAGTTCAGCTTGGAAAAAAGGACGTACGAGGGAATCATCATAATGGATGGAGGAATCATTAAGGTAACAAGTACAACCGGGAACAGAATATTCCGATACTTGGTTGCAAAACGGGAGAAGCCGTAAGCGACAAGTGAACTGGACACCACCGCTCCCGCTGCCACAAAAAAGGAAATGATAAATGAGTTCTGAATCCACTGCCACATCATCGGCTGCACAGCGAACAACCGTTCAAAGGCTTCCAGGCTGAATGTGTCTGGCAGGATGGCTGGAGGTACCTTGTAGGTTTCCGCTTTGGTTTTCAGCATGGTCGAGAGCATCCATACAAGAGGCCCTGCGAACAGCATTAATGCTACAATCAGCATGGTATATTGGGACGCTTTTACCGCTATTTTTCGGCTGTTCATGTAACTCTCCTCCTATCGTTCTCCCTCGTAATACACAAAGCGGTTCGATACTTTCATCAGGATCAGGGTGACAAGCGAGATCACGGCGAACAGGAAAATCGACTGCGTCATCGCCATGCTGAATTTCAGATCGGTAAAGGCCGACTTGTAAATATTGTAGACAAACGTATAAGCAGAGTAGTTCGGACCACCCTTGGATAACAGCAGCGCTTCCGTAAACATCTGAAAGTTATACATCGTCTGAATAATGATGACAAACAGAATGGAAGGACTGATCATCGGCAGTGTAATTTGGAAAAATCGGCGAATCCCGCTTGCACCGTCAATTGCAGCAGCTTCATACAAATGTCTGGGTACATTTTTCAGTGCAGCCAGGAAGATCAGAACCCCACTGCCCGAAATCCAGACCTGAAGCATGATGATGACTGGCTTGATCGTATGCTCCCCGCCAATCCAATCCACTTTGCCTATACCCAGCGCGCCAAGTCCGGCGTTCAGGATGCCGAATTCAGAGTTGAACACTAGCCGCCAGATAATAACCGTTGCCACAATAGGCACCAGTGTCGGTAAATAGAAGAAGGTGCGGAACAAGGCAATACCTTTGACATTAAAATTAAGCAGCATCGCCAGACCCAGCATACCCGCCGTTACGATCGGAACACCGAATACAACGAAAAACATCGTGTTCATCAAGCTTTTCAAGAAGATGGGATCATCCATCATGTGCGTAAAATTATCGATCCCGACAAAATTAAAGTTGGTCGCTCCCGGAAGTCTCGCATCCGTAAAGGCGTAGAAAACCGAAGTCCCGAAAGGAAATAGGAAAAAGGTGATAAATCCGATAATCCAAGGCAAAATGAAGAGAAAGAACAGCAGTGTGTCATATTTTCTCAACCTGTTCATGATGACACCCCTCAGCCTGAAATTTCTTCTAAATAGACGTACCGTTCTTCCAAAATAGATTTCTCTGCCGCCAGGGCAATAAGCAACGCGTTACGACCAACCTGAGCACTAGCAAAAGGCTGTCTGCCTTCCTGTACACATTTCAGAAAATCAATACGTTGGGTCTGTCCACCCGTGTGTCCACCCATAATGGAATCCGACGTCACATCAATCTCCAAATGGTCCTTCGTCCAGTCCTGCCCGCCAACGATATCAATCGTTTTGTCATTACGGGCCACCATCTGACCGCCGTTCTCTCCGATCAGGCCAATCTCAAGCCCTTCTCCCATCAGATTGCGCGGTTTCAGATACATGCACAGGCCCAGATTGGCCTTACTGCCATTATCATAATCAATGGTGATAAATGCATGGTCGACGATGGAGGTATCCGAAATTTCTTTCGTCGGATAGTGACTGTATGAATTCTGAATCCGATTGGGCTCTCCTTGCTTCATGACATGCTGGCCTCCAGAGGCAAACACACGGACTGGCTTCGCCTGGATCATCCAGTTGAAAATATCGAAGTGATGACAATCCTTCTCTACAATCGCGCCCCCAGACTTGGTCTTGTCATAGAACCAATCCGCAGGTGGGAACGGATCACGGAATTCCTTGCACCACATCAATTTCACATCACCAAGACGTCCGTTCTCCAATTCCTTCTCCATTCGGCGATACAGATTCGAATATCGATAAACCAATCCGATCTGCAATATCCGTCCCGAGGCTTCCGCAGCTTCTATAATGGCATCACAGTCCTCAATGGTATGGGCGACCGGTTTCTCCAGAAATACATGCTTGCCAGCTTCCAGAAAAGCGACAGCCACTTCGCGGTGCAAATAGTTCGGTACACTGATAACCACCGCATCCAAATCTTCCTTGGCAAGCAGTTCACGATAATCGCTAACTATTGTGGGATTACTGTTCTTAAGTTCAGCCAGCGTACGTGCCACATTGGCTTCATTCATATCACAGATATAACGAACCTCACTATCCTCGAGCAAATCAAAACCAATGCAATGATGTGACCCCATGTCTCCTACACCGATAAAAGCCATTTTTATCTTCCCCATGCTTACACTCTCCGTTGCTCGTAAATTTGCGGCAAATGCCATGAAGCCAATTCGATGTTAAGAAATCTAACAGGACTGTGACTATGTAACGATAGTAAAATAGTTTTAATCCCTTGTCAATTGATTTTGGCTAAATTTTTGATTATTTTGCGGCAATATATTTGCAGTGCATTTTACATACTACTAAATAGTATAACTCTTTATTCATCATAAATTAAGCGTTTACATTTTTATTGTATTATCATATACTTTAATTTGTATTTATTTTATTTGCGGCAAATATTATATTCAAGTTATGAATACTCATGTCCAAAATTCAATAAAACACGCCTATTTTCAATAGAAAACATAATAAATTCTGGAAAAATATCTGTTGTATCTCCTGTACCCATCCCCTATAATGCAATTTAGACACGGAATCCAAGAACCAAAAACACATTTTGTATTTGCCGCAAACCAAAATCTCATCTTTCAGTTGTTTATTTCCTGATTACTACCATGACTCTCACATAAAACGTTACTATTCTGCTACTTCATGCGGATCAGAAAGGAGTTGAGCTCTCCTAACTCTCCCCTCATAACGAAATTCGGGGTGGGCAGAACGAGGTATCATTCAAAATCCATTATTCAGGAGGTATACCATGACAAGATTATTTGATAAAAGCAAGCGGAGCCTTGGATTGTTTTTGGCTTTTGTCCTCATGATTACCCTGCTATTGCCTGCGGGAGCCTTACCCAAAGCCTCTGCTGCAACCATCACCATTGATGGCAATGTCAGCGACTGGAGCAGCGTTAGTGCTCTCACCACCAATAGCGGCACTGCCCAAACGCTCAAGGTGACCAATGATGGAACCAACCTCTATCTGCTTATTCAAGGCTCTGGTCTGAGTACAACGATGGGCAACTTCTGGATCAATACCGATAACAATACTTCAACCGGCTACCAGGCAGCGGGCTGGGGAGCTACAGGTGTGGAATGGCTGCTTGAAAATACGGGGTTATACCGCTATGGCGGCAGCGGAACCGACTGGGTCTGGAACTTCAACAGCACGTTGACCAGCTCCCAATTCTACCGCGGCTCCACCGTCATTGAGGTCGCTATTCCTCTCTCTACACTGCAAATCAGTGCTGGTAGCACAGTGCGAGTCGGGTATATCGACAACAGCTCGGATACATCGAGATTGCCCGCGTCTGGACAAACACTGCCCGCTTACCTTCTGACCTCGGCCGGATCGGGTGGTGGTACGGGGAACAATACCGTAGTGAATCCCGTAGAGCTGGACAGCCCACTCAACAATCCATTCAAAGGCTGGGCGCCTTCGGCCAAGAGCACAACATATGCACAGCCACACAGGCTCGTATATGCCGGCGTAACTTGGAAGGAGCTGGAGTCTACCAAAGGCACATATGATTTTAGTGCAATTGAAGCCGCCAACAATTTTGCCTACTGGAAAAGTAAAGGGGTCAAAGTGGTGTTTCGCTTCATTCTGGACAGCCCGACAGGACAGGCTCACAGGGATATTCCCGACTGGCTCTACAATGACATGATTGCCCGTGGAGAATCACCTGGAACCATTTATAACGATACAACCGGAGGCATGGGTACCGGCAACAACATGGGCTTCTCTCCCAACTACAACTCCACCTATCTGCAAGAACGGCACAAATTAGCCATCGAAGCCATTGCGGCAAGGTACAACACGAATGATCGTCCGGTCGCCTTTGTCCAGATCGGTTCCCTCGGGCACTGGGGCGAGTTCCATACATGGCCTTATGTCGGACCAAATGGTGAAACCAATTACACAGGCGCTTTCCCTACCAATGACATCTCGAACAAGTATGTTCAGCATTATATTGATGCCTTTGCTGGCAAAGAGGACAAAATGCAGGTTCTGATCCGGCGCAGTATCGCCCTCGCCAAAACCAATAATAAAGGCATGGTCATGGGCATGTTCAACGATGTGTTTGGGCATAAAGACAGCTTCGATGCGGATTGGGGCTGGTACACAGGCACCCAGAATGGCTATTGGGATGACATCGGCCAACAGCAGCCAGCACATGCGAACTTCTGGGAGACACGTATCTCAGGCGGCGAATTTTACGGGGGAGCTTCCGGCATGCTTGCGGCATTAACCACCGGTAGTGGATTTACGGAAACGTTACGTCAGACGGAGCTTAGTAAACCAAGCTGGCTGGGACCGAATTCCCCTGCCTCGCTTCCTCTGAATCATGCCTTACAGGCCAATATTGATGCACTCAAGAAACGAATGGGTTACCACTTTGTAGTGAAGGAAATTTCGCATCCATCCACCATTAGCGGAAGCACGTTTACAACAACGATTAAAGTGGAGAATAAAGGCGTACAGCACTTCCCGTTTGCCTGGCCAGTTGAAATTCAACTGCGCAGCGGCAATACCGTGGTCGCCAAGAAAACAACAACCGTTAATCTGACCACGTGGAAAACGGGTACCTACACCCTGACCGATTCCATTCCGGTCTCCGGTCTTGCTGCCGGAACCTATGATATCGCGATTGCGATCATTGACCCGGAAACGAATAAACCTGGCGTAGACTTTGCCAATACAAATAAATTGACCGACGGCTCGTTCAAACTGAGCAGTGTAACGAAGTAATTTCAAATTACTTCGACTAGTGAAAATGCAAAGAGCAGGAATAGGGGCACTATGCTCTCATTCCTGCTCTTTCTTTTTTTGGATGATAACTATCTATCAACTGAACACAACAATTAGTAAACCCCAGCAGGTCTCCCCTATACGTGAGGCACAGGTGTCATTTGATTGCGTTCCATCAGAATCCATAATTCATCAACCAATTCTTCTGCGGAGTACGGTTCGGCTGAGGTAATCCACCATTCAATCATGCCAGCCAGCGCGGAAGCAAGGAATTGAAGCATGATCTCTTTGTTCCTTCCCTGATTGATGCCACTCATGTCGATTTGTTTATCCAGTCCTCTCAACAGAGCAGCCTGCAAGCGAGTTCGAAATTCCGGGACACTTTGATCAGCCAACACTGCACCATAGAATAGGGCATGTTCTTTCAGATACCGAAAACTGTGCAGCAGAGCTTCTTTGGAAGGAAATATGCCAGTGACTCCGCAGAAGAGACTGCTCTCGATCAGTTCCACCAAATGGGATTTTATACACTGATCCAACAAATCAAACTTGTCCATAAAATGCAAATAAACCGTTCCGCGACTTACATTGGCTCGCTCTGCAATTTGATTAATCGTAATTTGCTCGAAATTTTTTTCGGACAGCAGTTGAATAAAGGCCTCTATAATCGATTCACGTGATTTTTGTATTCTTCTGTCCATACTTACTCCTTTTATTATCGGATCTGAGATTGTACAAAACAGTGGATTGTGTTCAATATTATACACATTCTACTGTTTTAACAATTGTCATCCAATCCCATGATAAGTACGATCATTATATTGAACGGCTGGGAACAAATCAACTGACAGCCAGCAGTACCGAATGGAGGACTATGATGAAAGCAGTAGTGATAGAAAAATATGGAGGCTCGGAGGTTTTTGCAGAGCAAGAGCGCGATATACCACATATTAGTGATACACAGGTGCTCGTGGAGATGAAGGCGACCACAGTATCTTCAGCGGATCAACTGATTAGGACCGGAACATTCAGGCATTTCATGCCCACCCAATTCCCTTATGTTCTTGGAGTCGATATAACTGGAATCGTCGTGGCCACAGGGAAAAAGGTTACTCGTGTACAAACCGGGGATCGCGTTATTGCGGTGTCTCGTACAGGAGGTGGTTACGCTGAACATGTCGCTGTGGAAGAATCCGATCTTGCTGTGATAACGCAGTCCCTTTCCGATGCAGAAGCTGCTTCGGTCTCTGCGTCCGGCATGACGGCCTGGCAAGCCTTATTTCACTATGGCAAACTGCAGCCGGGACAGCGTATTCTGATCCACGCCGGTGCAGGTGGTGTAGGACACATCGCCATACAATTAGCCAAACAACACGGCGCTTATGTGATCACCACGGCTCGGGCCCATAACCATTCATTTGTTCTTCAGCTCGGTGCCGACGAAGTGATTGATTATACAACAACCGACTTCGCTGAGTCTTTGAGTCCTGTTGATGTCGTGCTGGATATGGTTCGTGATCCGGTTGTCGATAAAGTCACGGGAATTGGAGCAACAGAACTGAAAAACTACAGCATATTAAAGAATAATGGAACGTTCATTTCCCTTGTAAATCCGGCGATTGCGAAGCAACCTCCCATCCGTGGAATTGATGCCCAATTTGCCTTGATCAGCCCCAATGTCAACGACTGGGAAGCGTTTACCCAATGGATTCAGACGCATAAGCTCGATATACATGTAGACAACGTATTCCCCTTTACCCGCCAAGGTGTAGCCGAAGCTCATAAATATTACGACACCCGGAATATGAGAGGCAAAATAGTCATTCAGAGGGATGTTATAACAGATAATCGATCTTCGATAGTTGCTCAAGAAACTGGAATGTCCCACTTGTAGCAGCAAAAAGAGCAAGTACTCGAACACTTTCAAGGTTCAGTTACTTGCTCTTTTTTATTCTATTGCGCCTTATTCCGCAGCTGACTGTAATACAGTTCGCTGTAGAAGCCACCTTGTTCCAGCAATGCGTCATGCGAACCCTGCTCCAGGAGCTGACCATCCTTCAGCACAAGAATGCGATCGGCTTGGCGGATCGTGTTCAGCCTGTGGGCGATGACAAAGCTGGTGCGGCCTTGCATTAGGCGCTGCAGCCCTTCCTGGATTTTGATCTCCGTGACGGTATCGATACTGCTGGTCGCCTCATCCAATACAAGGATGGACGGATCAGCCAGAATTGCCCGGGCAATCGCAAGCAGCTGCTTCTGTCCCTGACTGATGCCACTTCCGTCGGCCTGAAGCACTTTATCGTACCCATCCTTCATCCGTATGATGAACGAATGAGCATTCGCCAACCTTGAAGCGGCTTCCACCTCTTCGTCTGTCGCATCCAGGCGGCCGAATCGGATATTTTCACGAATCGTGCCCTGGAACAGGAATGAATCTTGAAGAACAAATGCCATGTGTGAGCGCAAATTCTCGCGCCGAATGGTCGTAATGTCACGTCCATCCACCGTTAGCGTACCGGCTGTAGGATCATAGAAGCGGGATAACAGCTGAATCAATGTTGTTTTCCCTGCCCCGGTCGGACCTACCAGAGCAATCATCTCGCCCGGCTTGGCTTCAAAGTTAATTTCATGCAAAATATTGCGTCCTTCATCGTATCCAAAGGATACCTTGTCGAAGCGAACGGCCCCCTCCACCTTGTCCAGAGATACTGCTGCACCTTCATCCTTCGCTTCCTCATCCTCATCCAATACCTCGAACACGCGCTCCGCACCAGCAATCGCAGACAACAACGTGTTCCACTGGTTGGCCAGATCGTTGAGCGGACGGGTAAACTGACGGGCATATTCTACGAAGATGATAATCACGCCGACTGTAACGGAACCTTGAATTGCCAAGATCCCGCCGATGCCTGCGACAATCGCAAAGCTCAGGTTGTTCAGGCCATTCATCAGCTTTGGAATAAACCCGGAGATGGTCTGCGCCCAGAAACCGGACAACCGGATCTTCGTATTTCGTTCCTCAAACCCGCGAATCACCCGCTCTTCCTGCGAGAACGCCTTGATAATCTTCTGTCCGGACAATGTTTCCTCAATGTAACCATTGAGTTCTCCGAGATTACGCTGACGTTGTTTGAACAACGGCCCTGTTCTACGGGTAATCCAGCGCATGCCAATGGCCATCAGCGGTACCACGATAAATGTAAGCAAGGTCAGAAGCGGACTTAACCAGAGCATCACGCCAAACGTTCCGATCAGTGTTAACACACTGGAGAAAATCTGGATGGCCGAGCTGTTCAGCGTACCGCTGACATTCTCAATGTCGTTGGTAACCCGGCTCATGATCTCTCCCTGCTGACGCTTGCCGAAGAATGGAATCGGCAGTTTGTGCAGATGGGAGAACAGATCATACCGCATGCGGAACACGGTCTCCTGTGCAATTTCAATCATCCATATATTTTGCAGCCATGACGACAAGGAAAAGAGAACATAGACTGCCACCAGACCCAATAAAAATGTCGTCCAACTGGAACTCGTTGCTTCTCCATCAATGAATTTATCCACAGCTACACCGACCATATAAGGTCCAAGCAAAGCGAGCGCAGAACTGGCAAATACCATCAGCAGCACCATCGTCAGCTTGACCTTGCGACGGGCCAGATACGCCCAGATTCGGCCTAACGTACCGGACCAGTTCTTCGCCCGTGCCTTCGGCTTACGACCACCACCTGCCTTCAGCGTCTCGGGATCAATCGGCGGTGGGGGCTGACGGAAAGGTTCAATGAATGCTTTGAACATGTGGTGTACCCTCCCCGTATTGTGATTCATAGATTCGGCGATACAGTTCAGATGTATCCATCAGATCCTCATGTTTCCCCTGTCCAATCAGACGCCCGTCGTCCAACAACAGAATCAGATCGGCTGAGGTGGTTGAACTGATCTTCTGCGTGATGATAAACGTTGTACACGATAACTCTTCCAGTGCACCCAGCAGCCTTGCTTCCGTGGCTACATCGAGAGCACTTGTACTGTCATCCAAAATCAAGATGCTTGGACGACGAATCAATGCACGGGCAATCGAGAGCCGCTGCTTCTGTCCACCCGACAGATTGACTCCTCGCTGACCGAGCTGTGTATCGTAGCCATTCGGCAGCTTCTCAATGGTCTCGTGAATCTGTGCACGCCACGCTGCTTCCTTAATCTCTTCGAGCGTTGCGTCCTCCCGGCCCCAGGCAATGTTATCCCGTACCGATCCGGTAAAGAGGACCACTTCCTGCGGCACATAACCGATAGCTCCGCGCAATGTGGCAATGTCCAACCGTTCTGCATCATTACCGTCTATACGAACCTCGCCTTGATCTTCGGTATAGAGCCTTGGAATGAGCTGTACCAGCGAGGATTTACCCGAGCCTGTCGCTCCCATGATGGCGATACGCTCGCCTCGTTTGGCTGAGAACGTAATATCTTCCAGCACGGTAATTTCACTGCCCGGATAACTGAATCCTACACCACGAAAATCAACTGCACCTTGGATAACAGGATTCCCTTTCCCAGTTTGCGCAGAACGATCTGTATTCAATGTTTGCGAAACTTCTTCCGTGTCAAAAACTTCGTTAAGCCGCTGTGCCGAAGCACTCGCTCTGGAGAAGGTCACCAGAATCCAGGACAGCGCAGACATGGCGCCAATGGTGCGAAGCAGATAGTTAATGACTGCGACGACTTCACCCACGGTTGCACTTCCGGTAGTGATATCACGTCGTCCAAACCATAGTACGGCGATGATACAACCATTCATCATGAGCAGCATGAATGGCATCGTCGTCTCCGTCAAGCGCAGCGCGGAGATCGTGCCCTTCATCAGCTTGCCGCTATATCCGGCAAAGCGTTCAATCTCGTGGCCCATCCGGACGAAGACACGGATCAGCCGAATGCCTGTCAGATTTTCCTGGATGACTCCGTTGACGGCATCCAGTCTGCGCTGCACATTGCGGAACAGCAGCGCTGCCTTTTTGATCATCCAGATGACAAACACGAGCAGTACAGGCACCATCACAACGAGCAGTAGACCCAGCTTCGGATTCACCACGACCGCCATAATCATGCTCCCAATCACCACCAGCGGCACACGCGTCATGAAACGCAGACTCATAAATACCGTATCCTGCACCTGTGTCACGTCCCCGGTCAATCGGGTAATCAGGGATGATGTGGCAAAACGGTTAAACACCGCATAAGAGAACGCTTGCACTTTATCATACAGCTTCTCCCGCAGATCGTAACCGAAGCCAAGACTCGCATGTGACGCAAAAAATGAACTCGCAATACCCGCGGCAAACGCCACGACGGCACTGCCCACAAGCACCCCACCCCATAGCCAAACCACTGACAGATCTCCTTGCTGGATACCGTTATCAATGATCTTCGAGATCAAATAGGGTTGAGCCAATTCGACCGTCAATTCAATCAGCATCATGACCAGTGCTGCGATGGCAGCGACTCGATACTTCTTCAAGTAGTACAACAGCTTGATCATAACCATTCCTCCGGCCCAGAGCGTTTAATCTTCGTGACGATTTGGTATGTTCACGCAGCCAGCTCTGTTAGTCTCTTTCCATAACTCTATGTAAAATTTCACGTATCCAATACGCTTATTATATCGCATTTTGAACCTTCAAATCGCTAATATCTTCTTTCCTTCTTATTATTAACCTGAAATAGACTTGGAGTGAACATGCATCTGCAACAAAAAAACCTGGGCAGACTGCCCAGGTTCGGTGGTATCCAATTCGAATACGTTTATTGACACTCAACTCATTCCAGCTGTTTTACTCCGACTTCTGGAAATCGGCTTGCTGCTGTTCATAGATTTCATAGAAATCATCCCAGACAAGTACATTGTCCTTTTCCTTGCTCCACCATTCTTTGTACCATGTTTCAATCTCCGGGCCACCACCTTGTTCCCACTTTTGCTGCGCTTCTGCAGCAGCCTGCTCAACCGTATACTTACTGCCGCTAATAATGGAACGGGTGAAAATATCATTAATGGCTGTTGTCACATTGGTAAGCTTCACCTGAAGCTCTTTGGGCAGTTGGGGCATATGTTCCGAATGGGTAACGCCTTCTCCCACTGGCAGATCGTTCATGTATACTTCCCTTGCTTCCTTGAAAAGACGAAGTCCTTCCTTCTGGGATGGGATTTCCTCACTGAACAGCATTTCGGTGTAACCACATTTGCCTTCCTCCAGGCGGCTGTACAGCATCGCGTAATCTCCAGCCCAGCTTATTTCCTGTTTGTACTTTTCCTGGTCAGATATACGCGGGCAGCCCTGTTCGTTCAACGTATAATGAGTGCCTTCGAACCCGTTCTTGACCGTTCGGCCTGTCTCGGTTTTGGTCAGAAAATCAATATATTGAATGACGGCTTCCGGATTTTTGGCACGGGCATTCACGACCGCAGTCATCTGTACCGGGTTATTCCATACCATCGTATATTGCCCCACCGATGTGGAAGGCAGAGCAATGACCTTCAGCTTCGCATCAGGCACATTCTGCATGAGCGTATCCAGTTCCTTGGCCGCAAATCCGGTGTAATCAGCCGTCATTGCCGCATACATGCCTATTTTCCCGTTCAGGAAATCCTGCTTGGACTTGGCTCCATCCTTGTCGGTAAGAAAATCCTTGTCTACTACCCCCGCCTCAAACAATGCCCGCTTAAACGCTGTCATTTCCTTCATGTGATTGGGGCCGACCACGATCTCCCCGTCCTCCACGTTCACCCAATTGGCATTGTACATGTAGCGGAATAATCCCGCGGTGTCCCCAAATTGCAAACCTCCGATTCCAAAAGTATCGTCTGCACCGTTCCCATCCGGGTCATTCTCTGTGAATGCCTTGGCGACCGCCAGCATCTCTGCTTCGTTCGTCGGCACCTCCAGGTTTAGCTTTTCCAGCCAATCTTCACGGATGAAGAAACTGGTCAGCGGAAATACCTCATTCATTCGACCCACTTCATATAATTTTCCATCGCTCTTGATCCCAGCCTTCTTTAACTGTGGATACTTCTCCATCAGCGCTTTATATTCCACACTGGAGTTTTCGATCAGTTCATCCAGCGGCATCAGTTGTTTTTGATTAAATAACGTATTCCGAATAGGAGTCCCGAATTCAAAAATAACATCCGGTGCACTGCCCGAAGCGAACAGCACGTTTAGTTTGGACTGCGATTCCCAGCGGGGAACCGCCGTATATTTGACATTGGCCGGGCCGTTCTCATTGATCCACTTGGACCACATGTTATCCTCAATCGTTCCCATACCGCTTGGTACGGCGCCCCGATCATAGATCGTCGACGTTATATTGCCGCGCGCACCTTCCCCTTCAGCCTGTTCACTTCCACTTCCTCCTGAACACCCTGCCAGTATTCCGCCGATCAAGCCCAGAACAAGACCAGACTTCATCCATGCCTTGATGGATATCACCATAAGATCAGACCCTCTTTCTTATATAATGTGAAATGAAATAAGCGAATGGCTTGCAGCCTGCACTACCCTTTAATGGAGCCCAGCATGACCCCTTTAACAAAGTACTTTTGCAAGAACGGATACACTGCCAAAATGGGAATGACCATCACGATTACGGCCGCTGCCCGAATGCCTTCTGGCGTTAGATTCGAAATCATCGTCGGATCGGTAAAATCCTGCACGTTCAGATTGGACATAATCATATTTTGGACCAATACAGTCATGTTGTACTTGGAGGTATCGTTGATGTAAATCATCACACTCATGAATGAATTCCAGTACCCTACACCATAGAACAGAGCAATGGTCGCCAGCAACGGTTTGGACAGAGGCAGCACGATCCGAAATAACAAACCGAGTTCTCCGCATCCATCGATGCGTGCAGCTTCGTCCACTTCCCCTGGCAGATTTTCAAAATACGATCTCATAATCAGCATGTTATACGTACTTACCAGACCTGGCAGCCAAAGTGCACCATAACTGTTCACCAGCCCAAGGTACTGCACCACCAGATAAGTCGGAATCAATCCGCCGTTAAAAATCATCGTGAATACCATCGCCATTGTAAAAAACCTGCGGTGGTAAAAATGCCTGCGCGACAGCGGATACGCCGCCATAATTGTAACAGCCATACTCAGCCCCGTACCGATTAACGTAATCTCGACACTGTTCCAGAACGCATTCAGGATCGGCGTCCCGGTCAATAGACTGTGATAGGAAAACCAGGTGAAGTCGACTGGCCATAGCCCTACTTTACCGGATACTACGGCTCTCGCATCACTCAACGACAAAGCCACAATATTCAGAAGGGGCAGGATACAGCTGATAGCGACCAATGTTAACAACACATAATTGATCATATAAAAGACTTTTTCTCCTCGTGTTTTTCTCACTCTGCTCCGCCTCCCTTACCACAAACCTTCGTTAAATCGACGTGCAATATAGTTGGCACAATAGATGAGAATAAATGCGACCAGTGATTCGAATAATCCCATCGCCGTCGTTAGGCTGAACTGCGCTCCTTGAAGACCTGTGCGATAAATATACGTACTGATAACATCGGCAACCTCGTTCACGTTAGAGTTCTGAAGCATATACACTTGGTCAAATCCAACTTCCATCACGCGCCCCATCGACAGAATAAGCAGTAAAATAATGGTGGAGCGAATGCCCGGAAGGGTTACGTGCCAGATCTGTCGCAGCTTGCTCGCCCCATCCATCTGTGCAGCTTCGTACTGGCTTGGATCGATCGTGGTTAGTGCCGCCAGAAAAATAATCGCGTTAAAGCCCATGTCCTTCCAGATACCTGACCCGACAAAAACGGCGATCCAAGAGCCTTTGTTGTACATGAACGGATACGGCTCTCCCGTCCAGGCTTCCACCCATCGGTTCACGATTCCGTTCTCCAGTGAAAATACGGTCATGATCATCATTGCAATGATGACCCAGGAGAAAAAGTGCGGCATGTACACCACGGTCTGCACGGTACGCTTAAACGCCATGTTTCTCACTTCATTCAGCATGATCGCCAGAATAATCGGGATGGGAAAACCCACGATAATGCTAAGCAGACTGAGAAATAGAGTATTACGGATGATCTCCACTGTGCGCGGATCGCTGAACAAGGTCTGAAAATGTTGAAAGCCCACCCATGGACTGTTCCAGAGCCCGTCGTAGAAGTTATAATCCTTGAAGGCGATGACCAGCCCCCCAATCGGCGCATAACGAAAGATAAGATAAAACAGGATCACCGGAAGAAACATCAATAGTAGCGGAATATTCGTCTTGAAACGGCGAAGCCGCTGCTGCCGGATTCTCTGCCTCACTTCGCTGTCAGGCGGTTCCAACCTTGGCGGCCCTGCGGCCAGCTCTCCCTTCATGTTCATCACTCCTCTCTGCTGTGGATGTCTATAGTTGTATTTTAGATAAAAATGTAAGCGTAAACATTCGATATTTAACGATCCTTTTTTAAATTTCTACGCAAAATAACCCCACATCGTGGGGCTGTGTTCGGTAAAGGCTTCTACTCGCTGCTCTCATGGCTAGGCTGCTTGCGAAATTCGCGTGGCGACAGCCCGGTCATCTGTTTGAACACGGTTGTAAAATAACTGGAGTTATCGAACCCGGTCTGTTCGGCAATGTCCGCCATGCTCTGCCGGGTACTGTGCAGCAGTAACTTCGCCTTATCAACTCTACGCTTACTGACGTACTGGCTGAAGCCATGTCCGGTTTCTTTTTTGAACAGGTGACTGAGATAATTGGGGGTCACGTGAACATGCGCGGCTGCCGCCTGAAGATTGCAATTGCTGGAATAGTTCATCTCGATATACTGAAGAACCCGTGTGACCACGTGATCCTGCTGTTCCTGCGTAAGCCGGACCAGCATACCAAGCCATTCTTCACTTTTGCAGCGTGCCCAGGCCATCACTTCCGCTACCGAATGAATCCAGAGCAACGGATCTGGGCCGAACTTGTCGACACTCGCAGACTGCTGAACACGGAACTGCTGCACTAACAGATCGGTCATCACTTTCATGAGCAGCTGAATCTCGGCCTTACATTCAGGGAGAGGCATCCGGGATGCATGGCTGAATAGTTCATCGATCCGTGCAGCCATTTGCGGCATCTGCTGGTTCAACAAGAATGTTGCCAACTCATCACGCAATCGATCCGATCTCTCTACCAGACTGTACTGTTCCCTAATTCGGTTATCGGATTGTCGCTGGCAGTATCGCTCATGCGCTTTGCGAAGAACACGACAGGCCTCATCCAGAGAGAAGGGCTTGAGCAGAAACTCCATAGCACCATAACGGATGGCGCGCTGTGCATATTCAAACTCCCGATAGCCCGTCAAAATAATGATCATAATGTCCTGACCACGATCATGGATCTGTTCTGCCAAGTCCAAGCCATCCATCACCGGCATGTTAATATCCGTAATAATTAGATCCGGTGTACAACTGTTTACGGCTTGTAGCGCTTCTTCTCCGTCGGCAGCCTCACCAACCACTTCCCACCCGAGCGGATTGTTGGACACCAGATGTATCAATCCTTGCCGAAACATCGCTTCATCATCGACTACGAGCATTCGTCCATTCAATGAATGTATTCTCCTCTCAGCATGTTATCTGTTCACGTCCAGCAACCTATCCAACCTGATAGGGCAAACGAAGCCGCACCAGCGTTCCCACTTCAGCAGTGGATTCAATCTGCACACCATAAGGCTCACCATGAATCAGTTCGATTCGTCTGAGTACACTTCGCATGCCAATGTGTTGACGTTCCTCATCAGCGTGTGCCAAAGGTGCCAAAATACGATCCATCATGGATGGGTCCATCCCGCATCCGTTATCGGCTATCTCCAGAATAAGCATGTCCGATTCTGCATCATTTCCCGCGTACCGGAAGCCGCGAATCTCGAGACGACGATTGTCTCTTTTGTCCGCAAAGGCATGAACAAACACATTCTCCACAATGGGCTGCAGCAGCAGCCGAATCACCTGGCACCGGAGCAGTTCAGAAGGAACAGAAATCTCGATTGATAAGGCCTCCTGATACCGGGCCTGCTGAATCTGTAGGTAATGGTCAATCTGGGTCATCTCATCCTGTAGGGTAGTCAACCGCTGGACTGGCTCCAGTGTATATTGCAGCATCTCGGATAAGGCCGTAACCAGACGCGCCGACTTCTCATCTCCAAGCATATAGAACTTCCAGAAAAACATGCTTAATGTGTTATATAGAAAATGTGGATTCAACTGGGCCTGTATAGCCTTGAGCTCAGCTTGCTTTTCACTTAACTCCCGCTCATAGACTTCATGAATCAACGTATCGATTCGTGATGCCATCGCATTGAATCGATCTCCGATGAAGCCCAGCTCATCTTGTGTCTGAATCTGAACGCGTGTATCAAATTGTCCGTCACGCACTCTTTTCATCGCGTTAACCAGACTGGCCAGCGGACGCAGCAGCCTGCGGCTGATGATGGTAATAATGATCCACGAACACAGAACCGTGGCTGCCGCAGAAAATACAGCAACCTTTACGATAATCTTGCCCTTATGCTGAATCTGAGCCAAGGATACTTTGCTGATCAACGTGAACTTGGCTTTGTCTGACGTTTGTTTTGTATACAAATGAGCTGTCCCCTGCTCGTCCCTAATCTCGGTTGCTCCCATGCTTAGTTGTGTAAGCGGTGGTGGGTCCGCATCCTGATTATGGAACGCATATACCAGTTTCCCATCTGCATCCAACAAATACGCGGCAATATCTTCATTAAGACGTAGGTCCTTTAGATAGGATTCAAACAGAGAGGTATTAAAGAGGATTAACATGACTCCATACGTCTCCAGATCAACAGAACGCATTAAACGCCCTGCCAGAATCCAGTTGGATTTCTCCTCCTGAAGAAAAGCATCTGCGTCCAGACGGTTCCATACATATTCCCCTCCCGTCCCTTCCAGCTTATGGACCATCTCAGCCAAATATGAAGGGTCCATCTGTTGAAACGATCCGGCAAACGTGCCGAGATTAAATATGTTTCCCTTAAGATCATAGATTCGAATTCCCATGATCTCCGGTGCATCGAGACGAACCTGATACAACTGGTCATCCAGTTCATCCTCCAGCTTCATCTGATCGTAGGAGGAAATGCCCGCAGCCTGTGCCTTGATTGCATTTTTCACGGAGGGATTCAGCGTAATGTAGTCCGTCACTTTATACATGTCGTGCACCCTGGAGTCGAGTCTTGCAAGTACCTGTTCTGCGGTAAGACTATACTGGCGACTCACTTCCTCATTAAACAGCGAAATATGTATGCGATAAGTAATTAACCCCGTGATGCCTGATATCAATACAGTCGCCGCCGACAGAAACAAAATCAGTTTTGTTCTGAATTTAAAGCGTTTACATAATTGAATCCATCTCATCACTCTTCGCACCTCACCCTTGTCCCGCACCACTTTATTATTAAAAAAGATATCATACCCCTATGTAAAACAACAGAAAAAAACCTTGCCCGCATCTATAGTGGCCAAAGTTTCTCCTCTTCTACGAGCGTAGCATTTACAATCGATGTAATTCCTTCCGCAAATGTTCCCGACGCTCTATCACGTAAGTTCGAATCCTCTCCGGCTCACCGTAAAAAACGTTCATGTCCCATTTCATATAAGGGTCTTTCTCCACCTCTTTACGGATCTCGTTATGCAGGCTATAAACTATTGGCATAATCTTCTTCTCAGTAAATCCGGACATTAAGTGCTGTTGCATCAATTTCTTGTATTGTTGGCGGAAACTGCGGAATGCCAGCAATCGTCCGGTAAGTTTGTTATAGCCCTGAATTCGAACAAGATTGGGGTCAACTCTTGTTCCATAACAGTTTCTTCCCCAGGTGCCTTCATAATCCCATGGCAGAATGCCATACTTCTGGCTTTTAACTTTCTCATACCATGTGTAATTCTGATGGAACCCGTCAAAGTTCCCTGTAAGCACAGCCCCGCTTAGCCAGCGCAAATAGTTATTCGTATCAACCCTCGACTGCAAAAAGCGAAACAGTTCCAGTCTGGACTTCGTGTTCAA
Source organism: Paenibacillus sp. ALJ109b (assembly GCF_010747435.1). Classification (NCBI taxonomy): domain Bacteria; kingdom Bacillati; phylum Bacillota; class Bacilli; order Caryophanales; family Paenibacillaceae; genus Paenibacillus; species Paenibacillus sp. ALJ109b. The sequence goes on from NZ_JAAIFP010000017.1 coordinate 73,626, forward strand.
TTGATGAATAAACGTTCGTAACCTTGTGCGATCCACATCCTTGCCCCGAATTAGACTGTATCCAGACAATAGATCAGTCCCTGTATCAGCTGCTCCTGGTTCAATCGCAAAACTGGCATGATCATTCACTGCATAGAAGATACTGCGGACAGGCATTCTTCTTTGACGAAAAAAGAAGGATTTCACACCTTCTATACGCAGGTACACTCCTGCGAGCTGCCCATTTAAGTAAAGTACACAGTGCCGAGTAGAAGGCGCGGGTACACGGATCGACTCGAAAAAACGAAAAGAGAGCGCATTGCGCAGCAGCGAAGGGTCATCGTACTCAGCATTAAAATGGAACGTCCGGCTGGAAGTCCGAATCTCAAATGATTTTTTGACATAGCCACGTGTATGTCCTCCCCGGTATCGAATCCGGATTGGGAGCTGTTTGCCGTCCATCTGCATCGTGCCATTCACAAACGTATCTGACCATATATTTGATGTTAGCTGCTGATATTCATTCGCAGACACATTGATGCGGTAGACAGGTAGAGCCATTTCCATCCGCCTTTCGAAGACCAGTGAGATTTGCCCGTAGGCTGTTACATCATCCTATGCAGGAGCACAGCAGGCCGTAAGGGCGGATGCACAGTCCTGTATATAACACATCAACTTCCCATGGCAGAATGCGGAATAACCGTGCCATTAATCTATAATTATATAATCTTTTCATAGATTAAAGCCAAATTAGTATATAAATAGTTGTCTGGCTAGTCCCCCCGAAGAGCATGTCACATATGATTAAACTACAGACAGACACGAATGACGAATGGAAGGGATCCTAATAACATCCGCCATCTGTCCATCTGAACTTATATCATGGAAGGGGTTAAAACACAATGTCTACGAATGGTCAAGGCATGAGAGGTTTGTTGGGAAGAGAAATCAAGGTTAACCGGGGAGGACCTGATTCAGTACAGGGCACTCTGTTGGACGTACGTTGGGACTATATGGCGATGAACTGCAAGGAAGGAATCGTCTATATCAATGAATCCCATGTCAAAAGCATAACAGACACAGGTCGTTCCGGTGGCAGCAGAACTCAAATGGGGAACCCTATTCCATCCAATACGTTTCTGGGAGTCATGCAGGCACTTCGCTTCCGCCAAGTGCAGATCAACCGGGGAGGTCCAGAAAAAGTCGAAGGCATCCTGGCCGATGCCAACCAGAACCAATTAATCATGACCATGAAAAATCAGGAGATCGTTCGTATTCCCATGCAACATGTGAAATCTGTATCCCTCGTACGCGGCAGTAGCAATAACAATAACAATAACAATAACAATAGTAACAACACGAGCCAAGGAAACCAGACTCAGAACAATCAATCTCGCGGCAACCGTTCCCAAGGCAATCAAGCTGCTCAAGGCAACCAGAGTAGTGGCAACCAATCTGGTGGAAACAAATCACGGGGCAATCAATCCCAGGGGAATAAATCAGGTGGGAACAAGTCACGCGGCAATCAATCCCAAGGGAATAAATCAGGTGGGAACAAGTCACGCGGCAATCAATCCCAAGGGAATAAATCAGGTGGAAACAAGTCCGGCGGCAAAAAGAAATAATAAAAAGAAACTGACAATTTAGGTTACTACCAGTTAAAGGGGGGAATTATCATGTTGATCTTCTTTGCAATGGTCTCCCTCAGTGTGCCTTTATATTGGATCGTTATACCTGGAAGGCCCACTCCGACCCATGAACATCTGATTCAGGCTTCACAAGGACTTCTCCCCCTGGGAGGTGAATCACAGTAAATGCCTGACTATCAGTTGTGGTTAACCTTCGGGGTATTTATCATCACTGTCATTTTCCTGATGTGGCGGCCTGGCGGATTAAATGAATCCATCCCTACCTCGCTCGGCGCCCTTCTTCTCGTTTTGACTGGAGTGAGCAGTTACGCTCATATTGTTGGCATCTTCGGGATTGTATCTGGTGCAGCCGTGACGATTCTCTCTACTATTGTGATGTCGATTATCCTTGAAAGCATCGGTTTTTTTCGCTGGATTGCCCTGAATATGATTGAAAAAGCGAGAGGTTCCGGCTTTCGATTGTATTGGCTAATTCTACTACTTTGTTTTCTCATGACCATCTTTTTTAACAACGACGGCAGCATTCTGATCACAACTCCGATTATTATTCGAATCTGTTCCATGCTTCGTCTGAAAATGCATCAGCAGTTGCCCTACCTGATCTCCGGTGCGCTCATTGCTACGGCCTCAAGTGCGCCAATTGGACTTAGTAATCTCGCCAATCTGATTGCCTTGCAAATGGTCGGTTTGAATCTTAACACCTATACCCAGATGATGTTTGTACCTTCCATGTTAGGCATTATCGTGATGACAGTGCTTTTATTCTATTATTTCCGTAAAAGTATTCCCAGGGTCATTCATTATTTCCCTGTTCCCCTGCAAACCCCATCAGGTTCGAGATATCATCCGCTGCAAGAGGCCAATGGTGAGTCACGGACAACGGATAGCGATAAAAACGTAGACTGGTGGCTGTTCCGAGTCTGTATTGGAATTGTTGTATTTATCCGTGCAGGATATTTTCTCGCTGAGCAATTCGGTATCCGGATGGAAATTGTCGCGATCACAGGTGTTGTTCTCATGCTCGCTGTGCGTTGGTATCGCACACGGACTGGACTTAAAGATGTGGTAACACAGACCCCCTGGCATATTCTGATCTTTGCCTTCAGCATTTATATTATTGTGGATAGTCTCCACCGGGCAGGAATGACCGCCTGGATCATTCAATGGATGAAACCTATGGTAGAAGGGGGAAACGCTAGCCTGATTGCTATATCAGGGTTAATGCTTACCCTACTATCCAATCTGTTCAATAACCTGCCTTCTGTCATGATCGGGACATTTGCTGTAACAGATCTTCAACTAAGTGATTCTCAGCTGCATCTTGCGTATCTTGCCAACATCCTGGGTAGCGACATTGGAGCATTATTGACACCTATAGGAACACTGGCAACGCTGATTTGGATGTATATATTAAAGACCCACCATATTCGAGTCTCCTGGAAACAGTATATGAAAGTGACATTCATTGTGATACCAATCAGTCTAATTGTCAGCCTAGTTTCACTATATATTTGGGCTTCTATTCTATACTGAGAGGAGGTATACTGTGAAATCCCCAACAATATGGCTCGGAAAGTCCATTGAAATGGAACTGTCCGGGTGTAAACTACCGATTCAGGGTGAAATTATTGATATGGGCCAGGATTTGATTGTGGTTTACGGTGATCACCGATTCATCTATGTACCCCTCCATCATCTTCAGTCCATGCATATTACCAAAGCCGATGATCCCAATTCCACTTCCAACTCACCTGCGCCTGATCCAGAGATGGATCATAACAATATATCTTACCGCAAAATTCTAATGAATGCCCGTGGAAGATTCAGTGAAATTTCGATAGGTGGCCAAACGTTGCATGGTTATATTACCAACATTATGAACGATTATTTCATATTCTTCTCACCATTACATCATTCGGTCTACGTCTCGATCAATCACCTCAAATATATTATTCCTTCTCCCACTAATAGCACGCCGTACTCTCTAAGTCAGCAGCATTTCCCTATGCAACCAGCGTCCATGCCGCTCTCCCGTACACTTGATCAGCAGCTTCAGAAAATGGTTGGCGAACTCGTCATCTTGAATCTGGATGATAAGCCCTACCGCGCTGGATTGCTGAAAAGCGCAGACAACAATTTGCTTGAACTGGTGGGGGCAGAAGGGAATACCTTAATTATGCATACCGATCATGTTCAAACCATTCATCTACCTTGAAATAATGAAAATTTACTAGAAAAGTAAAAGGTCCATCTGCTTATCACAGATGGACCTTTCTTTATGTTGAAAGAATGCTCTTGCAAGTCCATCCATTGCAACGGTTTTCCTATTTTCCGTATGTCTGCTCCATGCGCTCTTCCTCATTCGTAGACAGCAAGATGTTCAGCAGCCCCATCACGTTATTCGCTTCTGTTCTGGCTTCCGTATACTTCTCAGCAAATGCAGCTTCGTCCTGTTTCGGATCTATTGCAGCCAGTTTGGCCCACGACTCACGGGCTTTATCGTAAAGTTTCGTTAAAGTGATGTCATACGTATGCTGCGCGACAGGTGCCATGGAGTCGAACTCCGCTGCATTCTTGAAAAATACCATCGAGTCCGTAAAGGACTGACTGGTGTAATCCTTGTTCTTCATGGCATCCTCCGTGAGTAGCAGCGCCTGACGAGAGATAAACAACGTCTTCACCATGGCACGCTCCAGATTGGTTGCTTCTTCCCACGATACATAGGACACTTCTGGTGCCTGAACGGTTGTGAAAAAAGGAAAGGCATCATCGATCAAACGCTGTGAATCGGAATGGATTGGAATACCTGTGTTCATATTCACTACCGCATCACTATAGTTGGCGATATTAATATTTTTGGAGCCTTCTTCACTTACCCTGCGAACCGGATGATCGTTAAGCGGGACACGGATATAGCCAAGCTTGTCTGCATACTTCTGCTTCAATTCCTCCAGTGTAGAGTCCACTCTGATTTTGCCTTCTTCAGGCGAAGACCCCGTTGTATCGGAAGTTGAGGAGGTGCCCGCAGAGTCTTCAGCATTCGTATCTGCTGCCGACGAGTCAGTTGTTGACGTGTCCGAGCCATTGGTCGCTGTAGCCACCGCGCCAGCATCCTGAGCAGACTCCTTCGTCGTTGCTTCCTTCGTCCCACCTCCACATGCAGTCAATATGGCAACCAAGCTGAAAATGGCCGTGAACATCTTGATTCTATGATTCCATCTCATTGTATAATCTTCCCCTTATCTTATGTATGTACCTGAGTTACATTAACCTGTACTTTACTCCATGAACAGTTCATTCCATGAATGTATTTCGGATAACATGGATATATCACTTTGAATGCTGGTCTTTATTTTATCATAAGTTAAATACTGGGTGTATACGACAATGTGCCTGCATGCTCACCTGCACTTCAGGCTGTCCCATTCTCACATACGGAGAGAACAAAAAAACACGGTCATCCATGAAGGACAACCGTGTTGATATGTATGCTTAGTGATCTGCATTATTCGTTTCAATTCATCGCGCAGGTATGATGTAACAGGTTCAAATTCCTCTTATTTGATGCCTTTAGCCTTTTCCATATGATCAGCCCGAATCTGGGGATCCGTGGAATTGACTGCGGACAGCATGTTGTAGATCGCCTGAATATCCTGTTCCTTATACAACGTTTCGGGGACTTCAGTCTCAAGCCTTTCCGTTTTGCGCAGAATGGTCTCCACCAATTCATGATCATAGATAATCAGTTCATCCGAATTGACATACCGCACAGCTGGATCAACACTGATCCGGCATCGATTAGTGAAGGTCACCATGGAGACGAGACGAACTCTTTTATAATCGCCGAGGTGTGCCTGTATGGCCTCCACATGCCCTCGGTGCTGCATCAATGGGTTGTACATCTTGATTCGGCTGCTGCTGACTGTCCAATTGGCCTCTCTTCGGCCGCCACGAATCTCACCCGTTGTCAGGTTTCGTGTCTCAATCACGAAGATCCCCCGCGGACCGATGACAACATGATCAATCGATGAATAACCCGAGCGGGACTTGGTATTGGCAACAAGCAAGTCGTTCAGAACTTTGTATTCACCCGGAAGAGCATGCAGCTGCTGGGCAGTGCTTGGTTCCTCTGGCTGACGAATCCAATCTCCATCTGATTTCGTTTTTTTGCGTCTACTGCGGACCATACGCGTGGGTATGGGGGCCGTTGACGGTAAAGATGAAGCGGAAGCTGATATCTGGTTCGCGAGCTCTGGCTGTGACTTGAACAGAGACAGGATTTTTTTGAACATGGGCAAGCTCCGTTCTATGTAGTGTGGGTTTCGCACATCCATTATGTATACTTCTATTACTTATGTCGGATAAAGAGGGGTAAAAATAAAGGGAAGAGGGCCAAAAAACCATTGTTCAACTAAAGTATATACGATTCTTTAACCAATACTGTGACTTTAGACGCATATGAGAAGGGGGAATTTTATAAAAACAGCGTATTCCTTTCTATTGAAGAAAAAGAACACGCTGTTGTCTTGGTTGTGAAGATTAAGCCTGTAAATAATATGTGTAAAGCACCTGTGTACCCTTCTCATCCAGACCGTTGCTGGATATTTCCTGATACAAGGATTCCGCCAAGGCCAGCCCTGGCGTCTTCATGCCCATGGCTTTGGCAGATTCGAGAGCGATCCCCATGTCTTTGATAAAATGTTTCACATAGAATCCAGGCTCATAATCGCCTGCGATCATGCGCGGACCTAGATTGCTAAGTGACCAGCTTCCGGCTGCACCGGTAGCGATGCTCTTCAGCACATTCTCCGCGTCGAGACCGGATGTCTTGGCATAAGCGAGTGCCTCGCATACACCCATCATACCTGAAGCAATGGCGATCTGGTTGCACATTTTGGTATGCTGTCCTGCTCCCGCCTTGCCTTGCAGCACAATATTGGTGCCCATTTGCTCGAACAACGGACGAACCGCTTCAAAAGCCTCCGTGCTGCCGCCAACCATAATGGACAGCTTGGCATCCCGTGCTCCGATATCCCCACCGGAAACCGGTGCATCCAACGCATGCAGTCCTTTCGCTTCCGCGGCTTCATAGATCCGAGCAGCCAGCAATGGACTGGACGTGGTCATATCAATCAGGTACGAGCCCGGTTTCGCGTTCGCCACGAGACCATCTTCACCAAGATAAATCTCCTCAACATCCTTCGGATACCCCACCATCGTGATGATGACATCACACTCGGCTGCCAGTTTGCCTGGTGTGTCATGCCATACGGCACCTTCCTTCACCAACGCTTCCGCTTTGGCGGCCGTGCGCGTATAGACATGCAGCGGATAGCCTGCCTGCTGGATGTGCCCTGCCATGCTTTTGCCCATTACGCCTGTACCGATAAAGCCAACTTTCGTCTCTCCAGGTGCCTTCGTTGTATTTGTCATCGTAGGTTTCCTCCTATTTCTCTATACTTCGTTTGGAGCTTGTCTTCTAAACTTGCTATATCTGTATGTTAATGCTTTCTGTCTCTTCCGTCTATCTTGTTTCGTCTTCTATTGTTCAAAAAAATAAAATAGGAATCGAAAATCCATTTCCTGTACAACCTAACGGAAACTTCCTTGAACGGAAAGGAGGATTCCCATGAGCCGTGAAAAGGGAGAAATCACGATATGGCTGTCCTTTTCCATCATTTTGTTAAGTGCGGGCCTCGTGTGCCATGTTCTGTCCATTCCGGCGATTCTGGATTACGCAGGCAGAGATGGCTGGCTATCGGTAGTCGCTGCTGCTCCCTTCTTTTTGTTATTTCTATGTATGATGTTCGTTATTATCCGGCGGGTACGCGGACAGCGTTTGACGGACTGGATCACGCGGGAATTTGGCGCAATTCCTTCATGGATTTTCCGTATCACTGCCTCGCTCATGCTGCTTGCACTTGGATCACATACCTTATACGAAACAACTAACTGGACGGTATCCACCTATCTGCAATTCACCCCACCCTATGTGCTCGCAGGTGTGGGAGCACTAGTTGCTGCCTGGGCGGCTGCCAAAGGTATCCGTTCCATTGCCATGACTTCAAGTCTTCTGCTTCCATTCGTGATCCTGCTTGGATATTTCGTGATGTCCGCCAACATGAAATATAAAGACTATGGCCAGTTGTTTCCCATCATGGAATATGGTGCTGGTCCTGTCCTGAGGGGCATGATCTATTCACTTGCCGGACTGATGGAAATCTGGATATTAATGCTGTTTCAACACGATATCAAAAGTAAAATTCGCTGGTGGCATCTTCTGCTGCTCGGGTTATTCATGATCACTATGGCGATTGGTCCAACGCTGGGAGCCATCGTTGAGTTCGGTCCGGAGGAAGCAGCAAAACAGCGCAATAGCCCCTATGAGCAATGGAAGCTGGTGAATATAGGAAAATTGCTCCAGCACGTGGACTTCCTGTCCATCTATCAATGGCTAAGCGGTTCATTTGCCAGAGTGGCGATCTCCATATATCTTATCGTGGACCTGCTCGATTTTCGCAGACCAAAGAAAAGGTACGTTGCCGTTCTAATCGTCACCTTCATTATGTGCTTCATAGCCGTTCAGTGGTGGAGAATTGATTACGTTGACTATTATGTAAACCATATTCAATTTCCCGTGATGCTAGCCTATGTATCCACGGTAACAGTCCTGTTGACCCTCGCCGCATTCATACACAAAAAAGACAAGGAGGCTCCCGCTCATGCCGCACACAACCACACCAAAGAAGAACCCCCATCTGGCTGAACCATTCCGAATCAATGAGCATCATCTGACGACGTTTTTTGCAGGTTCAGACGATGTGATTATCAGCAGCCATATGATTGGGGAGTCTCCGCAGCAGATTGTCATCGTGTATTGCAGCGGTATGGTCGACAGCAAATCCATATATGATATTATTCTTCCCGAACTGACGCGAACGTACGAAAGTACTCACTTTGTTCGTGCATCGGATATCGAGAAGTCCGTTACCCTGCAATGGACAAGCATGGACTTGCAGAACAATCCACTGGGAACGGAACTCATGTCCCTGCGGGTGTTTGAGGGACATATGCTCATCTGCATACCTTCCCTTCAGAGGATGTGGAGTATGGATATATCCAACATTCCTACCCGGACGCCAGATGAATCCAGCACAGAGGTATCCATCCGTGGGTCCCGAGACGGCTTTATCGAACGACTATCAGTCAATATTGCCTTAATTCGTACACGCCTGCGTACAGCCGAATTAGCTTGTAATATTGAATTAATCGGTTCTCGCTCCGTGACCAAAGTCGCCCTGATGTATATCAAGAACATTGCCAATCCCGAACTGATTGATGATGTGAAGAATCGGCTGCGTAAAATCGACATAGAGCGGATTTTGACCGCCAATGAACTGGAGGAATTGTTATCCCCTTCCAAAATCACATTATTTCCGGTAACCCATTACACGGGCAGACCTGATTTTGCGGCGGAATGTCTTCTGAACGGACGTTTCGTCATTATCGTGGATGGCAATCCCAGCGTCATCATCGGACCCGTTAATTTGTTTCTGCTTCTCAAATCACCCGAAGATGCCAGCTTCCCGTTTCTTCCGGTTAATGTGGGTCGCATGCTGCGTTTTATCGGGCTATTAATAACCGTATTCTTGCCTGGTTTCTATATTGCGCTGACTTCTTTTCACATGGACCAGCTACCCTTTCCGCTGGTAGCCACGATCTCGGTTGGGCGCATGGGTCTACCTATGGAGTCTGGTGTGGAAATGTTTCTCATTATGCTTCTGATGGAGCTATTCCGGGAAGCAGGGGTGAGGCTTCCGAGCGCCATTGGTCAGACGCTGACCGTTGTTGGCGGATTGATTATTGGGGATTCGGCCATCCGTGCAGGCATGGTTTCCCCGCTCATGATTGTCGTCATTGCCGTAACCGTAGTGGCCGGAGCAACGATTGTGAATCAGGTCATGACCAGTTCTGTTCTGATTCTGCGTTTTTTCTGTTTTGTATTGGGGGCATCCCTTGGCATATATGGGTTCATTCTGTCCATTATCCTGTTCCTGATCTATCTGACCGATCTGAAATCGTTTGGTATTCCTTATCTGACGCCGCTCAGTCCGCTTAATTTCAAACAGGCACTCGCCTCCTTGTTCAAACTTCCGAAAGGATGGATGAAACGCAGACCTGTCTATCTGGAAACGCAGGAGCCGCGCAAAGAAGGGAATGAGCGATGAAGCGGCTTATACAACGATGGTTGCTAGGGCTGCTAAGTCTCTCTCTTTGTTTCGTGACAAGCGGGTGCTGGAGTGCATATGAGATCCAACAGGTGGACTATGCCAAAGCGATCGGGATCGATTACAAGGACGGGATGTATCACATTTATGTTCAAAGCATGGACTTTGCCAGTGTAGCCAAGAGCGATAATTCAACCAAAACAGCGGAAGCTCCACCCGTATGGGTTGGACATGCATCGGAGAGAACATTGAATCTGGCGGTAAACGAACTGTTCCGAAGTTCCCAGCTCCATATCGCCTGGGGCCATGTGACGGCCATTGTCATGGCTGAAAGTATCCTGACAAGCAAGCATATTAAGGAAGTGTTCGACATGCTTGGACGTTTTCCTGAATCACGTTATACAACCTGGGTATATGGCACTCGTGATCCATTGGAAAATATCCTTAGTGCCACGTCCATATACAATATGTCGCCACTGGACAGTATTCTGCATAACCCTCTTCCCTCATTCTTGGAAGAATCGCTGTTTCCTCCAGTGCTCAGTTTCAAACTCATTGCCACCCATAATGATGCGTCCACCACAACTTATCTGCCTTGCATCACCATGAACAAGGAACACTGGTCGCAGAACAAAAAAAATTATGAACTGTTTATGATTGATGGTGCTTTTTTTGAAAGAACCGGGGATGATTTTGAATATTTGCCCCATAGCAAAATCCCTGGATTTCATTGGTTACTTAAGGATATGCGGCGTGCGCCATTAATTATTGAAAACGAAGGAACCATCTATGGCGTGCTCAGCGTTGGTTTGCCCAATGTCAAAATTGTGCCTGTCATTCGTGGGAATGAGGTTTATTTCAACATCGATGCCAAGTACCTAACCGCCTTGTATGAATATATCACCCCTGTTTCCTATGACGAGATGGTCCAATTCAGCGAGAAGACATTGCGGGAGCAAATTTTGCAAACGTATCGCGAAGGTCTGAAACGTGGGGTCGATGTCTATGGACTTCAGGAGAAGGTTTATCGCAAAAATCCAAGCCTATGGCGCAAGCTGTCCAACAACGGCTCAAAGATGATCCTGACGGAAGATTCCATTCAGAAGCTGGACATTCATATTACCATTCCATATACGGGTAAATTCCGTAGGAAAGTGTAGCTATAACAAATCCCCTGCCGTATGAAACGGACTAGGGGATTGTTTGGTTTATGCTGCGATTTTTTTGTGTAGGGGGATGAGATTTTCCATAATATTTATCCCCGTTTTCGATTACGTGTCATATGCATTCCTCTTTTCTTTAAAAGCTAAATTTTAATCCTAAATATTCGACTATTATCCATGAAACAGGCCAAAGTAATGGAACATGAACAACCCAGTAAGGGGCTTTATATCGCCCATTCTCGTAACTGATCCCACAATAAAAAATCGCGAATAATACACCTAAAGGATAGGTGAAAAGAATTTTAACCAATAGATCACGGGAAGTATCATATGTGTGTGGATACGGTGCCGATAAGGACATACCAAGTCCAAAAAGAGCCATAGGCCAAATGAACAAAGTAACTCCATACAAAATCAAAAATAATAATAAATAATTGTATAACTTCTCATTCTTCCTCTTGCTCATATGCCCTCCTGATTGCCTGAACGTAATCTCCCAACGTGAATAACCTTATCAGAAGATTTTACAGGATGGATATGGAAATATAAATAGTTTATTCCTTACTGATTAATAAAAAGACCTCCAACCATACAGGTTAGGAAGTCATTGATGATGTTAAATTATCGTATTCTTCACCAGACAGCGGCCGCCTATAAGACTATATTCCATTCTGTCTATAATACTCCATTATTCGCATGCGTGTGGTCAGTATGAGGGTCTGTGGCAATAACACCACAAATATAAAAAGCGGCACGATCAGCACCAGATGAGCGGCAAAATTCTCTGCTCCGAACGATGGTTTGGGAAGTTCAATGAAGTACCACCAGAACGGGATGGCAACCATCCAGGTCAGTCCGGTAGAGATGAACATATCCTTGACATCACTCCACAGAAAACAAAACAATGCGACAAATACAATTGGAACAGCCCAGGAATCCAATATCGGTCCCCAGCTCTGGAAGACAAAGATAATGGCAGGATACAAAAGATTAATGGTCCAGCGCCAGATCGAATTGTGGTAGATAAACATAATACCTCCTTAGTCGACAAGTAAACTCGATTAATAAGGGGACTGAGATTTACGCCGATCTTCGCGTCTGCCTCTTACATCTTCCTTATATATCGTTTTAATTGCTCTTTGTGTTCTTCTAACTCTGCTAATTTGGATGTAGTCCCTTCAAGAAAGTCGACATTTTTGCAGACAACTGCACTGCAGACTCTCCCTTCCAATCTTGCAACCTTCCATAATTTGCATTAAAGTGTCTTTAGAGTTTAAAAGGAGAATTAATGCCCTATGAAAATAAAACCTGTAGCTCTGATTTTACTTGTTTTTTTATTTTTAGTAGGAGGATGTTCAAGTATGTCTACCTCAGATAAACAAAATATTGTAGAAACAGCTACACCAATAAGTGTTCAGTACATAAAGAAATACTACAATGCGGACTTTATTGTAACGAGTCATGATATTGACGACCCTTCCATCCATTCACGCCTTTATCTTTATGGTCATATAACAGGACATGAAGATGAACGTATTACCGTTTCCTATAATTATGATACACAGGAGGTTCTTAGTGTAGAAGGACCAGGCTGGTTTATCGATAGCCGAAATCCGAAAAAGGAAGTACCTCCTTCCTGAGAAAAATCTGCAAAGAAATACACAGATGTATTTACACTTCGTTATATAGGATTGGGAGAAAACCTCCCAATCTTTTTTTTCAATCTCAATGAGCTAAATATATGGAGTGCTTATAGGACGTTCTTACCAGTCTGATCAGAGATATGCTTATTTCTGGGAAAGAAATGAAGAATATAAGCATGATTATGGATATTATAGCTCATACTACCTTCAGGAAAATATTGAAGGAGTGACAACATGAGGTTAAAAAGCATTATCGCCGTTGGAACGGTGTTAACTTGCTCGACTCTGTTATGGGGCTGTGGCAATGCCAATATGAACCATGCTTCGCAGCAGAAGGATACTGTTCAAACCGAGAGCTGGAGCGATCCCAAACGACTGGAAGCTTCCCACTTGGAAGCGTTGGAACGGATGGAAAAGGATCATATTCATCGCATGGTTTCGCTAAATGCGAGCATGGATGAAGACAAAGTAATGACCACTCTTGAACGGTCCACCCAGAAGCTGGAGGAAATGAGACCTCTCGCTGAAATGCTGCAACATGAGGGCCATCCAACGCTGTTACAACGAATTCAGGAGATGGCTGGAGATATTCAAGGCTCTAAAGAAGTGGTTGCTGAGATGAAAAGACTGCCTCAGGACGGTAAAATTAAGATCCAGTCTGAAAACTCTGATTCCTTACACCACATCAGCAGTTTTCGCGATTACCACCAGTACATGCAAGAGAAGATTCAAACTTTAAACAAGGCTCAGTCAGCTACACATTAATCTGTAATGTTCACTTGAATGATGTTCACTATACAAATGTGAAACAAAAGTTAGATGGGAAGCTAATTCTTATCTAACTTTTGTCTTGTGAACAGGTATGATGATCATGCTTTAGTCTCTAGCTTGGTGACACTGTTTATTTTCCAAATCCAAGAGTTAATGTATATTATAGAGAGTTAAATTTAAATATATAGGAGGTAGAAAGAATATTTTTTAAAAAAATTCAATTCATATCAATTGTACTTATACTCATATCTGTTTTATTGGTAGGATGCAACACCATACCAAACTAAGGCAAGATTATTGAAGAAGCAACTCAAGTTGGACAAAAGTATTTTATAGATGAATACAGTACAGAAGTGAAGTTTACTGAGCATAAGTTCATGCCGAAAGATCTTAGCCACAATATAAGTTTAAGCGGACATGTCAAAGCGAATAAAGATACTGGAATTACAATTCTTATCGATTATGATACTTTCAGAATCCAGAATGCCATTGTTCCCAAAGAACTACTTAATAAAAGGCAGAATTGAAGCTTTGGAGCGAGCACATTGTAGCGAACGCTACAGCAAGGAGTAATGAAGTGGACACTTTCAATAAAAAACATCTTACATTAGCATTCTTATTTGTATGGTTCAGTTTTACTTTCATCGTTTTAAGCGGATGTATGTCAAGTGAACAGAAAGACATCCTTCAAAAAGCCGAAGAAGCTAGTCTCACTTACTTTAAAGAAAACTATGGAATTGATGTAGAATTCACAAATCACAAATTCATTCCGGCTGACTTATCTCATACGGTATCACTGACGGGATATGTGAAAGGCAACAAAGATCAAGAAGTATTCGCTATGGTAGATTATGATACTTATGAAATCAGAACAGGCTCAGTGCCGGATCATATCAAACCTCTTAAATAAATCGATTCATCTCTCACTGGGAATAAAGATATAAGTACTATTAAATTTGGCTGCTCTATGATTCATTCCACCCACAAGGACACCCATATAAAAGTGCTGAACAATACAATTGGCATAAGCACCCCAGTGGCTAACATGATCCAAAGTGTTACTGGCCTTACATTCTGGAAGTATTGATCAAACCAGTTAAATCGTTCTTTCCGCCATTTGGCAAACTTGAGCTGCCTGATCATACGCTTCAACATTTTCTGCCGCTGCTTTCCTTCTTCCACTTCTTCCAGCGTACGTCGCAACTCGTCATACAAACGCGCCTCTTCCTGCTCAGCCAGTGTGGTTGTCGTCATTCTGCATCCCCTCCCTTACCTAATTAACACGGAAACGCGTCCAAAGTTTGGAATTATATAGAGAACTGAACTTAAGATTTCTCACGTTCCACAATCATCTTCGCCAACTCCTGATCTGAAGTTATTAATAACGGACCGTTCCCTCAGAAAAAGTCCGGAGCGAGCTATCTCTCCTAATGTAGACAGCAAAAAGCGATCCTCTTCCATGACTAGCGTCAAGCTGGAGAACCGCTATAATGTACTGTTTAATACTACTTATACAATACAGGTTAAACATCGCAGTGTGTTACACCGACAAGATTAACCCACGTTTTCGATTAATGTGTTCAAACATACCGCACCCTGCGCACGCACATTAACCACAATAATTGGCGTATCCAGCATGCCGTGCATCCAGGACATATACTCCTCAACCTTTTCGTTGGGAAGAATCGTCAGAATGACCCCTGCAAATCCACCGCCGTGAACACGGCAAGCGCCATCACCCAGCTTTTGCAGATAATTTTCAGTTAACGCCAGTGCGATACCAATCTCCTGTTCCTTCACCGAGCCGCTCTGGTATACATTCTGGAGCCACTTCCATGAAGAATTCCCGGATGCCGTAATCAGATTCAGGAAATCAGCAAAACGCCCTTCCCGCAAGGCCTGTACCTGACCTTCCACCCGATTGTTTTCCTCCAAGAAATGCAGCGCACGCAGTACCGCACGATCCCCCGCTGCTTCACGTACCTGTTTGAGATTGGCATAAATCGCCTCGGCCGTAATTTCTCGGACATATTCGCTGCCCAACGCTTTAGCAACCGCTCTCATCTCATATGGTACAGCAGCGTAATCCTCCGTCAGATCCGCGTGATTCCCACCTGTGTTTACAATGACCAAGGAGTAACCGTTTTGTTGGAAATCCCATTTTACAGGCTCAATTACAGGCTCGGCTGGATTCTCAAAATCAATCGCAATTAGCCCGCCATAGGCACAAGCCATCTGATCCAGCAGACCGGATGGTTTATTCCAAAAGTTGTTCTCCGCATACTGACCAATCTTGGACATGACCACCACATCCAGTGATCCATCGTTGTAGAAATGATTCAGAATCGTACAAATCAGCATCTCGAACGATGCCGATGAACTCAGCCCGGACGCCGAGAACACGTTACTGGAGATGTACGCCTGGAAGCCGCCCACTTTGTATCCGAACTTCCCAAATCCCGCAGCCATACCACGGATCAACGCCGTAGTGCCGTCGTCCTCAGCCTTCGGTGCCAAATCCGTGAGATCGATTACATAATTCTGGTCATACCCTTCTGAATAAAAGGTAATTACCGAATCCGTCGTTGGCGCAGCCACCGCTATCGTATCCAGCGTAATACTGCCCGCCAGCACCTTACCATGGTTATGATCCGTGTGGTTGCCGCCAATTTCGCTACGTCCAGCCGCGCTGAACAATCTGCTGCCCTCTTGTACGCCAAAATACTGTTCGAATGATTCATTGAGCTTTGTGTAACGTGCTGTCTGTTCTTCCAGTTGTTGCTGACCATACATTTGGGCAAGCAGCGCTTGGCCTGAAGTGGACTGGATCAGTTCCAGTGGTTGTGTAATCATTAATAATCCTCCTATGGATATGCAGCATTTATTTTTTTGACGTAAATGATGAACAATACGGGGAGCAATTTATGCCCCTTTACTCTCCCATTATCTCAGCTTCGTTTCGTAAAAGGTAGGGTAGAATTGAAAGTTTGTAAGCGTTTTTTGAAGACATTTTATCTTATTTAACAGGTTTAACTTCAATCTGATCAACAATAAATTCATTGTCGGCTTTATCAAAGGTATACGTGATATTGAAGTCACACACATATGTAGGAGATATGCCAATAGAACCTGGAAGACTTAATTTAATTTTGTGATTATCCATTGTATAAATAACTACACCGCCGAAAGCAAGCTCATCTTGATTATAGTCTGGTGCTGGATCGAAATCATAATTGAAATTATCTACTTGTCCTTTTGAATTCACTGTAATATCTAATGTACCATCATCATTTTTAGATATACGCGATTCAATATGCTCAGCAACAATATCCTCATAACGCTGTACTTTAATTTCAGTTAAGTTATCAGAGTTAACGACATGAATTTCATAGATATTCAAGCCTGTCCCTCGGCCAATCTGAATGATTATTATAGCCTCTTCCTTACCATCACCGGTAAGATCGGTATAAAATAACTGCGGCTTCGTTCCCGAATGATGAGAAATGCTCCAATCAAAATCTTTTGTGCGCCCATTTATATCTAGAGTTACTCTTTCAATTGCATCTTCCGTTTCTTTAATTGCATAAAGTTTTACTTGTTCATCCTCAGAAGATCCGATTAATTTCAATTTTGAATTTGTTTCTTGTTCCGGTTTCGTTGTTACCTGCTTGGTGGGAGACACAACCTGTTCCTGATGGACAGCGCCTAACGATTCGGTTTGGCATCCTACAAAAAGAACTACACTCAACAACATCAATGAAGCTATTTCTTTTATCAAATCACTGTCCCCTTTCATCTAAATAGCTAAAATTAATCCAATGAATTTAACCGAATTGTTACCTTCCTCGTTTCACGATCATTAAAATCAAACCAGTCTTTAAGTACGTTATATTCACTTGTTTCTAATGCTGCTGTTTCAATCGTGAAATGGTTATTATCTAGCCAATCATAAGAGATGATGGGCCAAGTCGGTTTCAACATGAATGCTTCTTCCAAATCAGTTGATGCATATGGGATGATTTCTACTTTTTTGAGATCCACGGCAACAAGGATATGTCTCTTAACCAGACCGCCTTCATCATAAGCATATCGAATTAACACCTGCTGATAGTCAGAGGAAAGTTTATAATCTTGTAAAATGCCCTCAGGCATCGGCAAGCTATGGGTCTCTCTATCATCAATTTTCACCAAAAGGGTAGAGCAAGCTTTGGTTCCACATCCATACTTTAGCATCGAATATGTTTCCGAAGAGGGCACCTCCAACACTTCCACATGTGTACGATCTATTTCAGTTTGGAAGTCCGGTTCGTTCATCAGGTAGCGCCTATACTCTGGGACGTCGTTAAGAGGTAATTGTAGGGTTGCTTCTTCATTCGTTATTTCAATGATATTGGGTAATGAAGATGCCTTGTTATACAAGCCTGAAGAGTTGGTATCGTTATCATTTTCCACCTGATATGCGGGAGGTTCTAACCTAGAAAACCATATCATAATTACCGCGGAAGTAACGAGTACAATAACTAGTAGCAAAAAGAACATTTTCTTTTTCATAGCACTCCTCCTTCGTGCATGGTTTCGATCCAGAACCAAATGGATTATACTACAAAGATATCCATTTTTGGTGTCAGATCGGTTTCAATGTTATTTTCATGAGATAACCCACTATTCAGGTTAGAGGTGAATCTATGATCTTTATTTTAAACAAAGAACCAGATAAACGTCGTTTAAACGTAGCCATGCTTATGTATCTCATACTAATGATTTTATTTTATGGCATTTATGTTTCCTTGGAATCCGATCGTATAGCTCAATCACAACAGTGGACTTCCGGTGGTTCCATAAGCGACCAAGCGATCGAGTCAATGAGTCAGCTGGGAAAATGGACGTCTATCACTGAATCGCTGTTTCTGATTCTTTTCATACTCGTGATGATCATGATGATTACCCGGTATCGAAGTAATGTAGGAAGATTACTCCCTTTTGCCTTATGGAATGTCGCTTTGTTTGTTGGGGTTGGCGCGGTAAGTCTGGTCGGTTCACAAGTGACGTCAATGTCCATTGGCAATCTGGCACAACCCATCGTCGTACCTGCGTTTCTATTGGCAGCGTTATTCATATATGTGGTTTGGGGATTAATGAAACGTGGATAACGTGTGTGAGGCGATTATAAACGTTCAAAAACTTTGGTTGTTTTCTCCATAGATATCTGGATTGCAGCGAAAGTTTTTTACAACTTACCATAGAAGCGTATCGATAAATGTGCTTAAACGTATCACAAATTCTCTCCTTGACTGTTACGTAAGGTCATACTTGATAATGGGCTCAAGTTCACCTAAAGGAGAGATTAATGATGAAGATAACAGCGTTGCGTTCAGATAAAATCTATGAAGAGATCATCCAGGCTGCACCTGATGAAAAATTGGAGTTATACCGCGAGCACATGATGAGTCCATTCATGAACAAATGGAACATTCAACAAATCCCGTTTCGATCTCAAGAGCCTTACGGCTTCGACGTGATCATGATGAATAACTTTATGAATATCGCTCCAGCAGACATCACACCTGAGATCAGCGAGCCGCTGGTAGCGATTTCATCTGAAGCATTTTGGCAACAGTGTCATGAGGCTGTTTGTACGAGTCTATCCACCTTTACAGATCAAGGTATTGAGCTTAGGGTCTCCGAGTATCTATACACGATTTTATTAGGCGATAAGAACAGTCCTTCACTGACTATGAACGAAGGCATCAGCGGAGATGGTGGAATCCCGGGTTATATTATTGCGAACCTGACCCCCAATAGCTATACTCTACCTCGTATGCAATCCGTGTTGGCTCATGAATGCAATCATAACGTGAGGTATCAATTTATCCAGTGGGATCCACAGATTACGCTTGGCGAGATGGTTGTTAGCGAGGGGTTGGCCGAGAGCTTTGCGACATCCCTGTATGGAGAAGAGTTGCTAGGCCCATGGGTAGCCAAAACGGATATGGAGACTTTGAACACCTTCATTAAACCAAAAATGAAAGACCAGTTGCATGTCACCGGTTTTGACCAGATTAATCCCTATCTTTACGGCGATGAACTTGCAAGATTGCAAAACTTCACACCCGTAGGTATGCCCTATGCGGCCGGCTATGCCTGCGGTTATCACTTAATCCAATATTATCTGAACAAGACAGGTACACCTATTACCGAAGCAACCATCACTCCGGCAAGTGTTATCCTTGCTGAAACAAAGGACTTTTGGAATGAAGACACCCTATTTCACCGTTAAAGATATCATTCAGATCACTGGAATCACCAAACGCGCATTACATTATTACGATAAAACGGATTTATTCAAACCAAGCAAAGTCGAGGACAATGGCTATCGGTATTACAATCAAGAGGCACTGGGGAATCTGCAGATGATTCTGTTGTTCAAAGAAATGAATTTCTCATTAAAAGACATTGCAGCCATGATGCAACTCTCCAAAGACGAACAGAAAGATATCCTAAGAGAGCATCGCAGTACACTCGTTCAACGCAAACAAAAGCTCGAAACCATCATCGACCAGTTGGACGAGTATGTAGATGGGACGGATATCTCTCATCTTCATCTGTTTGACGACTCTTCCATTCTGCCCATCCAAGAACAATATGAATCCGAGGCGAAGTTTGTATATGGAGATACCGAGAAATATCAGGAATTCGAAGCTAATGTGAGCCAGCTGTCTGTGGAAGAACAAGAAAAAGCCTACCAGCAGTTCTCGGTCAACATGGAGCAGGTATTTCGGGAATTGGCGAAGCATCAGGATCTGTCCCCTGCTTCTGGTGAGGTGCAGGCGCTAGTGCGTGAATGGAAAAGTTGCCTAGAGCAGTTCATGGTCTGTGATGCTGAGATTTTGAGATGTATTGCGGAGGCCTATACGACGGATCGTCGCTATGCGGGTTATTTTGATCAGTTTGGTGATGAGGGATTTGTGAGGTTTTTGTATCAAGCGATTATGGTTTTTGTGGAGGGTGGGGAACAGTGATTTTGTGTGAAGTGAGAAAACATCACTAAAAGAATTAAATGTATGAACTAGGCTCAGGAGGTAACTTGATGCAAATGTTTCTTCATATGGCTATACACTTGATTACGGGCGGAACGATTCTATTACTTTTTCTAAATAAGCGGTTATCTCTTACTAAAGACTATATAATTACTATTGTTTTAGGTTGTATTATTGCTATCACTCCTGACATCACTAAGTACTTCGGTGATATATTGTTACATTCTCTTGCCATGGTTCCCTTGATTGGAGCTGCATATGGCTGGATCATCTATAAAACCTTAAACGTTCGGTTCTTCTGGGCATGGATAAGTACGATGGCCACATTATTCATCGGGCATCTTCTTATAGACCTTCTTGGTAATGGAATTAATTTGTTCTATCCTTTTACGAACCAAGAACAGAATTTCGCGATCTTGGGATCAAATAATGAACTCATCATTTCTGCGTTGTTAGCCATCGCCACTACAATCACATTAATTTATAAAAAGGTTAAACCCATTGCAATAGTTTCAATAGTACTAGCGGCTTCATTTGTTGTAAGCTTAGGAATTTCTAATGCAATAATAAGTTATTCTTTGCAACAAAGTTACTCCTTCAATGATCCACAATATATTATTGTTTATCCAGATAACACCCCATATCACTGGAACTATTATGTAAGAATTGATGAACTCACTATTATTACCGGCAAGGGGAATTATTTCACAGTGACAAAATAATCCCGGACGCATGCTGCATCCGGGTGATCAGTTCATCTGCCAAGTTATCTGAAATGAGTTGAGTTTAACGTTAAGCTTAATCGACATCGATCAGATACACCCGTTCCTGGAATCCACCACGCGTCTCGGCTTTGTCAGCCCGCAGTTTATCCAGCTGCGCCGCATTCGCCCCGTGTACCTCTGCCAGCGCTCGGATCACCTCTAGCATGTCTGCCAACTCTTCCAACGCTTCCTCATCGTTTTCTGCATTCAAGTACTCATTCGTCTCTTCTTGCAGTTTCGTTCTTAGTTCTTGCTTATACTCCTCCGGGTCGAGAATGCGTGTGCGGCATTCCTTACCGCTGGATGTGATAATATGCGGAATTTTGTCCCGCACCAATTTGTTGTAAGTAGGCATGTGGTACAACCTCCTTTCTGCTGTTGAAGTTTTCGAGCCTCATTCCATAATCTCCCTTTTTCTATTATACAAGTTGCTATGGGGAGGGAAGGGTTGATTTAATAGAAAATAATTAACAAACACACCAACGGGCACCCCGTCAACATTGCAGCTGTAAAACTGATCTGTGCCGCGACTCGTCCTCTGGTAAACTCTTGCCGTGAAAAGAACATCCAGATCGAGAGGTACGCAGCGAATAGCGGGAATGTAATCATCTCTCTAAACGTACTCGGTTCCATATACCCATTCATCATACTTTTACCAATTAGGATTAAAGTGACCAATTCCAATATAGATAATATGAAAAACACGATAGCAATTACTCTTTTCAAAATGTACACCTACTTTCCAGATGCAAAGCAGAGAGCATCCTTTGTAATCTCTGCATCATATATCCTTTATTTGGATGATGTCATCTTGTAAGCGTAACACAGATAAATCAAACATTTAACCCAAATGATCAATTAAAAAAACATCTTACTCTGATGAATCATCCTCCAATCGAGTGGCTAACTCGTCCAATATCTCTTCTGTTCGTTGAAGAAGCTTTTCGATGTTGTCCAGTTCTATTGGCTGGTCATGTGGGTAATCCGCTAGGGATGACATATGTTGTATCGTGCCGACAAACAAGGCAATATCCAATCCGGGTTCAGTGTCAGTATGCACTAGAGGCAAGATTTCGTTCATGGTGAGTTCCTTGGGTGGATGCGTTGAATGATACTTATGGATATAAAGCGCCTTAATCATGGAGGCTAGAGCCCAATCACATAGAATTAGACAGGCTTTAAACTGATTGTGATTACACATGATGACGGCAGCAAGTTTCAAATGATACTTAGCATGTTGGTGATAGGCCATTATTGTAGTACGTAGCATATGGTAAGCAGGAATGTGTTTGGACCTAGGTTGTGTGGAGATATCATGGTCTTGCAAACGGAATGTTCAGGCAAACGCAGAAAGTCATGCAACAAATACGCAGATGGGGTCGTTTAGATTTACAAATGTATCTTATAAAAATTCAAGTGGAGTTTGGACTGTAAATGACACAGCTCCAACCGCTAAAAGCCCTTATTCAGTCAGTAAGACCAGTAATGCAAATTTCCGAGTCTATGGGCCTTAAATTTAACTATTTATATGGAGGATAATTATAATGAGAAATAAAAAGTGGTTTCTTGTCGCAGCAGCAGTTATCGTCCTGAGCGGAGCCTTTTACATGAACTCTATTTCTGCTGAAAGTCCTACCCAACTAATCCAAGATCAGCTTGTTAAAGAAGGAGTGGCTATTTCAAAAATCACCTCCCAAGAGAGGAATTTAAAATTGGAAACAAAATCAACTTCTACTTCTGGAGAAGCAACCATAGAGGATATTAAAGCCATCCGAAAAATCCGGAATGAAGTAAGAAGTGGTGTTAATGGAACCTCCCAAATCAAAAATATTGATCTCACGATCACGGGCAAAAATGGTCAAAATATATACAATGGTGTTTCTAATGACATTACCCAAATACCAGACTTCTCATCTAAAATTGTAGGTAAACTCGATTCTGAATCAGTCCAGAACGCTATATATAGTGAACTGAAGGCAAACGGTGTAAGTGTGGAATCGACAGAAATCATGGATAACCAACTGGGTGGAAAGCTGGCCTCGATCGTGCTTACAGCGGAAATCCCAGAGGTGAACAGTCTCGTTCCTAAAATTGAGCAATGGATCACAGCGCTTAATGATTCTGATGGTATTGGAGTTTCTCAATATGAACTGACCATTAATGATAAAAGTAATCATTCAACGTTGTTATACTTGACAACAGATTTAGTGTATCGTGATTTTTATTGGTGGCAATCCCCGGCTCTTGGCGATGAAGTTTGGACAAAAACTAAACCAGAAAGCCAAGAATCAGCTGCTAGTAAAGACAAAGTTCCGGCGACAATTGAAGAAGGGATACATGCTGGGCCCTCTGGAGCAGATAACAATGGATATGAAGGGCCTCAATTTAAAAAATAAAAAAACTGAGTTTACCTAAACTCTCGTTTGAAAGACACAACAGAATCTCTCTGAATTTGAGGAGACTCTGTTGTGTCTTTTGGTAATTACCCCCTCAAACAATACACTTATTCGCCACCGCTACCATCTTCGCAGGCATCTCTTCCCACAGTCGCCACACAAAGCTCATCGGTTTGTTCCCCTCATGACTCACATAATCTGCTTCGCCCAAGAAGACAAATGGAGACGTATAGCCATGCTCCTCCTTATACTCCCGCACGAACAACGCGATCCGATTGCCCGTCTCTCGATGATGAATATACCGTTGCGCCGTAGCCGTATGCTCTGACACCCGGCTCTGAGTCTGCCAATGAAATAAACGTTCATTAATCGCATAATCCTCATACAATGTGGATGGTGAGAAATCCTTATCCGACTTGTTCAACGTAATGAAGAAGATATCGGTCTGTTCATCGGCAAAATACTTCACACCTTCGCGGAAGGCTGGTGATTGCTCAGCGTCCCAATAGCCAAAGGCGGCGAGCACTTGGTCCATGGAGTACATACAGTGGATATCCAGTGGACAAGTGTACGGGAACGAATTACTTTTATCCACAAATCGCAGATGAGCCAGATTATATTTGAAAATATCCACAAGTTCTTCTCGAAAAGCCTCACAAGATAGCACACGCTGCACACCCTCTTCGATGCTGCTCAGTCCTAGTTTCTCAGGCGCAGCCCGATGGAAGGTGTAATAGAACATGATCAACATGCGCCGTTCATCGGCGGTAGTGGGTTCTTTGCCTTTTTCAATGTAGTCAATCAGGAACGTCAGCCAGCTTCGGGAATTAATCGTCAACACAGATGGCAGTCTGCGGATATACTCCTCGTGTTCATCTTCAATGGGTGCTGTTAATCCGGCTTCGGCCAACAGGCCACGGAAATACCTTTTCCCCGTACGTCCACCATACAATTCATAGAGAGTCATCCCGTGATGTTCCACAAAATGAGCCAGTGTCAGTGGCAGTCCGGTGTCTTGCTGGAACGTTTGCAGCTTCTGGATCAACGCTCTGCGATTACGACTCATCTGCTTGAGGTTGCGCATGACGTATTCCTTCGCTTGTTTTTCCAATTGGATGAACGTGCCGCGTGGCAGGTTCGAAAAGCCGTTCTCGACGTAGTACGAGATGGAATGTTTGGTGGCTCCGATCAGGGCGCGGAATTTATCCTGGAACCTGTACTCCTGATGCGCTTGCCCGATGAAGTCGAGTACCGTCAGGCACTCTTTGCCCTCCGCCATCCGTAGTCCACGGCCAAGCTGTTGCAGGAATACGGTTAGACTTTCAGTAGGACGCAGGAACAGGATGGTGTTCACCTCCGGGATATCCACGCCTTCATTGTACAGATCCACGACAAAGATCATGCACAGTTCCCCGTTCACCAGCTGTCCTTTCGCAGAATGACGTTCCTGTTCGCTCGACCCGCCATGCAGGGCTATGGATGGAATGCCGACTTCGTTAAATATTTTTGCCATATACATCGCATGATCCACCCCAACACAGAACCCAAGCCCCTTCACATCGTCCAGATCAGTTACGTATTTGTTCAGACTTTGGATGATCTGGTTGGCACGGATTTTGTTATGAGTATAGAGCTTCTCCAGTTCGTTCAGATCGTAGCCTTTGCGCGACCACTTTACCTGGGATAGATCGACAGTATCGGTGACGCCAAAATACTGGAAAGGACTCAGTAGTTTCCGGTCAATGGCATCGGTTAGACGGATCTCGGCGGCAATTGTATGATCGAAGTAGGCGGTAATGTCTTTGCCATCCATCCGTTCCGGTGTTGCAGTAAGTCCTAGCAAAATCTTCGGTTCGTAGTGGGACAATAGCTTCTGGTATGAAGGTGCAGCGGCATGGTGGAATTCATCCAAAATGATGTAATCGTAATAGTCTGGACTGGTGATCTCCGTCAGCTTCATAGCGTTAAGGCTCTGAATGCTAACAAACAAGTGGTCCAGCGCCTCTGCTCGGTGATTCCCGACATGCAGCTCACCAAAGTTCATATCCTTCAGGATATACCGGAACGTGTCACGGCTTTGCTTCAAGATTTCTTCCCGATGGGCGACAAAAAGCAACTTGGCTCCCGCATGGCTCGCACGGAATCTCTTATAGTCGAAGGCAGAGATGACCGTTTTGCCAACGCCTGTGGCGGCAACGATCAGGTTGCGGGTTCGTCCATACAGCGTACGCTCGGCGTCCAGCTGCTCCAGCACTTCTTTCTGATAATCATAAGGCTGGATGTCGAGGTGAAAGTAGTTGGACTGATCTTTTTTACGATTCAGAGCCGCCTTCAGCTGTGCCTCATGTCCTTCATCCTCAGCCACATATCGCGTAAATTCGCGGTCATTCCAGTAACTCTCAAAGGTCGCTTCAATCTTGCGCAGCACATCGAGTGAATCCTTCTCGGTCACCTTGAGGTTCCACTCCATACCACTGGTCAGCGCCGGGTTGGATAGGTTAGAGGAGCCGACATAGGCTGTGGTGAATCCAGTATCGCGATGAAAAATGTACGTTTTGGCGTGCAGCCGAGTCACTTTGGTATCATAGGAAATCTGGATTTCTGTGTTAGGTAATTTGCTAAGTTCGGTAATGGCTTTGAGATCGGTTGCTTCCATGTATGTAGTTGTGATGATACGCAGCTTCCCGCCGCCTGCTGTAAATTGCTGAAGCTGTTCCAGAAGCAGTCGAAGCCCGCTGAATTTGATAAACGATACCAGCCAATCGATCCGATCGGCGGTCACGATCTCCTTTTGCAGCTCCAATAACATACTCGGCTCGGACTTTGCACCTGTGAATAAAGAGCTTTGGGAGATTGGCGTATCTGGACGAACGATTTTGGTATCCCGGACCGCACGAATGCTGTTCAGTTTGGAATATACATGGGTCAACACTTCCCCCTGCTCGTCCAGTTGCAATTCGTTGTATTCTTCTTCCCCCAGCGTGCCTTTCAGCGTAGCAATAATCTCATTACACGTTCGGATCTGCGCCAACACTGCTGTCTTATCTTCCGTCTGTTCCCTTACAATCTTGAGCGCTCGCCGGGTCACCGCCGCCAAATACGTGGACAGCAGTTTGCGCGCTTCCTCTGCATCCAACTTCTCGGTCCCAATGTTATACACATCCGGGTCCAGCGCCGAAATCTCCTGCCTGGTGATGATGTTGATAAGCTGTTCATATATGCCTTGTTTCATGAATGTACCTCGTGTGGGTGTAGGATGGTTGTGGATCGTTCTCTATGTATATGGTGAGCTAAAAATTGTTTCTTCTATATTATCGACCAATCTGTGGAAGATTTCATTAGTTGTTTGATTTCATAGGAAAAAGCACCTCTACTTGTGATCAGGTAGAAGTGCCTGTACAATGTTAACTTTATCTTTGTTGTAATGTTGTTATTTCATTTAAATGATGTCCTTGGGACTCATATAGCACCAGCTATTATTATACGAAGCTTTTATCTTTTTCAGGTCTTCCAAGGTATAAAACCAATCTTCCTCGATCCATACTTTTGCAACCGGGAATTCATTCAAAAATGCAAAAAGGAATTTAAATAATATATCCTCATTACCATCAAAATCTCCAGATACCACTGTTTTGAAATAATCTTCTTCAGAAGAATCCCAATCAAAATTAACAAGTTTATACGGGTATGGTTCATCTGCTATCCCAAAACATAGCTGCCTGTCATAGCTATCTTTCATTGGTACATCGCTAATGCAAAATTCGCAATATTTCAACTTTTCGGTCTCATCAATCTTTTTCAGATCATGACTATGAAATAAACCTTCTCTATTACATAACTCATTTAAGCGGGGTAATAATATATTTATTTCAACACTTTCCCCACTTTTGAATAGAATAACTGCTGATGTCCCCATTATTTCAATACTCCTCCTAAATCGTCTAGTGAATTCACAACGATAACACCCGAGTCTCTTAAATGATTTATATTCTCTTTTACGTATTTATTTGACAAATTGATGGGCTTGTCAATATAGACAATAACTTCCTTCATGTCATGATTGAAAAACTTAGGATTACCTGAATTGATATATTTATCGATCTGTTCCATGTCTAAAGCAGATGTAGACTTCTTTACTTCAATAATTTGTTTACTCGTAACAACATCTAGATCCCCTGCAATCTCATTCTTTGTAACATTGTTTGCTTTCAATGCAAACCCAACTACTTCAATTCTTTGTTGAACATAATCCCCAACCTTCCCCTCAAGGGCTCTACCTGGATTAGGGCTTTTTAACGAACTTTCGATTGCGTTTGGAATATTTTTAGGATTTTGTTCAATCCAGCTAATCTTATTTCCTGATGGATTGGTGAATTCAACTTCTATCCCCTTATTTGTTTTAATCTTTATAGGTTCTTTGAGTGTAGAAGCACTCTCCGCCTTACCCCCACTCGATCCGCCCAGATCACTATGCTTATTCTCTACCGCACGAAATGCCTTTCCAAAGAACGCATAAGCCAGTACCTGACCCGCCATCGAACCACTGTAATAACCCCATCCATCCTGGTCGCCCTGCTTTATCTGTCCTTCCACGAATTGCTCTATGTCAGATCTCGCCGTTCCGTTTCCCCAGGCTGTGTCAAATGCGAACTTAATGCCTCGCCCAACATCGACCACCCTGCCCACCGTCATCGCATATGCCACACTGGCCACCGTGCCGAACGGATCATAGAAGAGCGCTTCCGCCGTCTGGCCCATTCCGGTTATCGTTTCGCCAATAGATTTATCGAGCAGCCCTACAGCGAAATCCCGTTTTAATTCTTCCGGTATGTACAATGCTACCTCGCCTGAGCCATCGGTTGTCCTGAAATTCTTCGCAATAAATATAAACTCATTCTGAATTTTATCCAACAGACCCAATGTAGCCGGGAACACTTCTTTCACCCGCATAAAATCCCAGAAGAAACGCTCTCCCGTCACACCTGACCACTCTGATTGCAACATATAGATTGATTTCTCCAGTTCCCTGACCATTCGCTCCAGTTCCTGTTTCTTTTGCTGAACTAATCGGGCCTTCTCCTCCAACACATCAGGATGTACCTGAATACGTTGCATGTCGTTTCACCGCCAACCTGTTCGTAGTCATTATCCCTAAATTTTAACAAGTGAGCAGAGGGATTGGAATCAAACGGAGGATTCATTTTTTTGGACAGCCCAATCCGGTAGGTGGGATGTATCCATTAGCCAGTTATGTTGCGCAATAGTGCATGTTTAACGCTAAAATACTATGCTTCTCTCTCTTCGAAGAAACCAACCAGTCTATCCTATCGGCAGTCACGATCACCTTTTGCAGTTCCAGTAACATACTTGTTTCGGACTTCGCACCTGTGAATAACGAGCTTTGGGAGCTCGGTGTATCTTGACTTACGATTTTGGTATCCCTGACCGCACGAATGCTGTTCAGTTTGGAATACACATGGGTCAGTACTTCCCCCTGCTCATCCAGTTGCAATTCATTGTACTCTTCTTCCCCAAGCGTGCCTTTCAGGGTAGCAATAATCTCATTACACGTTCTGATCTGTGCCAACACTGCTGTCTTATCTTTTGTCTGTTCCCGTACAATCTTGAGCGCTCGCCGGGTCACGGCCGCCAAATATGTAGACAGCAGCTTACGTGCTTCCTCTGCATCCAGCTTCTCGGTTCCAATGTTATACACATCCGGGTCCAGCGCCGAAATCTCATGTCTGGTGATTGTGTTGATAAGCTGTTCATATATACCTTGTTTCATGAATGTACCTCGTGTGGGTGTAGGATGGTTGTGGATATGTAAGTGATATCATTAGATGCTTGTTATTAGTAAATATGGTCTCTACTCTATTATCGTCCAGCATGGGAGAAAATTCATTATTTGTTTGGTTATAAAAAAAGAGCACTCTCTACCCATTCTGAACGGTTGTAGTGCTACACTTTGGGTGTAAGCTATTATGAAATTAACA
This sequence comes from Paenibacillus sp. ALJ109b, assembly GCF_010747435.1. Lineage (NCBI taxonomy): Bacteria > Bacillati > Bacillota > Bacilli > Caryophanales > Paenibacillaceae > Paenibacillus > Paenibacillus sp. ALJ109b. The sequence goes on from NZ_JAAIFP010000017.1 coordinate 103,252, forward strand.
TTAGTAATCGGCTTCCTGCCCAAAGTAAGTACCCGAATTGAATCGTGACATACATGATGTATTCTATAACCGTTAGTTTCCTTTGCCTTTTGATTTTACGTATCTCTAGAAAGTAAAAGAAGGTACCAATGAGTAAAAGAATCACTGCTAATTCATTAATTTTTTCTAGGATGGATATGCTCCTCATCTCCTTTCATACCAAAGAACCTCTTGAATTTTATTAGACATCAATCACACTCATAAGTATCATTCGTACCTTGGATTCAAAGCATCTCTCCAAACGTCATCATCCACGAAATCAACCTTTTTCTCACTAAAATAAGCTCGGGTCACTTGCTCCAGATCATTCAAGATCTGGGGCCACTCATTCTCGTTAATTTCCTTGGATTCAAAGTCCCCAACAATGTTCAGCCATCGATGATTTAACTGCTGGTACTCCCCGATTCTGCCTTTAAGTTCAGCTTTTACAGGATAACTGGTTATGTCCAGTCTCTCGAACGTCATTCGCATGCGGTGAAGTGTAGGTGGCAAAATAGCATCTTGGCCTAATTCGTTTGTAAATAATGCTGCGGGTTTTACCAGCCAGTTGGCTTCTTCGCTGAAACTTAGATTCATCAAGTTATACTTATCCATAATCTGCGTCATATCTGTAAAGTTGTAATAGAGCTGGCTGCCTTGTTCTCCATCCTCAACCATCTCGTTTGTTATTTTATCATTCGTAAGTATTCGGTTAAATAAAATATCATTATTTATAATCGCACTCTTCATATCAACGATATCTTGTCGTACATTCATCGTTAGGTACTTTTCATACATTCTTTTCTCTTTATAGAGGCTATAAGTTAGAACAAGTAAGATCACAACGGCAATACAACATCCGATTATTAAAAGTCGTTTTTTTAGTATCATCGCCATTTTTCTCCTAAGATTTTATAGTAAGAAGACCTCTACGTTGTTTGGTAGAAGTGCCTTTATGCATTATCTGTAATTCAGTTGTGAGGTTTCGTAAAAACCGAATACTCGATATTTTCAAGAAGTTCTCCATAATGCGTCTGGAGCAATTCAAGGTAAGTTCCGTTGAACGTATACTTTCCGTTTTCAAAGAAAAATATCTCTTCTCCAGAAGTGTGATAGAATACGCCATTTACTTTAAGTGATTCTAATATAGCGAAAGAAATTTCATACATTGTTTTATACCATAATTCATATTGCTGGTTATTCTCCAATTCATAAGATATTGTTTGTTGATAAATAAAATCCTCTTCTTGAAACATTGTTTCATAAGATGCTGCTGGATGATCAGGCGGAAAATTATTATCATAAGCAGTTATTTTCAAACCACCGCTTAGATCAAACTCATGGATGAACAATGAATTGTGTTGTCTGGTTATATAATTCACTTCAAAGTTCTTACTTTCAATTAATTTCTCCAACCATAACGCATCTTGTTTTCCATTCAACCTCAATGAATATTCCATAACCTTTTCGCCTTTACTTTAATTTGTGGAATGTTTAGACTAGTATACTTCCGGATAATTTTCCTTATTGTTTCAGTGCCCTTTCAATATAAGAACAGTTAAGTAAACAAAGTAGGCTTGAAGTTAAGTACTTCACTTGATACTGATTTAAAGAATTATTAACCATCAACTGACCACTTTCCATTCTAAGTAACTGAGCTGAACCATCTTCCAAGAATAATAGATTTCCGTTTATATGTCTTATGAGCTTCCCTATGACTTTAAATAATTTCTCAATACCTTTATAAAAAGTACTCCCATACAATTGAACCCTAATACATACATTAACATCTAAGTTATAATGCTTTTTAACAAAAGCGATATCAGAAATATCCTCTATCTCAAGTGTCAATGAGAAAAAATCAGAACCAATTACAATTTCTTCATCGTTACTATTAAAAGAAGCCGATCCGTTAACAAATTCAGTGGTATATCTTTGTAACAGTTTGCCTAAAGAATTAAGATCTAAATTAGATCGTAGAAATAATTCGTAATCCATTTATTTATCTTCCCCAAACCCGACTTTGTAGCCCACGCAAACTTCTGAGCATCACCTAGATTATATCTCCAACCTGATAACTTAATCCTAATCCATGAAAAGGGAATTTAACTGATCCATTTAGCTTTTTATCATCCACAGTTATTACACTGTTTTTTCTCAATAATATTGGTTTATCATTCAACTCTAGAAGACAGTCTCCATCCATACCATTAATTAATTTTCCAATGAAGACCATTAGCTCGTCTGCCCAATTACTATAAGAAGATATAATATCAATGTAACAACTAAATTTTAATTCAATATTATAATCTTCACTTGCAAACATAGTACCAGGCCCTCCCTCATTAATGGATAGTGTGAACCCGTCGCAAGGGACAGTTAGCATATTATTCTCTTCTATTATTTCAACATTTTGAAATAATTTAGTTAATGAATTCTTTAATTCTCTATATTCAGAGTAACCTCCAAAATAAAAATTACCAAACATATTTTTTCTCCTTTTCTAAGGTTTTAATCTCGTTATCTATCCAATCTAGTTGTTGTGATTTTATAGAAAAAGCACCTCTACTTATGGTCTGGTAGAAGTGCCTGAATCTTAATTATTGTGTTTCACTTAAATGTTTTTTGGATCTATATAGCACCAATTATAATTGTAGGATGCCTTTATCTTTTTCATATCTTCCAAATTGTAAAACCAATCTTCCTCAATCCATACTCTTGCATCGGGGAATTCGCTCAGAAAAGCAAAAAGGAATTTAAATAATAAATCCTCATTATCTTCAAAATCATCAGATACTACTGCTTTAAAATATTCATTTTGCGTATCATCCCAGTCATAAGTAACGGTTTGAAATTCATAAGGTTCATCATATACACTAAAGCTAAGCGTCCTTGAGTAATTCTCCTTGAATGGCGTGTCACTTATATATAGTCGAGTATATTTTAATCCACCTTCGCTATTGTAAGTTTCTTCATCCTTATCAAAGAAAAGTTTCTCTTTTCTACATATGTTCCGAGCAGCACTCGATAAAAGATAAGTCGGCATGCTCTTTCCAAGTCTAAATAGTATAAAAGATGATATACCCATGAATTAAATCTCCCAAATAATTAGATGATACAACTTTTCACTGCTTGTCGGCCATGATCAGGGATGAGCTTTATATCAGCTATTGTATAGATTCATTTTCTATACTCTCAACTTCTAACATCTTTTGTTCAACCCATTGTGTAACCATTTCTGCCTCCTTTAAAGCAATCACTCCCTTTTTACTTTTAAATTTGTAAGTTTCGTAAGCCCAAAGTAATATAATTTTCACAAATTCAACTGTCTCTAATTTACAGATCGGTTCAATTTCATCTTCTTCCTCATCATAAAATGGATCTTCAATTATTGTATAGTCTATACGTGATATAACGCTGGATGCATTTCCTCCATGTCTATATTCGGGTATCCTTCCCCTTAACAAATCAAGATAATTCTCAATATCCTTCTTCAAATCTTCAAATCTCCAAGGTATATCAGATCCTAAGGGATCACTTATCATACTAGCGAACTCTATTGTTTTTTCCTCGTCAAAATCCAATACAACCATATTAAATTCATCCATATATTTCAGTTTATAATTATATTTTATCATCACTAATTTATCTCCAATTCAGTATATTGGGTATGCTGAGATTATCTTATCATTTCTCCTCCGCATCCAACTTCAAAGTCCCAATGTTATACACATCCGGGTCCAACGCCGAAATCTCCTGTCTGGTAATTGTGTTGATAAGCTGTTCATATATGCCTACCCTATAAAAATAACTGCATCCTTACGTTGAAATGCAAGTGGCAGTTTATCTCGAAGTCCTGCTATCTTTTCGAATATTTTATCTTTTTGTTCCTCATTTAAGTTTTCTGCCGCCCATTCTTTTATCAGCATTAGCTCCCCAATGATTAAGGTTACATCTTCCTTCTCTATATCAACACCTGATGGAAAGAGGTCTATCCATTTTAATCCTAATGATTCAACAGCAGGTTGCCAACACTCCTTAAAAAAGGATTTCGTGGCAACTGGAACAAAAAAACTCTTTTCATAATCATTCTGTGGTTCAAGTATTACTGCACTGATAGACATTTACTTAATCCCCCTCCAAAAACCGAACTAAGATAGTCCGGTGGACGGTATGCATTGTTCTTTATACTTGCTTACTAGATTTCATTTCTGTGAGCTAACCTTGTAAAAAGAAACCTATTCCTACTTTTAATCAAGTTGGAATAGGCTTTTTGAAGTTTTTCAAGAATTCATCACATGCATCAGGGTGTTTAGTGTTGGGGATTTTTATAACACCAATCCGGATCAAACGGTAATGATTTAAGTTTTTTCATATCCTCCCAACTGTAAACCCAATTATAACCTCCCAACCAATAATATTGATGGGGATTTAATTTCAAGTATTCATACACAAAACTAAAAAGTAACTTCTCGTTATCATACACATCCTCGATACAACCAACTTGATATAAGGAAAGGGAGGTTTCTAATCCTGAAAATTGTCCATTATTATAAAACTCTAACCCATCGTTCTTAACTCCATCAATGTATATTAAAAATTTATTATCATCCATATCTGGATCCTGCATGATACTGATCGTTGTATACTTGAATTGTTTCTCTTCGGTAAAATACTTTTCATTCCTGTAGTAAAGCATAGCGTCAGAATGAAAAGCTGCTAACATTATGGATGATAGTAAGTTATCTGGTGAATATTTGTCTCTTTCAACTAAAAAAAATGATGAGGTTCCCATTTACTTTAAAACTCCTCTCAATTCTTCATCTGAGTTTACTATAATTGCGCCCATATCCTTAATCTTATTCAATTTTTGTAATTGTTCAGGCGCTAGATTAATTAGTGGCTCTTCAATGTATACAATAACTTTTCTGTTTTCTGAATTCAAAAAATCTTTGTGATCTACATTTGTATATTTTTCAATTTGATCAACTTTTAGAGCGCCAGCAGAAGCTTTCACTTCAATAATTTCATCTTTTGTTAACACATCAAAATCACCGGCTGGTGTTTTATCTTCCCTCTGAACCTTTTGTCCAAAGCCTATAACTTCTTTTTGTTCCGAAACAAGTTTTGCAACTTTTCCTTCTGTTGCTTTACCAATATTGGGACTATCAACAAATGACTTAATATCACGACTAATATTTTTCGGATGTTGATCAACCCAAGTTAATTGATTTCCGGCTGGATTCGTATATTTTGTTTTGTTTCCATCTTTAACTATACTACCAATATACGCATCTGTTCCCTTCCCAGACTCCGGCTTACCTCCACCCGATCCGCCCAGATCGCTATGCTTATTCTCCACCGAACGAAACGCCTTACCAACGAAAGCATAGGCCAACACTTGACCCATCACGGAGCCACTGTAATAACCGAGCCCGTTCTCATCCACCTGTTTCTTCTGCTCTTCTACAAATTGCTCTACATCCGACCTGGCCGTTCCGTTTCCCCAGGCTGTGTCAAATGCGAACTTAATGCCTCGCCCAACATCGACCACCCTGCCCACCGTCATCGCATATGCCACACTGGCCACCGTGCCGAACGGATCATAGAAGAGTGCCTCCGCCGTCTGACCCATTCCAGTTACGGTCTCTCCAATCGACTTGTCGAGCAGCCCTACACCGAAATTCCGTTTCAGTTCTTCTGAGATATACAGAGCAACCTCACCAGAGCCATCCGTTGTCCTGAAATTTTTTGCAATAAACGTAAATTCATTCTGTATGTCGTCCAGCAGCCCGAGTGTGGTCTGGAGCACTTCCTCCACCTGCATAAAATCCCAAAAGAAACGTTCCCCGTCACACCCGACCAATCCGATTGCAAAAAGTAGATGGATTTCTCCAGCTCTCGGACCATTCGCTCCAGTTCCTGTTTCTTTTGCTGGACAAGCCGTGCTTTTTCCTCCAACACATCAGGATGTACCTGAATACGTTGCATGTCGTTTCACCGCCAACCTGTTCGTAGTCACTATCCCTAAATTTTAACAAGTCAGAAAGGGAATTGGAATCAAACGGAGGATTCATTTTCTCAGAAGTTATCCGGTCGTTGGGCAACATCCCTCAGGCAGCTCTTTTGCGCATTAGTGCATGTTCAGCATCCCTTGAATACCACGTCTATGAAGCCGAATTCAACTTCCTTCTTGCAATCCATTTCCCTCATAACATCAATAACACAAGTACTAGTACACCCATAATAGAGACTGAGCATCATCATATGAACCAATGTATACAAGGTAGAAAAGACAAACGGGAGATGGGTTTGTAACTATTTTTACTACCAGAGCGTGTCCCGGCTTTGTTTCAATATTTCTTCCCGATGTTCGACAAATAGTAACTCCCCCCTTCATGACATTCACTACTCGTATAGTGAGGAGATGAAGATACAGAAGAAGTCCATTTCTTCTTGTTTTCCTATGATCCCAATCAAAATGAATTTAATAACATACTATAAACTATCACTTATAGGAGGTTGATATATATGACATTAGTAAAATATTCTACTGGTCCAGTTGAAAATGCTATTAATACTTCAACAGTTCCCGGAGAGTCCAGAACTTTTTTCGCGAAGGCAGTTAATAATGGAAGTAGCAATGCTACGGTACGTGTTCGATTATTCCGTTTGAATGGAGCAAAAGCTCTGGTTAGCACATTTACTTTCACTCTTGCACCAGGCTCTTCTAGCTTCCGGATTCTGGATGTTGCTAATTTGGTTCAATTTGAAGTTGAGTATACTACAAACAGCAAACATGTCCTTGTGTCAGGATGGGGTAAAAACGCAACTGGCCGACTGGTTGCAGCTCATCGCTTTTCGCCTACAGAATTGGCTAAGAAAAGTTTCGGCAAGCACTCTAAGCATCATAAACATTATAAAAAGCATTAATAATAATCAGTAGATTGGAGATCCACCTGCTTCTACAGAGGTGGGTCTTTTGGGTTTATGTTTCAGATTTTGCCGACCTTCTATTATTTGTATTAAAGCTCTCTTGTTTTATCGATACATAAATCCAAAAAAGCCGCCATATAGGCGACTATCAAGCTAAGTTCAACTGCCTTTTCCCACTCCATTTCCCCCAGAGCATCAATAATACAAGCACTAATGCACCCATAACCAAATTAAGCCCCATCTCCATCCAACGCTGCACATTACCATTCATGAAAACGCCATACCCCTGAGTTACCGAGGAACTAAACTGCTCTGACGTAAAGAATGTGTAATAAAGAGTGAACATCATCATATGAACCAATGTATACATGGTGGAAAAGACAAACGGGAGTATCGATATGTACCGATTTTTACTTATGGCAAAAATGATGAGCGTCTGTGTGAACAGGAACAAATCGCCGATCAACATGACTTCAACCCGACCGGAAATATCATATGAACCACTGAAAAATAACTTTTCAAACATAGTGAACGATAATCCCTCACCCCAATAATCAACGAAGATTTGAAAGTAGGCTTGCAGATATCCTAAGGCAAATAACAGTGGCAGAGATAGCAGACAAAGTCGATCCACTCGTTTACGCGTTAAACATATACAGATACTTAATGCACTCACGGTAATCAAAACAATCGGCATGATCTCGATATATCGGTTATGTACACCGTATTGGTTGGCTGCGAGTCCACCTACGAGTGTCACTATGAAAAGGATAAAACTTGCCAGAGCACAGCCAATGATCGTCCTCATATTGAATCCATATGTTTCTTTGGTTACCGTTCTGCGTAGTTCTGAGATAGAGCCAAATCGTTGGATGCTGCGTTCAATAGCCTGTTCTTCAGAATATCCCTGACTTCTATAGTGATCGGTAGACGAATGGAGATGAGCGGCCATTTCTTCTCTCCACTCGGACTTTTCCCGTTTGGTTAAAAACGTATTCCGTAGTACTTGATCTAAATATCGCTCAATGATTTCCATGAAGACTCCCTCCCAAGAAAATATTAATGATCTTTATGTTATCCGCCCAAGATGTTCTCAACTTGTCGAGCTGAGTCTGACCCTCAGAGGTCATTCGGTAATATCGTCGCCGTGGTCCTCCAATTTGCTCCCCCCAATAGCCCTCAATGTACCCATTAGCCTCCATTCGTTTGAGGGCGGGATATAACGTGCCTTCTTTCAGATCAAACTGACCATTCGTCTCGTCATGCACCGTTTTGGATATTTCATAATACCCTTTAGAGTCGACTGGTCACTTGTACAAAAAAAGATCGGCTCCTATCACAGATAGAAGCCGAACAAGATAATGATGCAGCATGATTCAGGTAAGCGTTAAGACACTACAAATTGTACAACAACTGGAATTCCATCATTCAGTGCGTCTCCACCAGGAATCGTAATTGTAGTGGTTGTAACGGTAGAAGTATCTGCTGTCTGCATAATGCCGTTAATATAAAGATTGTAATAATTGAACGTGCCTGGAAATGCCGTTGCAGCTGTACCTGCGTCGTTTGTAAAAGCAGTCGCAGCAATCGCAAACGTCGCTCCGGTACCTGTTCCATCGCCAATGGTTGCAGCAAATCTTAAACTGTTCTGAAAGGGTGTCACGAGTGGCATGTTTCTCACCTCCTACCTGACATAGTATATGTGGTAGATTCGAGAGTAGTGAAGGCAAAGTCACGAGGTGGTTTGACCAATTTTAACCATTTATTATATTTGCTGTTAGTTGGATAGTCTCCAATATGATCGGCGTTTCTGCAAAGAGTACTCCACCTTGGGAAGGAAAAAACAGCATAACCTTACTTACGTCATATGAGTTGCCCGGCTGGACGATCCCGTTGATATAAAGATTGTAGTAACTGGTAAGTCCTATTCCTGCAAATTCAGATACACTCCCACCTTCGTCATTCACGAATTCCCCCACAGGAATCGTAACCGAGTCCGATAAATTCAGATCGGTGTCTGGGAAATAGAAGTAACGGTTTACCGTAGGAATAATCTCAATTCCCGGTATGCTGCCCGGCGGACCCTGCTCACCTGGGGGGCCCGTTGGTCCTTGTGCTCCGGGAATTCCAGGGGAACCCTGCTCGCCTTGGGGGCCAGCGGGGCCTTGCGCTCCGGTTAAACCCGGTTCGCCTTGCCCACCCTGCGGGCCGACGGGCCCTTGAGCTCCTGCAAGACCCGGTTCGCCTGGCTCACCCTGCGGGCCGACGGGCCCTTGAGCTCCAGCAAGACCCGCTTCGCCTCGCTCGCCCTGGGGACCGACGGGACCTTGCGCTCCTGCAAGACCCGGTTCACCTGGCTCGCCGCGAAGGCCGGCAGGGCCGGGCACTCCAGGCAAACCTTGCTCGCCGTGAGTACCAGCAGGACCTTGCGCTCCAAGCTGGCCAGGCACACCGTGGGGGCCAACAGGGCCTTGGGCACCTTGCTCCCCTACCAGACCTTGCATTCCATGAGGTCCGACAGTCTGCGTTTCATGTTGTCTCACCGGAGCCAGCCGGGGCCTGGGCTCCCGGCATGCTGGGTTGACGCCGACATCTCTCGGCAAAACAATGATTTTTTTATTACAGATCAATTTCTGTTGTTGAAATGGACGCTTCAGTGAGCGCCGTTTTCTCCGACGGGTTTTACGGATACGAGAGCATGTTCTTAGTTCCCCTGAGGATTTTTTTCTACATTTCGGTGTTGAACGTCTGGATCTTAATCGTTTGGGCGCAGCTCTTCTCTTATTCAGATACTTCAAAACGTTCACTCTCCTTAGGCCAAAACACACAGTGTATATGCCCTATTCTATGTCCTCAATACATTCGGAGAGTGTGCGAATAACTATGAAGGATGCCCAATAAAAAAAGACAACAGCTTCTGCTGCAGTCCTTTGTCTTGGCCTATACTTTCATGGTTTGCTCATCAACATACTTTTCATACCAATTGTTTAGTGGGAAATGTGAGAACTTTAGAAGTTGCGCTACATTTGTAAATGCAGGCGACATAGGCTTCAGCTGTTCCGCTTTATAAAACTGAGCCGTTCTAAATCCTTACTAGGATCGTATATGCTGAACGATTTCTTCAGGTTTATGTGTCTCCAATGTAATCTGACCTTTCTCGAAGAGGATCATATACGGGTATGTTTTTAGATCAAAAATCTTCTCATAATTAAACTTCTGATCATCACGAATATTATAAAAAGTCAAGTTGGTGATTGGACCACTCCAATATATGATATAATTGGGTATTAATTATAAATCAAATATTATCAGATAAGTTTTATCTCTGAAAGGAGCACGCACAGTGAACAAAAAGAATATCATCTTGGCTATCATTCTGGGTCTTATCATTTTGGCGCTTCCACTCATACTTTATTTTTTTGTTACGGTGAATGAAGAATCCGCACCACATGAATCGAATATCCCAACTCAAACCAAAACCGTAGATGGGCTTACTATCACTTTGCGGAATGCTACCTATCCCATTTGAACTGGAACTTACGAGAGTTAATTCACGATCACAGTTTTTAGGTTCATGGCATTTATTAAGATTTTGCGTGTGGATACATCTCATTTAGAACTTCGGAATCGAAAAGGCATCCCCTTCATTCTCACACCCGACTAAAACGTAAAACGCACGCCCCTCTTCACTCTTCATCGTACCGATCCCTTTGCAGGTGTTGGTCGTCCTCCCTTGTTTGGAGCCATAGGCATCCCTTGAGTTATCATAAGTCGATTGAATGGCTTTGCCATCGTAAATCAATTCATGGATGATGGCTCCGCCTTCAATCGTATACATCGTCACACGAACTTGATCCTGCTGTTTGTTCTTCACATTCTTCACAAATGTTTTCCACTTATCCTTGTTTCGCATGCCCCCATGAAGCACAACCACATCCCCGCTTTGCTCCGCTTGCTCAGGGTTATGCGGCTCCATAATTTCAGGAAATGACGTGGTGCTCACTGGAGAATCCACTGTCTGATCATTTGTTTCACAGGCTGTTAACAGGATGAACACTAACCATATGATCGGCATCCTTTTTCGCATTCTATCACCTCATATTTATAACGTTGAAGACTCCGTACATGTTACCTATTTACTGTTAGATCATACTTCAACCACATTCCGTACCCTTCGATCCAAAGGGAATTTTTCAATATGTATGTAACTTCAACCCTCCATAAGGTGTCTATATAGCAAGCATCATTCACGTCCATCTCATCCGAAAAAGAGGCGATATCCATGCGTTCGGTTAACCCATCCGATGACATAGCAAAAGAAAAACGACGTCCCACTTCACGTTTGAATCATAGACCTAATAGTAAAAGTAAATCGTCCCGACGATTCGCCATTGCAATGGCTACAGCACTAGTTGCGTCCAGCTTGTTGTTGGAGCTGACAGCTGAGCCAATTACTCACGCAGCCACTAACGTACAGCATTCCGCCAGTAACACTTCTGTTCAATCGAATGCAGCAAACACAGAGAAGAAACTCCACTATACCGCTGTAGAGGGGGCTTATTATTACACAGTCGCCTTGAGAAGTGATGGTTCGGTCTGGACTTGGGGCCGCAATCTGTTGGGAGAGCTGGGTGTGAGCGAGAACATTCGATATCGTCATACATTTAGTCCCATCCGCGTACCGGAACTATCTAATGTAATAGCTATTTCAGCCGCCGGTGGTGGAATCAACGCAGCCGTTCAGGCGGATGGAACGGTCTGGGAGTGGGGTGCTGGCAAACTACCAAGCAAAGTCGAAAGCATCAACTCTGCGAAGGATGTAGTGACTGGTTCTTTTACCGTCGCCCTTCTCCAGAACGGGACAGTATGGTCATGGCAGCGCCCTACCGCTCAAGGAAGCGATTCTGATCTCATACGTAAACCGCATGCGATTAGCGGACTGAAAGATGTTATCCAGGTTGGATCCGCAGGTCTGCATGGATATGCTTTGAAGAAAGATGGCACCGTATGGACGTGGAACGAGCCCGACGAATCCGGAAGTGTCCTGTCCAAACCTACCAAGATAAAAGGTCTGACCAACATATCTTCGATCACAAGAACAGATACGTCCCTGCTTGCACTGGATAAGAACGGGAAAGTCTGGGGTTTGGACGAGACAGGGAAAGCATTCGCTTTTGATTACGACTTCAAGGTGAAAAAGATGGATGGAAATTCGCAATATATGTTATTACTTACGACATCCGGTGAGGTGTACAGCTACGGAAGAAGCGTGAACGGCAAAGAAGGAAAAGTAAACCATCTATCCGGCATTACCGATATTTCAGCAGGATATTACCACAGTCTTGCCTTATCCTCGGATGGAACCGTCTGGGGTTGGGGAAGTGATAAGTACGAGGAAGCGGGTGCACCTGCAACGTCATCTGGAGGAATGGTCTACAAACCCGTTCAAGCCAAAATTGGCACAGATGTATATCTGAACGGTGAGCTGTTCCAGTCGATGTATGCCGCTGTTGAAACGCCTAAGACCGTGCAACTGCCAATCAAAGCCATCGCCACAGCACTTGGAGCAAAATTTGAGATTCATCAGGTGGAAGGTAGCCTGAACCACTATACGTTGAATTATGACAATCGGACAATCACAATCCTACCTAACGAGACACAGTATGTTATAACCTCCGCCGATTCCTCTGGGGAGCGAGTCGTGCAGATACCTGAACCCATAAATAACTACTCGGGAGCAACTACAGTGCCTTTTGAGGTATTGCGTGGTTTGGGATTGAACGTGTCCTGGGATTCAGAGAAAGCTATGCTGACCATTGACGATTCTGATAAGAAAGATTCAGGAAGCTTAACAAGATAAAAAAGTCCATTTCTTTCTAAAAGCATGCTTCTTGTGACTTCTACATTTTCTATTAATTAGATGAAAGAACTTCGTAAAGAATCTAATCTAAATAAAAAAGAGTGACGGTTATCCGTCACTCTTCAATAACTAAGAAGTCATCCACTCATAATGATGCCGAGCGAAATGATTTAATTCACTTATATCAGTAAATTTCTCCAAAAATAATCTCGTCTCACTCTTGTATCCCAATGTATAGAAAATCAGAAATCGTTCGTCCTCTGATAATTGTGAGAGAGCAATACGGGTATAATTTGAATCTCTCAAATCTTCTTCTGTGTTCAGACCATGCTGCTCAATCAATTCAAGTATACAATAATAGTTATTAAGGTAATGTTTAATATGCCGACCTTTAAGGCTAAGAAAATCTTCTATTGTTTTATTCAAATCACGCTTATGATTAGCACGTTTCAATTCATCATAGAGAAACTCTCGTAGTTTCTCTATGGCTCTTCTTCCCTCATAAGGTTTATCATTCATTGATGCAATTAAATTGTGATGGAGCTCGATCATTTTAAAAAAAGTGTTTTCAAAACTTTGCTGAATCATTACATTTTTTTGTTGTTCTAATTGATCACCGTTACGAGCCACTTCCAGACGTTGCATCTCCAACTCTTTTCTTTGTAAACTCAACTCATATCTCTGAATGAAAAGAGTGTACACTAATCCTCCAAAAGCAAAAGCAGAGAAAAGTGCATTGATCGCTCCAAACATATCGCCAAATGTTCCCCTGTCGCTCCAATCCGAGAATGCATAATAAATAATTACTCCTGATAGACACCAGATAACCAAAAATCCTAATAAAATTGCTTTAAAGTTCACAATAACATTCGGCTTGTCTTGTTTTTTAATTGAATCCAAATCTTCTAACATAAACTTTCTAACACTAGACTTAAGACGATTCATATGTATATTTTCTCCTTTAGGTAACTTTCTCAGGAAAATTATACATAACAACAAGCAATGTGACCATCCTGAACAAAAGAGATTTAAAAAATCCCCTTCAGGTAAATATCCTGTTCTTAAAGAACACCGTTTACTTGAAGAGGATTCATATAAATCATCTCTATGCCTGAACTACTATATCTGGCGTCCTACTTCTCGAACCGGAACCAGCCAAAGTCAAACTGACTGCCCGGCAGGAAAATAAAGGTCACCTTCTGCACATCTTTAACCTGCTCAAGCTCAAACTCCCGCTCCTCATATCCATCGGACTGTGTGAATTCGACCAGTTGATTGCTCTGTCCGTCCTCACCTGCAAAGCGGATATGAATCGTGTTTTTATCAATCGGCGAAAGGCCATAAATCACAAGCTTGGATGCGCCTTCTGCTGTGAAGTCCATATTTTCAAACTCCAGCGACACATTGTTCCCAATCCCCTCGACATGATCACCCTGGATCTTGAACGTATCCCCGTAGAGATGATCGCATGATGCAGCCGTATTCTGTTCAAATGCCCGGCTTTGGCGCTCGAATGAGAAGCCTTTGATATGAATCTTTTGCTTCAGTACAAAACAGATCGACGTAATCCCGCTCAGCCGCTTGGACAGTTGATACGTCTCTTCCTGATACACATTCCATCTGGATTCTTTGTCATACACCACATCTGCCAGCAGTGTACTTCCCTCTTCATCCGGCATACCTTCCCAGATCTGAATGAAGTACTCTTCACTGGACAACGCAAAGATTGGAATCGTAATGGTATCGGAGCCGTACGGCCCGAAGTCGATATTGCGGAAGCCCACATGTGTCTCCCCGTCCCGGCTTGTCGCTACCCCACGTTCATTGCCGTTACCGACATCCCCTTTGGTGTAATCGTACAGCCCGCCAGTAATAAATCCGTATGGATCTTTGTAAGCCGTACCCAGACCTGTTGCTTTGAACTCCAGTTGGGAGATCAGTTTCGTTTTATCCGTACCGTTACTGCTCGTCGCACGAAGACGGAATTCTCCATCGCCCAGAGCGGATACGTTGACTTCCAGACCGTTGGCTTCGACCTTGGCAATGTTGGATTCGATACCTGCGTCGTTCACAACTGCCCACTCAATATCCCGATAGGATGTGTTCTCCGGATACAGCTTGGCGCTCACCGTCATCTGCTGTTTCGATGGATCGAATAGCTGTCCATCTTCGCTGATAATCTCGATTTTCCGCAAAGGAATCTCCTTCGCGCGGCCCGTCAGAACCGGACGTTCCGTATTACTCATAAGTACGGTTTGCTCCTGTCCTGCTGCGGCACCGGAATCACCTAAGGTACGATCTCCTGCGCCTGCAACAGCTCGTGATTCGAACTCGGCAGCTGCACTTTCCAATCCTTCCGATGTCACCTCGATCCGTACCGTTCCCGATTCGTTCGTTGCCCCGATGATTGCCATCAGCTTGCCGCTGAACAGCCTTCTGCTCAGTCCTTTGTATGGATCATAGTCCGTGCTGTCCCCGTTATCGAGACCCAACAGACGACCTGCACCTGTCACTTGGACCTGCACACGGTTGTTTGCATTTTGCACGGGATTGCCCGCTTCATCTTCCACTTGAATTTCCACGAAAATAAGATCTGTACCGTCTGCTTGCAGCTGCTCCCGATCGGCTTGCAGACGAATCTTCTTCGCATCTGCATAGGATCGTTGCACATCCGTTGCAATAACGTTGCCGTGTTCATCATAAGCGATCGCTTTGAGCTCGCCTTCTTCATATGGCACTTTCCACCAGCCTGCCAACTGGGTTCCCTTTACATGGTCGATATCATACGTGCCGATTGTCTTGCCATTCAGCTGCAATTCAATCTTCGGCGCATTACTGCACACGCGTACATCAATCAGCTGACCCGGGCTGAAATCCCAGTAAGGGAACAGGTGAACCATTGGATTTTTCTTATAATCCGTCCAGGCTGCTTGGTAGATATAGTAGGAATCTTTCGGGAACGTTGCTGTATCCAGCTGTCCAAAATACGAATTCTTCGTATGATACGGTGTTGGTTCTCCAATATAATCGAATCCCGTCCACAGGAACTGCCCCAAGGAATACGGCGTATCTCGTTCTGCCAAAATGCAATATTCTGCGGACTTCGCGCCCCAGCTTGTTGTACTGTTACCCAAAGCCGAGCACTGCTCATCATCATCTGCCAGTATGGATTGCTCGAACGGGAAGTGATAGATCCCACGGCTCTGCACCACAGACGACGTTTCACTACCATAGATAATCCAGTCCGGATGTTCTTCGTGATGTTTGTCGTAGTATTTCTCCGCGTAGTTATAACCTGCGAGCTTCACGATGTCTGCACATTTTTGTGCGTTTTCCCATGGCATGTAGTTCGAACCGATCGTCACGCCTGCATTCCCTTTTGGATCGAATTCCAGTACATAATCCATCAGCATCCGGGTTACTTCCTGCCCCCGCTCATCCGCATGGGTATCATAAATTTCGTTGCCGATACTCCACATGATCAGACTTGCATGGTTACGGTCACGCTTCACCCAGCTCTTCACATCAGTATGTGCCCATTCCGGGAAAAATCTCGCATAGTCGTAAGGGGTCTTGGCTCTCTCCCACATATCGAACGCTTCCGAAACGATCAGCATACCCATCTCATCCGCAAGTTCCATGAACTCTTTGGCAGGCATGTTATGAGCGGTCCGGATGGCGTTAACGCCCATTTCCTTTAACAGCACAAATCTTCTGCGCAGCGCAGTTAGGTTAAAAGCAGCCCCCAGCGCCCCAAGATCATGGTGTTCACACACGCCGTTCAGCTTCATCTTGACCCCATTCAGGTGGAATCCTTCGTTTGCATCCAGCTTGATATCCCTGAAACCAATTCGCTGTGTAATGGACTCGATCGTCTCATAGCCCTGCTCACCTGTAGCTACTTGCAGTTCCGTTACCAGATCATACAGATTCGGTTCATCCGGGCTCCATAACTTCGGAAGATCGACCGTCAGCTGTTGGCTGTTGGACTGTATCTGTCCATGTCCAGCGTCTTTACCCGCTGTAGCCGTAACGTCCGCTTTGCTGGATACGATCTGATTACCCTGATACCAAATCGTGTGCACAAGTTGTGCGTTCTGATTGAGACTTAGCTCCATATCCACCTCAACCTGCCAGCCTTCTGGCTGCTGCTGAATCGATACATAGATACCGTCTGTGACGATATGATTCCGATCTCTCGTTTTGAGCCACACATTGCGATAAATTCCGGCCCCGGAATACCATCTGCTGTTGGGACTCTGATGCACAACTTTGACTACAATTTCGTTGTCACCTTCCACCAAAGCGCTCGTGATCTCATGCTCAAAAGCCGAATAGCCATACTTCCATTCCCCAACAAGTTGACCGTTTACATATACGGAAGAATCCATGTACACCCCGTCAAAACAAAGCAGAAGCTGCTTCTCATCCTTCGTATATGGGAATGTCTTGCGATACCATCCGATGCTGTCCTCATACAGTTCAAGCGTATTATAGATCAGCCAATCATGTGGAAGCTCGACCGGTTCAAACGTTAACCCTGCAGGCTCCGTAACCTCCAGCTTACTTTTCGCAAATTGCCATCCATCCGTAAAAAGCTTTTTCTGATTCATCTCAGCTCTCACTTTCTGTGTGTATTATGATTGCGGTTACAAACAAAAATAGAACAATTACCGAAAACCTTTTCGAAAATAACTTGGTGAGACAATAACACTTCACCCGATTATACCATCTGACCGCCTCAATACGTCACTTTTTGAGCAGATTGAAGAAAAAAAAGTCCCGCTTTAGATATCTTAGTCGGGACCTTACGAAAGTTTACCATATATATAACTATATTAATTATTCATAGCTCGAATCGGTCTGTAGAATGCCCTGATATCATCAGCCAGCAACTCCGGTTCTTCCAAAGCCGTAAAATGCCCTCCACTAGGCATGGAGGTCCAATGCGTTACGTTCAGGTTTTGCATCGCCCAAGACTTGGGCGGCAGCACGATATCCGCAGGAAATATGGCAATGCCTGTCGGAACTTCTATTCGGCCCAATGGTGGCAAGGAATGTGAATTTTCGAAGTACATACGTGTGGATGATCCTATGGTGTTCGTAACCCAATAGATCATAATATGAGTCAGCAACTCATCCTTGCTAAATAGTTGATCGAGGTCACCTTTACAGTCGCTCCAAGCATGAAATTTCTCAATGATCCAAGCAGCCAAACCTACTGGCGAATCGGAAAGCCCATACGCAAGTGTCTGAGGTTTGGTTGATTGAATGGACATATAACCCCCCTCTTGTGAAATCCATGTTGAAGCATTTTTCTTGTACTCTCGTTCTTCCTCCGAACGTTCAGCCTCATCCTGGGAAGATAAGAGATCTCTTATGATACCAATATCCGTTAAGTGGATACCAACTAGAAGTTCAGGATTATTCGATGCCAGATAACGTGTAACACCAGAGCCAATATCTCCACCTGCAGCAGCGAATTTGTTGTAGCCTAATTCTTTGGTCATTAGTTTGGCCCACATCTGGGAGACATAAGAATTGTTGACGCCAGGTTGGTCAGGCCGACTAGAGAATCCAAATCCAGGAAGTGAAGGCACAATGACATCAAAAGAGTCCTCTGGATTACCTCCATGACTCGCGGGATCGGTCAGGAGAGGGATAATCTTTTGATAACGAAGATAGCTATCCGGCCATCCATGGGTAAGAATAATCGGCAGTGGGTTAGGCCCTTTACCACGCTCATGTACGAAGTGCACATCCACCCCATCCAACTGGCAATGAAACTGGGAAAATTGATTCAGCCTGGACTCTTGTGCTCGCCAGTCATAATGATCTCTCCAATAAGAGACAAGTGATTTTAAATAACTAATATCTGTTCCTCGCCCCCAACCCGAGTCTACCAATTGATCTGGCCAACGGATGTTATG
The DNA here is from genome assembly GCF_010747435.1 of Paenibacillus sp. ALJ109b. Classification (NCBI taxonomy): domain Bacteria; kingdom Bacillati; phylum Bacillota; class Bacilli; order Caryophanales; family Paenibacillaceae; genus Paenibacillus; species Paenibacillus sp. ALJ109b. The sequence continues at coordinate 121,996 of NZ_JAAIFP010000017.1, forward strand.
CAGCCGATATTGCAAATCGTCCAGAACTTCATCGGAGACATGAATATGAAAACGTTCAACAGTCATCAATATTTCCTCCCTTTTTGTTGATTCACAACGTTATTATATCCTTTTAAACTTGCATCTTGCACGGTTATAACTGAAGCAAACAACATCAAATCGCCATCCATAGATTCCATCTCTGTAAATCGATTCCTGTAATTTCTTGTCGTGATATGTTAGATTATCCATTGGAATAATATCACATATATAGATAGGGGAAATTAGAACGTGAAGAAATCATGGGTACTATCAATTATTATGAGTTTTGTTTTGCTCGGCGGGGTATTCGCACCTGCAGGGTCGTATGCCGCTGCTGCGGATGACTCAACTACTACATATTCGGAAGACGAATACTATGAAGAAGTTGACACGTCAGAACAAGAACCGATCCCTACAGCCGAAGAAGAAGATTTCTTGAACTACCTGGATCAACTGGATAGCGCATCCGTATATGAGGAGAAAGCATTCAACGCTTTGGGCGGTGGATTTTACATTACATCTTCCAATCGCAAGTCCGTTTTCTTGAAATTGACCAACACAGCGATTCCTAACTACACCAAATATGTTTCCAAGCTGAAGCTGATTAAACCGCAAAATACGGAACTGCAAAAAATCCATGCCAACTTGATCAAAGGTAGTTATACACAGCTGGAAGGATTCCAACTCGCTAAAAAGGCTGTCTCCAAAACAACGGTAAACAGCGCTGTCCTGAAACAAGCCAATGCCAAAATTGATACCGGCAAGAAAAGTATCGAAAAATATCATAAAGAAATTTCTGCTTATGCCAATAAGCTTGGGTATGATTTTTAAAAAATAGTACCCGAATTTAAACGGTGAATTCAACTCATCATTTCAGGAAAAAAAAGTGTTTTCTTTTTCCGATTTAGTTCGTATAATAGCACTATAATCAAAAGGCTATGCTGCCGAAAGGTACAACCTCGTGAACATTGGGGTTGTGCCTTTTTTGCGTTTATAGCCATATTATCCATCCCAGATAAGGAGTGAATACTATGTTACTTGAAGCTATTTATCATCGTCCCAAAATGAATTGGTCCTACGTATATGACCGTTCCACTATGCACCTGAGGCTCCGTTCCAAGCGGGGCGACCTGGATGCTGTTATCGCCATCATCGGGGATAAATATGCATGGGATCGTACGGTCCTCCACCTTCCAATGCGAATCTTTGCCCGTGATGCCCTGTTCGATTATTGGGAAGTGGAAGCGCAACCACCTTACCGCAGATTACGCTACGGCTTCCAACTGATCGAGGGAGAAGAATCGGTCTGGATGACGGAACGGGGATTCGAACAGGCTCTGCCTGATCATCCGTTGGAATTTTTCGATTTTCCATTTATGAATCCGGTGGATTTCTTCGAGGCACCTGCTTGGGTTAAGGATGCTGTATTCTATCAGATCTTCCCTGAACGTTTTGCCAATGGTGATCCGTCGATCAGTCCAAAGAATGCTGAACCCTGGGGCGGTGAACCGACGCCTGTCAATTTTTTCGGAGGTGACTTGCAAGGCGTTCTGGACCACCTCGATCATCTGAGCGCACTTGGCATTAACGCCATTTATTTCTGCCCGGTGTTCCAGGCTACAACCAACCATAAGTACAATACCGCAGACTACCTGAGGGTCGATCCGCACTTTGGCACCAATGAGAAATTGAAGGAGCTTGTGGATGCATGCCATGCACGTGGGATTCGGGTAGTTCTGGACGCAGTGTTTAACCATTCAGGCAGAGAGTTCCTTCCATTCGCGGATGTGCTTGAAAAAGGGGCTGCTTCCCGTTATGCGGATTGGTTCCATGTCAGAGAATGGCCGGCACGTATCGAAGACGGTATCCCCACATATGATACCTTTGCCTTTGAACCCCTTATGCCTAAACTGAACACGGAGCATCCCGAGGTTAAGGAATATTTGCTGGAGGTGGCCCGTTACTGGATTCAGGATATGGGTATCGACGGTTGGAGACTGGATGTTGCCAATGAGGTAGACCATCAATTCTGGCGTGAATTCCGGCAAACGGTCAAATCACTTAACCCGGATGCCTATCTGCTAGGCGAAATCTGGCATGATTCCATCATGTGGCTGCAGGGGGATCAGTTTGATGCGGTCATGAACTACCCTTTCACGAATTCAGTCATGGATTACACTGTGCTTGGCAAGCTGGACGGTCTTGGATTCGCCAACGAGGTTGGCAAACTGCTTGCTGCGTATTCACAGCCTGTAACCGAAGCAGCTTTCAACCTGCTCGGCAGTCATGATACGCCAAGACTGCTCACCCTATGTGAAGGGGATGTACGCAAGATGAAGCTGGCTGTCATTCTGCTGCTTACGTACCCAGGCGCTCCTTGTATTTACTACGGTGACGAGGTAGGGTTGGATGGTGGCTATGATCCAGGTTGTCGCAAATGTATGGAGTGGGACGAACAGAAGCAGAACAAGGATCTGCTCGATTTCTTCACCCAAGCCATTGCCCTGCGTAAACAACACGCTGCATTGCGCAGTGCGGACATCTCCATGATTTACGCGGAAGCCGGAGACCCGTGTATTGCCATCGGACGCAAGGATCAGGATACGGGGAAACAATTCGTACTCGTCCTGAATGCAAGTGAAGAACCACGCAGTATGGAGTTGCCACTACACCAAGGAACTTGGCGTAATGTATTCTCAGCCACAACTCGGGAAACTCAGCAGAACAAGCTGAAGCTGGACTTGGAAGCGTACGGTTTCTCCCTGTTGCAGTTGGATGTCAAATCACACGTGAAGGCATAACATTTTGCTTCATTCTAAATCCTTTCTCCGATGAGACTCTTGGTGCGTCGCATGAGGCTATCTCCCATTAAATTGTGTGAAAGGATATCTCTCGTACGAATCACTTCGACTCTGTTCAACAAAAGGGGAACCGTAGATGCGTAATGCATCCAACGGTTCCCTCTCCAATTACAACTTACAACTCATGATGTCCCCTGCTGCATTGGCATTCATGAGTCACTTTATTCATTCGTTCATTCAGTATTGTGTCCCTTCCAAATCTTCCTCCAGGCTTGCCGCAACCTCATCCCGAACGGAGCAGTTTGGACCTGGATTTCTTATTTTCTTCATTCTTGGGCTTGTTAATGTCTCCTGGGTAATTACAATCTTTTGCGGGATTTTGTACTGGGGCAGCTTCTCTCGGCAAAATTCCCAGATTTGTCTGCGCAGTTCCGTAAGAGGCTGCTCAGCTGTAAGTCTGACCGTGGCCTTCACCATCTGCCCCATAATTCCACTCGGTTCCCCGCTCACCACAGCCGTTTCGATAGCATCCATTTGCTCCAGAATACTCTCCACTTCCGCAGGGTAAACCTTACGCCCGCCTACATTAATGATCTCGGAGCGGCGACCCAAAATGCGAATGTAACCATCCTCCATCTCCGCTTCATCCCCGGTCTGGAGCCAGCCATCTTCCGTGAACGGAGACGGAGCGTTCAGATATCCGATCATGGCCGTTGTCGTTTGGATCTCAAGCAGCCCGTCCACAATCCGATAACGGACTTCCCCATCACGAACCGTAAATAGCAATGAACCCGAATCCTTTGAGCGTGTCGGCAGAATGCCAATCTCCGACATACCGTAAGCTTGCACCGTACGTACATTCGGAAACTGTCTATTCCATGCGATAAGCAGCGCCTCTGGCATAACCTCTGAACCATAGGAGACCACTTCGAGACTGGATAGATCGAACTCCGGATAGACTCCGCTAAGGAGCAGCAAATTCATGAACGTTGGTGAGACTGGCAATGCCTGAACACGGTACTTTTCAATGGTTTTGCATACTTCCAGGGGGGAGCGATCCGGTATGACGCATAAACAGCCGCCGCTGGACAAGGATTGCAGCATTGTGTTTAAGCCACCAATGTGATCAAACATCATGAAAGGGATCGTACAGAGCGGTCGAACTTGCCGCCTAAACCCGTGCAACAGACGATCCGAGCTGTGAACAGCAGCTTTGCTTCGTCCTGTCGATCCGGATGAGAAGATCACCAGACCTGCTTTCTTTTCCTGACCCAGCCTGGCCAAAATCGGGGACCGACTGCCTTGAACAGAGCAATGTCTGGCTATAACTTCCCCTTCCCCAACACTCATGCGCCATTCCGCCTGAGCGAGCGCTGTATACTCATTCCGTTTGCCCTCAACCAAGTGTCGATCCATCGGAACCACAATACAATTCCGCTCCAGAAGAGCGATCAATGCCGCTGCGGCATAAGGAGAATAATCCTCTTCAAGCACAACGATCATCCCTTCGAGCCCTTCTGTGGAAATCCACTGGCTAAAGGTGTGAATCTGATCCAATAACCAGTTATAACTATACTGCTCGTCCTTCCATACCAACGCAGGGCGATGGTTATACGCGGCGAACCGTTCCAGAAGAAAAGTGATATTCATCCCTTATCATCCTTTGGGAAATGTTTCAATTGCGCCTCCAGATACTCAATCAGTGATTCCACCGTTCGATAAGGACTTTCTGGCATGGAAGCTGCCGCCAATTCAGCGAGGGTTATCCCTACACCGAACGTATCTTCAACACTTTGCTCGACAACCGCAAGTAGAGTTACAAGTTCAAGGGAGTCCAGTCTTCCCCGACTTCCATATAGGGGCGCCTGCAAGCCATGCTCTAGTGAAATAGGCGCATTATGGTACCGATTAAGCTCATCGCAGCTGTCCAGCACAATCCGCTCAATGACTTCCCGATGTGAAGGCGTAGGCGCGGGATTTTCCACAGTCGATGGAATCTGTCTGAAGCGATCGGCATGCTGATGTGTAGTCATTAGCGCTTCGTACCAGCGTAATTCGTCCGCCGCCAATTGTTCGATAATATCCGTTAACTGCTCACGCCATTCAGGGCTTCGTTTCATTCTGGCGATCTGCAGCAACTTGTGCGCCTGTTCCCACCGGGCTATCATTGCACCGAATTCCTCAACATATTTATCATGAGGAGAATCGAGCCATTTGGCTGCTTCCTCCAGCAAATCGCGGAAAAAGTAGCGGCTCCAGCGCATGTCGAACAGGAACGCGGAGATGGCTTTCTCCTGTTCCCGATCCACCTCGGCATTCGGGTGCAATCTTTGTAACAATTGTGATGTGACAGCCTGTCCAAAATAATAGCTTCGATTGCCCTCCCAGATCGTTCTGCCCGAGATGAATTCATGGGCCTGCGTCGCCAGAGCAGAGCGCAACATGTTTCGGTAGCCTGCAGCGTCGAGTGTCTCCACAGCACGGATCTCCATCGTGCCATATGTCCGTAATGTTTCTTTGCGACGGGCTATTTCGAGCTCGGAGATATTTTTGTTTCCTTTCCAGAACTCCTGGAAATCAGGTGATGATACAGCTCCCATGTATTTGGAGGGAACGGGGTCATAGACATAGAACTGCTCCTCATCCATTCCGTATACAGCCAGCCAATGATCGACCAGATGCAGGCGTGAATCTTGTTTAACGAGTTTATGAATATACTCGGGATTTCGATAATCATCCCCATAAGGCAAGCAATAACTTGTGCCTGTAACGACCAAAGGCCCCTCATTTTCAAGCCGTTCCCGAATATATGCCTTTCCTTGTTCGAAGCTGTCAAACTCCCGTTCTCCAAACACTTCCCATATCGGCTCCTCATAATCCAGCTTATGAAAGTAAGGCTTGATTAGGCCACGATCCGAACAGGAAGTCAGACTATACAAGCGGCTGGAAGCTAACAGGCCGAGACTGCTTATCGAGCCCTGACGCTGAAGGATTTCGTGAACTAAAGGAAAATTACAGGGATAATAATACGGAATATCCATCGTTGGTTGAAATGGTTGACTAATCATGGCTACCTCCTGTTCCCGGCTTTGGCAGCTGTGCTGCCCCAAGACTGGATTTTGTAATGAAGAGACAGGTTATCATGGGCACGAAACACCCGATTGGGAAGTGCCTTTCCATCTGCATCGGTTTCAAACTGCCGGAAGCCTCGCGTGAATCTGAACCGAAATCCGCTGTCACGTGGAACCTCGAAGCAGCCCTCATAATCGCCACCTCCGGTGTGCAGAAGCTTCATGCCCATGCCTCCGTAGATCGAGTCATCATACATGTCTTGAAACGGTACCTCGGCACTCATGCAGACTGTCACGTGACCCGATAATTCTTCCACAACCGTGTACATCCGTGATGCCGTCAACTCTCCCACCGTCAGGGTAACAACTGCATGACCCATCTTGACAGGAACCAGTTCCCCATTGGGTCGAACCTCAAGAACATCGGGTTGATCGGAATGATATTCCCCTTCAAGCACACTCATGGTGAACCCGCTGTCGTAATGAAGCAGCGCATTGATGTGCCCGCTCATGCCGCCCTTCAATCCGATAACGTCCCTTCCCATCAGTTCCAGAGAGACTGGATTGCCGATTCGGCCAAACATGTACAGAAGCGGAAGGTGAACCCGCTCTCCCCAATCCGCTTCCTGATGACCTGCATCCGGCTGTTCCAGAAATGCGATGTCCTCGCCAGGCTTGTATCCCAGTTCGAGCATCTGATGGACTACGTTCCTTACCTGGGAAGGAAGAAATAATCCTTCTGCATCCCCTATATCCATCCACATTCGAATCGGAGCACTGCCCTCAGGCATGAGGTACATATCCTCCTCCTGTAACCTGCTCTCCGACGTTTCATCCAGCTGCACATCCACGAAAAAGGGAGAGAGCATGATCAGTTTGCCAAAAATTTCAGGATGACGTGTTCCTATATGGAAGGTGCTGAGTGCCGCTGCGGAAGAACCAAGCAGTCCCGTATTGTCCTTGTCTGGAAGTGTGCGGTAATGATCGTCAATGAACGGTTTCAGTTCATGAATGATAAAGTGTTCATAATCCAGGCCTGAGCAGCCCACACTCACCGCTTCTCTTGCAGGCGCAATGAAATGATAGAATTCATTGTGTGTAACTGGACGAACATGGGCAATTCCGACAATGATCAGTCCATCCATCAAGCCTTGATCAATCAGTTGGTCTGCCGCCTGATCTACGTGCCACGTTTCATTTCCCGCAGTCGAAGAGCCGAAGGCCCTCTGACCCGCATGCATGTATAACACTGGATAGCGTTGATCCACATGCTCCTTATATCCTGGTGGCAAATAGACAAAAATCTTTCTTGTGTTGTCCAGCCTGGACGCCTTGAAACCTTCCACACATTCGATAACAGAATGAGTGTTCACTGATCCATCAACCGCCTCTCCTATAGATTTCGCTTTTACACTACCGGGGTTTCCCTGTTTTGTTAGTCCTGCTTCGTTCTTCCCTCGGCTACATCGACAAACAACCCCGTCTCTGAAGAGACGGGGTTGTTTTAAAACACCGAAATGTTCTAAAATGCATAGCCCTTATATTGGTGGGTCTGCGAATAGTTTAAATCTGTGGAGCCTGATTTGTAAATATAGAAATAGAAAAAAAATGCTCAAGAAAAAGTTATTGACAACCAAACCATTATTTAATTATCATAACGTTGTGATTATAACTAGAGGGCCATGCTTTTAAACCCAATCGGTTTAGGACAACCCCGGTAACTCCAGCAGGAGGTGCCGGGGTTGTTGGCGTTCATAAAGGGGGGATAACATTAAGATAACTTACCAACGTCTAACTTGAAAGCGCTTTTCTAATTAAGAAAGAGAATACACATCTAATAAACGAAGGGTGGATTACCATGTTCAAATGGACCAAGCGAATCATCCTCAGTACCACGCTGAGCTTCAGCTTGCTGGCCGGAAGCGCACTGCCCATATTCCCGGCGGCGTCTGTATTCGCAGATGCTGATACGGCTGTAAGCAACAAGCAGAACTTCAGCACCGATGTCATTTATCAAGTATTTACCGACCGTTTTCTGGACGGCAATCCCTCCAACAACCCTACTGGGGCAGCCTATGATGCCTCCTGTTCCAACCTGAAGCTCTATTGCGGGGGCGACTGGCAAGGATTGATCAATAAGATCAACGACAACTATTTTTCCGATCTCGGCATTACGGCTCTCTGGATTTCTCAGCCTGTGGAGAATATTTACTCGCTGATTAACTATTCCGGTGTCAACAATACGGCTTATCACGGCTATTGGGCACGTGACTTCAAGAAGACCAATCCTGCTTTCGGTACGATGACCGATTTCCAGAACCTGATCAATACGGCACATGCCAAAGGCATTAAAGTCATCATTGATTTTGCTCCTAACCATACCTCTCCTGCCATGGAAACCGACACCTCGTTCGCAGAGAATGGAAAGTTGTACAATAACGGCACTCTGCTTGGTGGCTACACCAATGACACGAACAAATTATTCCACCACAATGGCGGCTCTGACTTCTCCACACTGGAGAACGGTATCTACAAAAATCTCTATGATCTCGCTGACCTGAATCACAATAACAGCACCATTGACACCTACTTCAAGGATGCGATCAAGCTCTGGCTGGATATGGGCATTGACGGAATCCGGGTGGATGCGGTGAAGCATATGCCGATGGGATGGCAAAAGAACTGGATGTCCTCCATCTATGGCTACAAACCGGTATTCACGTTTGGTGAATGGTTCCTGGGTTCATCCGCATCCGATGCGGACAATACCAACTTCGCCAACCAATCCGGCATGAGTCTGCTCGACTTCCGTTTCAACAATGAAGTACGTAACGTGTTCCGTGATAACACATCCACGATGGTTGCCCTGGATTCCATGATCACCAGCACTGCCGCTGATTATGCCCAGGTGAATGACCAAGTGACTTTTATTGATAACCATGACATGGATCGCTTCAAAACAAGTGCCGTTAACAACCGTCGCTTGGAACAAGCTCTTGCATTTACACTTACTTCACGGGGCGTACCAGCCATCTATTATGGCACTGAGCAGTATTTGACAGGTAACGGTGACCCGGATAACCGTGCCAAAATGCCTTCGTTCTCCAAAACAACAACTGCTTTTAACGTCATCAGCAAGCTGGCTCCATTGCGCAAAACCAATCCAGCCATCGCCTATGGAACAACCCAGCAGCGCTGGATTAACAACGATGTGTATGTGTATGAACGTAAATTCGGCAACAACGTAGCCGTCGTAGCGGTTAACCGTAATCTTTCGACTTCCACATCCATCAGTGGCCTGACCACTTCACTCCCTTCGGGTACATACAACGATGTTCTTGCAGGTGCATTAAGCGGCAATAACATTACCTCTACAGGAGGTAACGTCGCTAACTTCACTTTGGCAGCAGGAGCTACAGCGGTCTGGCAGTATACAGCCAATACCACTACACCAACCATCGGGCATGTGGGCCCTACAATGGGCAAAGCGGGTAATACCGTTACCATTGATGGTCGTGGATTTGGTACTACCAAAGGCACTGTCTATTTCGGTACAACCGCTGTTACCGGTTCAGCCATTACATCATGGGAAGATACTCAGATCAAAGTGACCATCCCTGCTGTTGCCGCCGGCAACTATGCAGTTAAAGTCGCAGCGAACGGAGTCAACAGCAACACTTATAACAATTTCACGATTCTTAGTGGCAACCAGGTTTCCGTTCGGTTTGTCATCAACAATGCATCCACGACACTCGGCCAGAATCTCTATCTGACGGGCAATGTCGCGGAGCTGGGTAACTGGTCCACAGGCCCTCTCGCCATTGGTCCGGCGTTCAATCAGGTGATCTATTCTTATCCAACCTGGTATTATGACGTGAGTGTGCCAGCCGGAACGAATCTAGAATTCAAATTCTTCAAAAAGAACGGCTCTACGATTACGTGGGAAAATGGCAATAATCATACCTTCACCACACCAACCAGTGGAACCGCAACCGTTACAGTGGACTGGCAGCCTTAATCCCTTCACCGTCCTATCATTCAACCCGGAGTCAGACGCGATGAGCGTCTGCTTCCGGGTTCTTTGATTAGGCTCGTCCTTATCTATGGCATGCATTAACTATCGATAGGTCCGAATGGATTTTAATCCTACTGCGGAAATAATTCCTACCACCAACAGCAATGCTCCCAGACTCTCCAGCACGGTTTGGGCACCCCACTGATCAGCCAAAACGGAAACCACCGTTAATCCCAAGATCGGGGCTGTACTTGTTATGGTTCCGAGCACCCCGTAGATTCTCCCCTGCAGCTCATCGGGGACCTCGGCACGCATCATAATCTGGGTTAACATCGTACAGCACGCAAACATGGCTCCCCCAGCAACGATCAGCGGCAAGGCCACCAAAGGAGAAGATACATTGGCTAACAGCATATACAGTGGGCCGAGAACCAGCAGACCGATGAACACCCATCGTCCCCTTCGTTTCAGCCGATTGCCTGAGGCAATCAGAATTCCTGAACCCAGCATATACCCCAGTGGAATACATGTCTCAATCAGTCCGAACTGGACAGGATTCGCCTGCCATACTTTGACGGCCATGACTTGAACAAGCATGATGGCTGACATGAAGAAGAGAATCAGCAGTGGATTAAGAATAACGATGGAGCGAATCAGGGGATGTGCAAAGATGTAAGAAAATGAACCGCCCCACTCCTTTACAAACGATCCTCTATGCATCGAAGAGCGTTGTACATCCGGAAAACGCCCGGCCAACATTACACATATCGCTGACAGCAGAAAGGTCACACCCGTAATCATAATAGCCGTAAAGCCCCCAAATGCAGAAACCGCAATCCCCGCGGCGGCCAGTCCACTTATACGGGCGATATTATCAACCAGATGGATGGTTCCTGTAGCTTGCTGCAGATGCTCCCTCCCTACCAGACTGGTTACCGAAGCATGAAATGCAGGCGCCTGAAACAGGCTGGAGAACATCGAAAGGGAAAGCATGAGCAGTACGATTGGAAAAGGAGCATGCAGCACAAACAGACTCACCGCGATGATAAACGCCATAGCCCCACGAAACAAATCCGAAGACAACATCAATGTTCTGCGATCCAGCCTGTCTGCAAACGTACCCGCGAATGATCCGAACAGAAAACTGACGACCATATTACATACTTGTACAGCTGCCATACTCTTCGCACTTCCCGTGGTCTGCAATACCCACAGACTGATGGCAATGCCGTTGAAACAATCACCAAATACGGAGATGCCATAGCCACACAAAATTCTGCGATAAGCAACATTGCGCCAAAGCGCCCTGCTGGCCATTTTCTGACTTTCCGCAGCAGCAAGAGCCCCGTTCGGTCCCAATTCCGGTTCTGGGGACTGTAGCGTTCCCATCGATCTTTTCCTCCTCTTGTCATTCGGATCTCAAACAGCAGGCAGGCGCTTCCGGAGCAGTTCCAGCGATGAATGGAACCTCTCAGAAGCGCCTGATTGGTGGCCTGGGTATGTTCTACAGGCTGTCTATTCGATTTGGTGTTTATCCTCTTATCCTTTTATCCTTTGGAGGCCCCAGAGGTCAGCCCCTGCACCAGGAAGCGTTGCAGGAATACAAACAACAACGTAATCGGAATGGCGATCAGTACAGCCCCCGCAGCAAACATGGTAAAGTTACTGTCCTGATAACGGCTAACCAGATCCCACATGCCAACTGCAAGTGTCCAGTTCTCTTTTGTCCGAAGTACCAGCCGGGCAAAGATAAAGTCCATCCACGCACCAGTAAAGCTGGTTAAAGCTACATAGGTCAGCATCGGCCGGGACAACGGCAGAATGATACTGGTGAACACGCGCAGATGACTGGCACCATCAATTCGTGCTGCTTCATCTAAACTGCGCGGGATGGTATCAAAGAACCCTTTGACAATAAATCCACCCAATACTGCCCCGGACGAATACACCAAAATCAACGCGGCATGGGTGTCCAGCAATTTGATCTGAAGCAAAATAATATAAATGGCAATCATGCTCATGAAGCTGGGGAACATCCCCAGAATCAGCATCGTGGATAGAATGGTCTTACGCCCGCGAAAACGGAAACGGGACAAGGCATACATGCCCAAAGTGACCATAAGCGTTGAGAAAATCATCGTGAAAAAGGCGATTTTCAACGTGTTCAGATACCATGTGCCATACATGAACGACGGGTTGGTAAACAATTCCCCGTAATGGGCCAGCGTGAACGCTTCAGGCCACAGACGTTCGCTGTACAGCGCCGCCCCTGGACGCAGTGACGAGAGAAATATCCACAAGACGGGATACACCGATACGATTGCAATGATGACCAGCAGCACATAACTGATCGCCAGACGCATGGGATTATTGCGCTTTTTCATTGAATCATGTCCTCCTCTTTGAACGATTTGGAACGACGGAAATTCCAGATGGAGAACGACGCAATAATCAGGAAAATAATGATGCCGACCGCCGAAGCCATATTGAACTTGTTGTTATCCAACGTCAGTTTGTACAACCAGGTCACGAGAAGATCGGTTGATCCCGCGTATTGATAATCACCACGCAGCGGATTACCGTTCGTCAGCAGGAAGATGACATTGAAGTTGTTGAAATTCCCGGCAAATTGCATAATAAGCACTGGTGTCGTAGCGAACATGATAAAAGGAAGCGTTATGATGCGGAACTTCTGAAAGCCGGACGCACCGTCTACCTCAGCCGCTTCATACAAATCCCGTGGAATCGCCGTCAGCACGCCCAGGATGAGCACCATGCTGACCGGAATTCCGATCCACATGTTTACAATGACGACTGTAACTTTTGCCCAGAATGGATCGGTTAACCATGGCAGCCCCTCAAGGCCAAAAGCCTTCATATACGTATTAATCGGACCAAACTGTCCGTTGAACAGGTTACGCATCAGAAGCAGTGAGATAATCTGTGGAATGGCATAAGGAAGAATGAATATCGTCCGCCACACCTTTTTGAAGCGAATACCCTTCTGCTCGATGAGAAGTGCAACCAGCACCCCACCAAAATACGTAGTCACCGTTGCCAGAATGGCCCAGATCACGGTCCACGTTAATACGCCAAAGAAGGTATGGCTCCACGATTTAAGCTGGATCAGATCCGTGAATGTCTTGAAACCGACCCAGTCCACCAGCTTGGCAGGCGGAATATGATCCGGTGCCGAGTAATTGGTAAAGGCCAGGGTAATCGTAAACAAAATCGGCATAATGGTGAAAAACAGGATGCCGAGCGCAGGGATGGATAAGAAAAGATACGGGAATTGTTTATCGAGCAGATATCTCAGGGAAGCAGAAGCTCCAGTGGCCTGCTTGCCTTCCTCTCTTAATTTTCCCGTGATGTACGCATCCCGGATATTGAATATATACAGAAGAAGAAAAACGAAAAATACCAAGAGTACTATAATCCCATTGAGCAGCAAAAAGATGGAGTGGTCGCCCTGCTGGAGCACCGTTGATCCATTGACCTTGACGAAACGCTGCGTCTGCTCGCCCAGCGTCCATACTCCCCATACGGCTTGATTCAAACGGGGAATCAGATATGCGAGTCCCACTCCCTCTAAGATCAGAAAACAAATCCCCTTGATCCATTGACGGTTATACAACTGTCCAAGTCCTTGCAGGACAACGGACAACACAGCCGCTGTCATGCGATGCTGTCTTTCTTGATTCGGCTTAACAGTGACTGGAACATGCTGTTGTTTCATTCATTCCTACTCCTTCCCGGCAAGCGAAGTTACCGATCAGTTATAGCAGAGTGCAGAGGACATGTTAGCTTCCTCTGCACCTGCTCTTTCTTTTTTTATTGGACAGTTGCAAGGCTCTCCTTGACTTGTTTGACTGCGTTATCCAGAGAGGTTTTTACATCCTTGCCTCCATCCCATATGTCGGTAATTGCCGCGCTGATGGGACCCCATACGCTATCCATGGCAGGAAGCGAAGGCATTGGGGTGGAGTTGTTGAATTGCTCAAGGAATGCCTTCGTGATTTCATCCCCTTGAATCTTCGGATCTGCCGCCACGTCTTTATTGGCTGGGAGAGTTCCGTTCATCTCAAAGTTGACCATCTGGGATTCGGCACTGGAGAGATAAGCTGCAAAAAGCTTGGCAGCATTCGGATAGGTTGTAAATGCATTGACGTAATATGCCTTGACTCCAGAGAAGGAGGTCATCGGTTTGCCTTCAATCGCCGGGAGTGGCGCAACACCGAAGTCAATGCCAGCATTGCGATAATCGGCGATGGACCAAGGTCCGTTAATATCCATGGCCAGTTTCCCGCTTGAGAAGAGACCCTTCTTGATGTCATAGTTCACATCACCCATCTTCACAGGCAGTACTTCCGATTTCAGCGTTTGCAAGAACTGACCGCCCTTGATGGCCCCCTCATTGTTAAGGCCAATATCCTCGCTGTTCATGCCTTCATCACCGAAGATATATCCACCCTGGGAAGCCAGATAAGCAAAGTTATAATAAAACTGCTGAAGCTCCCACATCAAGGTGTATTTGTTGTTTTTGGTGTCATTAAAGGTTTTGGCAAAACTGATAATGTCATCAAATGATTTCGGTGCTTCGGGATAAAGCTTTTTGTTATAAAACAACGCATAGGTTTCTACGCTGTAGGGATATCCGTATAAAATATCTTTGAAGGTAACGGCTTTAACCGCATTGTCACTGGTAGATTGTGTGGTCTGTTGCTCAAAAATATCGTTCGGCAAGATCAGTCCGGCTTCTGAAGCGCTACCAATCTTGTCATGCGGGAAAACGACTACATCCGCAGCCAATCCCGCAGGTCCGTCCGTAGTGAGCTTGGTCACTTGATCGGTCGGTGGCAATTCCTCGATCTTTACAGTAACGCCGTACTCCTCTTCAAATTTCTTCGCACGCTCCTCGATAAAGCTGCGCTGATTTTTATCCTCCCATATGACAAGGCTCGCGCCCTCTTCTGGCTGAATATTTTCCGCGGTCACTATGGTTTCCCCAGTCTCACCGCTGTCTGTTGTGGTTGGCGCAGCGCCTCCACCTCCGCTTGAACATGCGGTAAGTGCAAGCGACATGAAACCTGCAAGTGCTGCTTGCTGCCATTTTCTCATTGAATTTCCCCCTTTTCGTAGTCTTGATCAATGCTGTACTCGCGCTTTTCACCCGTTATTCTGTGTACTGTTCCTGTATTCCGAAGTTCGGCTTGTATCCGTATAAACACAATACAAACGTTTGCTCATATTAACCTCAGACTGGTCCAATCCTTATGTAATCGGGATGAATATTCTAGGATGTATGTTGATTTAAGTCATGTAAGCGCTATAATAACAATAACATCATACAACAGTAAACTTTGTTTGTACAAACGTTTGCACAAGTCATTTTCGTTCATTTTCCGTCACTTTTGTGGTGTTTCTTTCTGTAATTTCCTATTTGCTTGATCTCCCATCATCTTCCTTTATTTTTCGATCGCCCTCTTCACCATGAAGCAGTTAGCAATTGATTTATCGAAGTCTTTGAATTAACATAGGAGACATGTTGAAATGCTTGTACAGAAGGGATTTTTCACATGATTACAATCAAAGATATTGCCAAATTGGCGGGTGTATCCCCTTCTACGGTCTCACGGGTTATTTCCAACCATCCCAGAATCAGTTCGGAAACATCACTCAAAGTGAAGCAAATCATGAAAGAAATGAATTATCATCCAAATATGATGGCCAAAAGCCTTGTTTCCAAAACGACTCAAACCCTGGGTATCATGCTGCCCCGACCTGCTGAGGAGCTGTTTCAGAACTACTTTTTCGGAGAATTGCTTCGGGGAATCATTACCCATGCCACCCGTATGAATTATGAACTTCTTCTCTCCACCGAAACGTCTTCCAGTGATGAATTGAATGCCATATCTCGTCTGGTACATGGGCGGCGCGTAGATGGCATCTTGCTGCTTGGCTCCAAACGGGAGGACCCGATTATTTCGTTTTTGGAGGCGGAAAAGTTTCCTTTTGTACTGATCGGCCGCAGCGAAACGCATCCTGATGCTCCGATGGTGGACAACAACAATGTACAGACAGCTTTCGATGCAACCACACATCTGATTGCCCAAGGGCATAAACGAGTCGGATTTGTTAGCGGACCACCAGATTTGACGTTGTCTCATGATCGCCTGCTTGGATACAAAAATGCGCTTGAAGAAGCGGGTCTTGATGCTAACAATGACTGGATCGTGGAGGGAGAATTCCTGCAGGAAAGCGGCTTCCGGTCGATGTCCCTATTCATGTCGCTACCCGACAGGCCTACTGCCCTCGTTGTCATCGACGACAATGTTGCCTTTGGCGTGCTTCGCGCTCTGGCCGAGCTGGGATACAACGTTCCTGAAGATATAAGTGTTGTGAGCTTTAACAATATTGCCTTATCGGAACTTGCTTCGCCGCCGCTTAGTTCGATTGATATCGGAACTTATCAACTAGGCTATACTGCGGTTCAGGTATTGTTAAAGATTCTAAATGGTGAACACCTGCCTCAGAATCCTGTTATTATTCCGCACCGCTTGATTGTTCGGGATTCGTCCCTATTTACGTTATCGGGGAATGTGTAGACATGTTTGTGCAAACGTTTGTCCTACTGGCCTAATGTCCCACATTCTCGCCTGTTTTGGACATGTAAAAAGAAGCCCATACACTAGTATGAGCTTCTTTCCATATTTCAGTTATGAACGATGGATTAGTAAGAGCTCCATCCTGCATCTGCCGTTACGACTGTTCCGTTCACGAAGCTGGATTCATCCGAACCAAGGAACAGCGCCACCTGTGCAATTTCTTCACTCGTCCCTACACGTGGATTGATCGCCATGCCCAGCTGTTGTCGCCCTGCACCAAATGGGCTTATCCCGTCCATGGACGAACTGATGTTGGTTGCCACCCCGCCTGGAGCAATTGCATTACAACGAATGCCTTGTTCGGCATACATGAAGCCAGTGTTTTTCGTTAATCCTACCACTGCATGTTTGGAGGCCGTATAGGCTGCACCTGCTCGTCCACCGTTTAACCCACCTGCTGAGGCGATATTCACAATGACTCCTTTTTGTTTCTCCAGGAAGATTGGCAACACTTTGCGTGTTGCACGCATGACACTGGTCGTGTTGATTGCAAATACTCTTTCCCACTTGTCATCCAGAACATCAGCAACTGGCTCCATGCCGTCCATAATGCCTGCATTATTGACCAGAATGTCCACTGTTCCATAGGTGTTAACCGTCGTATCGATCAGGTTCTGAATATCCTCTTCCTTCGCCACATTCGCAACCACAAACGTCGCTTCTCCACCATTTGCCTTGATATCCTCAACAACTGCCTTCGCTGAAGCTTCATTGATATCCGATACAACCACCTTAGCACCTTCTTGCGCGTAAAGTGTTGCAATTGCTTTGCCCATGCCGGAACCTGCACCTGTTACTACAGCTACTTTATCTTGAAGTCTCATAATTGTATCAACCTCCATGTATTCGTTTACAATAAGTTAACAAACAAATGTTCATTAACTCTTATCATTAGTATAATAAGTCATAGCATTCCTGTTCAATCAGTAAAAGCTTGTCCAATTGTACGTTAATCAACACTTCTAATTCCAAATGTACTTTATCTTAAAATACCTGTTTACGAGGAGTACTGCATATGACCGAACTTCCGAGTTCCATGGATCGAAGAATTAAGAAATCCAAAGCGGCACTAAAGGATGCCCTCATCCAATTGATGCAAGAGCAGTCATTCAAAGAAATATCCATTACCGATATCGTACAGCTGGCCGATCTGAATCGGGGCACCTTTTACAGACACTATCAATACAAAGAAGACCTGTTCAATGAGATTATTGATGACATCATTAAGGATCTGGTCTTCTCCTATCGTGAACCTTATCTGGATAAAGAAATATTTGAAGTAAGTCATATGCCCTCTTCGGCAATCAAAATATTCGAACATGTGCATCAGCATGCGCAATTCTACACCCTTGTCGTGAAATCCGAAGCATCGTCCAATTTTCAGCAAATGCTCTGCGATGTTCTGCGTGACCTTGCCCTTCAGGACCTCAACGAAATATTTCCGTCCCAAATCAATCGCGAGCTGCTGGCAAGTTATCAATCCCATGCGATATTCGGCATGATTATTGAATGGATTCGGCAGGAATTCAAACATACTCCAGCATATATGGCAGATGAGTTATTTAAAATTATTAATTTCAAACCCGGTGATATGGTGTGCCATACCTCGTATAAGTCGCCCTAAGTGCAACATGTACAGACAACTCAGCATAAGTTTTGAATGAAAGTCTCTCTTTTTCCTCATATTAATCAGGAATCAATTGAATAGTTTCTCAGAATATGGGTAAAAGGTATGAACGCCATATTTAACTATTTACATGTGTACCTAATATAATATGAGGAGGAATCATTATGACATCTTTCAAATATCGACTCGAACAAAAAGAACCCCGTACAGGCCCAGGCGGTATTACCCGCGGTGCTTCCGTTCGGGATTTTCCTGCGTCCATTGGGATAGCTGGGGTATCCATGCGCCTGGAACCGGGAGGCATGCGTGAATTGCACTGGCATGCCAATGCGGCAGAATGGGCTTATGTGATCAGCGGCTCCTGCCGCACCACTGTCATTCATCCGGACGGACATGCGTACACTGATACATTTGAGCCAGGAGATGTGTGGTATTTCCCACGTGGTTACGGACACTCCATTCAGGGATTGGGACCGGACGAATGTCATTTTATTCTGATATTTGATAATGGTGATTTCTCGGAAGATCACACGTTCAGCATTACCGATTTCCTGTCTCATACACCAAACAACATTGTTGCCCAGAATCTTGGGATTACCCCGGAGCGTGCAGCGAAATTGCCTCAGGGCGAAGCCTACTTCGTCAAAGGGCCTGTCCCTAATGACAGTTCCTCTTCTGGAACCTATCGCCGCAATTCAGAGCTGACGACTCCCCACCGATACCCGCTGCATGCCAAGCAGCCCAGACGTGCGCCAGGCGGCGGAACACAGCGTACGGTTACTGTCGAAGATTTCCCCATCTCCACCACGATGGCCGGATCATTGATCGAGCTGCAACCAGGCGCATTACGAGAGATGCATTGGCATCCAAACGCCGACGAATGGCAGTATTACATTAGCGGCACTGCCGAAATGACAGTATTTCTGGCAGAAGGTCATGCCGTGACAGAGCAATTCGAAGCAGGTGATGTGGGTTATGCGCCAATGGGTGCAGGTCACTATATCAAAAATACGGGAGATGAGGTCTGCCGTGTGTTAATTGGGTTCAACAGCGGACATTATGAAGCTATTGATCTAAGCGAGTGGCTCGCAGGCAATCCGGATGATGTGCTGTCCACGAATCTGGAAATGTCCAAAGCGGAAGCCGAACAGCTTCCGAAGGATACTCTTTTTATCGCACCGGACCCGAATAAATCGAAGTCATAGTTCAACTACTACAGGTACCTATTGAATATAGATTTGGAATAATGATCCTTCTGTCTTATATCACGGAACCAATCCATTATCATGGAAAAGGGGTTGGACATCATGGCTTCTGCTTCCGATTCGACCAGTGATCGTAAACATGTGGGACATACCGTAGAACGACTGGAGCCGGGTCTTTCCCGGCTTTTGTTGTCATGTGTGCTTGTGCTGATCTCCGGTTTCATTGATGCGGTCGGCTATCTGCAGCTGGGGAAAATCTATCTGTCTTTCATGAGTGGTAACAGTACCAAGCTTGGTATCGCGCTATTTGAAGGAGACGCCGCTGTATTAACGAATATAGGTCTGGTCATTTTTTTATTCGTTGTAGGCGCCTTTATCGGTACGTTGATCACAGATCGAGCGGGAAAATGGCGACTGGCGGGCATCTTGGGCTTTGAATCCCTGCTTTTTGCCGGTGCCATTGTATTCTTGCTGTTCCTCCATACCCAGAGCGTGCTTTTCCCGATTGCCGTTGCCATGGGTATGCAAAACACTATGCACCAGATGGTTGCACATGCTGATGTGGGCAAAGGATTTGTGACAGGCACATTATTCGGTATTGGACAGGCACTGGCCAAAGCCGTTCGGGGTAAGGCTCCTGCTTCCGAATGGGCAGTACTCGCTCTGTCCTGGGTTATTTTTGTGATCGGTGCAGCTCTGGGAGCACTGCTATTAACCCAAGGAAGCCTGCTGCTTGCCCTGATAGCTTCACTGGCTCTGCTTCTTCTGCTGATCCCCTATGTCCTCCATGTTCAACGTGATTTGACCTAATCAGCAGAAAAGCAAAAAAAAAAAAACGGTTGAACCAGAGCTTATCTGTGTTCAACCGTTATTCGAGGTCATGCCCGAAACTTCCACTATTACCTTCCGACTGCCTTTCAAACTACAGCCCCAGCTTCTGCCCTTTCTCCAACCGCTGAATCTGCTGCTCCCCGGTATCCGCCAGTTCACGGAACTGATTAATGGTCTCCCGCATCCGTGGCAAGGCCTCCTGCTTATAGAGACTGATGGAGTCGAGCGCGGAAAGAACATCTGTGAAGGCCTGCTTCATCGTATCAACGGAAATGCTGGCCTCATAAGCTTGCTTCTGGATGGCAATGCCCTGATCTTTCAGCATTTTGGACGTACCTGCGATCAGGTCGTTGGTCGTCCGATTAAGCAGTTCAATCTTCTGCAATACAATCTTCTGATTGTAAAGTGCACTCGCGACGGTAACGGCAATTTTCAATGCCGAGATCGTTACATTTTTGGCACGATCCACACCGCGGATCAATTCCTTGTTGTTGCGGATGACAACTTCAATCGCCATGATGCCCTGCTGGTTCACCACCAGCATTTGCTGTAAATCCATGACCCGCTGACGAAGCGGGAACAGCACTTCTTCCGTGATAAAACGGACTTTCTCCGGGTCCTCATTCCGTACTTTGGCGGCTTCGATCTGTGCGTCAATCGACTCATCCATCAGCACTCCAAGCTGAATTTCCTTCTGCAATCGTTTGGTGAGTTCCCGCAGATTTTGCTGTTCAATCTCAAGTGTAGTATTGTCGTTTCTCAAGGTCGATCTGCCTTTATCCAGCGAAGTCACAATATCGGCGATAACCGCGTCAGCCTTCTGGTACTTCAGGAAATAAGCCCGCAGCGGATTAAACAATTTGCCGAGGAATCCGGTCTTGGCGAAGTCGACCACGCTAGGGTCGAGATCCTTCAGTTGCATATGCAGCTCGGTCAAGCCTTTCGCGACCTGACCGCCCTCATCTCCCGTCTTGGACAGATGTCCAACGGAGACTTGAAGCAACGCGTTTTTCTCAGAAGAGGATCTCATCGTGTTCATGCCAAAGCCGTCAATGGATTGCAGAATCTCCTTGCGTTTCTCCAACGATTCGAGATCCAGTGTCATAATCATCTCCACATTGGCATTTGCGACTTGCTGCAGTTCCGCCACCTCGGCAGGTACAGGCTTTATTTCCTCCTCAATCACCTTCTGAATTTCCTTCTGGCTAGGTATCTCCATCGAAAACGACATCCAAGTTCCCCCTTCAATTACGTGCTATATAAAATGGAATAATGAACCTTACATTAGGTCACTTCGAGTGCAGTCCCCGTGCTACATCTGCACGTTGAACAGGTTACCGATTTTGTATACCACATCGTCGGTATCGGCGTTAATGCTTGCCGCTTCGTTAATGCTGGAGATGCTCTCCAAAGCTTTGATGTCCGCGTTATAACCAATCGTGTAGATTGGCACTTTGTACGTCTCAACCAGATCACGAATATCCTTCAGTGTATGACCTTCGTTGGTCTCTCCATCACTTAGGACAAAGATCAGTGGTTTCACATTTGGATTGGTAGCCATATAATCTTCCAGCATCTTCATCGCCACGACGATCCCATCGAAGGTTGCCGTACCGCCACCCGCTTGCAGGCTATCCACCGTACCAACAAACATCGACTGCTGATTCGTATCATACTTGGCAATTGGCAGATTCACCGTTACTCCACTAGAGTAGGAGACGAGGCCGATACTGTTATCTGTGCCCAGGAACTTCTGGCCTTTGCGCAATGATTCCTTGAGTCGGTTCAGCGGTTCGCCGTCCATACTCCCGGATACGTCGGTTACAAATACGGCTGCAATGGGTTTACTGCCGTTCTTTTTCTCTTTCCAAACTTTCTGAGCAGACAACAAAGTGCCACCATCCACTGTGTTCAATTCGGACTTGTAATCCTGCAAGCCGTTGAAGCCGAATTCCTCAGCCGATTGCTGATACTTCGCTTGGGTTACGAATTCCGCATACTTCTTAATGATCTCTTGCTTGTTCTGCGGCAATTGGCCCAGTGCATACAGCGGGCTGTCATGTCTTACGCCAAAAGGTGTAAAGACGTATCCGCTTTTCAGATCTGCGGTGTTTACGTAAGTCTGGTACTCCAGTACAAATGCGTCCAATCGGCCTGACTTAGCTGCCTCACGCATCTGAATGGTTGTGGACGCCGTAAACGGTACGTTCGCTTGGAACTTCTCAAAACCCTCAATCGCTTTCTCTCCAAGCGGATTGGAACTGTCGTATGTGTTGAGTGCCGTCACGAGAAAGTTTAGCCCCGTTGAACTGGCAAATGGATCGGTGTACCCCATCGCGAGCTCATTGTTGGCAATTGCTTCGGTCACGGTTTTTACATTAACCGAGCCGTACGTGTCGACCAGCGCATCATATTTGGCTTTCGAGATGACGATACCAGGAACGTTCCCCACCAGTCTTTTGGATACCAGGTCTGTCTTTACTCCGCTTGCAGCTACCATCTCGCCCCATAACTCATTCGAAGGGGTAAACGCATCAGGCACATATTTACCAGACTTAATATAATCAGCAGCCGTACCGGATGCGATATTACGTAATTTCACTGAAACTTGTTTGCCGCCAAGGGTAATGTTAGCCTTGTTGAACTCTTCGGTGACCTCGGTTAACCAGCCATCTGCTCCGGTTCCCGCCTTTTCGATGGAAGAAAAGATCTCTACATAATCATTCGTTGTATTCTCGACCGTGATCGGAAATTTGGAGATGTCCGGCAGTGATTCAGCCACATCCACCGGATCGAGATCAATCTGTCCCTTCACGGGTTCAGCCGTTGCCGGCGCAATGTCCGCATACAGCTTGCCTAACTCTTTGCCTGCATTCTCTGTCGTTACCTGTGTACTGGATTTACCAACGTTCGACGTCAGCGTAATCCCTGCATATACGAGGCCAAACACGAGTACCAGCATCACGATCGATATGAAAAAAAACTTTCCCTTCTTAGCCATACGTACAACCCCTCACTGTCTGTATAATTTGGTGTGCTTGATTAATTGGTCAATTTCTTGCATACATGGCATTTGTTCAATATCTCCTGCTTCAAAGCTGTCCAGGCGGGAGATTTCCAGCATCAATTGGTCGAGCTTCAAAAGAATTTCCTCATTGGTATGAAGCGAGTTTTTCACATAGCTTAGATAGTCGTTATATACTTTGGTCTTTTCTTGAAAAAGCTTCTGGGGAAGTGTTGCGGATTTGGACTTCATCAGGCTGGCGTACTCCGCTTCATCGAACACATTGAGTCGGTTAAGTACACTTCGGATGTTGAGGTATAACAGCTTCTCCACCTCGAGGGTGACCGAAGCAAACTTCTTGTAACTCAGTTCCCCCGGATCAAATCGCTGATTCAGCACGTTCAGGAGGGTTTCTTTCTTTTTCTTCATGCGGCTTAGTTGAGATAATCCCAATGTGATATCTTCCTCAAGTACTTTAATTCGTCGATAAAAGGATAACGCTTCCACATAATCTTCATGGGTTTCGATATTCTTCACGGGCAAGACTACTGGCTGTCTGAACAACAAGGTGTAGCTTCCATAGAAGAGCGCCATCACGCTGCCGAACAGAAATGTCACCGAGAGCGCTGTCGTAAATGCTCCCCCGCCAAACTCCAGTCCGATGAATCCTGGTGAGAACAATAGAACATTCATGACCACAACGCCGAAGATCAGCCCCAGCAGTTTTATGTACTTTATCATGTAAATCATCAGACCTCCTTTCGCGCTATGTGTTGGACCTTTATGTCGATATTTACCATTGGAACTTTATTTCATTGTACATGATGTTGCCGCATTCGGGTGGATTAATATGGATATTCATAATATACGTGGCTTGGGCTTATCCCATTTCATCTTTAGAGGGACAACGTGGATAAGATTTTGTAACCTCTGGGAAATGAGCCTGGCACCCTTGAACAATCGGTGGCGGAAAAAGAAATGTTATCAGGTAATACGTGGAAATTTGCTGTGCGTGTCATTTTTTACTTAGGGCTTATTCGATAAAAAGCAAAAAAACACCCCGGCGCCCAACGCCGGAGTGATGATGATATTGTCATATCTAATTCAGCTTGAATAAATTTCGAAGCGGAATCTCCAGTTCCGGATATAACACCGATTGAATCGTTTCTTGCTCCGTGTACAGTTGACGGTTCTGGTAACTGCCTTCTTCCAATGTGTACACATGAACGGTCTGATTGCCAGGGTCAACAATCCAGTATTCATTCACACCATATTTCTGATACAGATTAAACTTCTCGTTAAAATCCTTCAGCGCAGTTGAAGGAGAAAGTACTTCTATGATTAGAGACGGCGCACCTTGACAGCCGTTTTTGGATATTTGGTCTTTGGAACAAACCACCGATAAATCCGGTTGGACAACATGATCAGGTACGTCATACTGTTCATTCTCACTGAAATACACGTCAAAGGGAGCAACAAATACGATACATTTCCGATTCTGAAAAAAAGTACGCAAGGAGAAGTGCAGCTCACCCACAATAAACTGGTGTAATGAGGTGGGGGCTGGAGACATGTTGAACGCTTTGCCGTTAATTAACTCCCAAGTCCCCTCCCAAGTTAACCAATCCTGAAAACTATAGGTGCCTTTATTATCCGGTTTTGCCACACTTCCAACCTCCTCTTTTACCTAATCAGCATTTTGCTCTTATTATAACATTGTGTTTGCCCAATTTCATACAATGCCTCTTCTACGAAAAAATAGATTCCGGTTTGCTGCGCGTTGTACGTACCTCTACCACTTTCCCGGCACATCCGTTGTCGTCCAACGCCTGGAATGCAACTCGAACGTTGTCTTTGCCTGACGTAAGCTTCTCAGGGACATCATAGGTAACATAGAATACTTCGCCGATCTTGTTCATATGAATTCGCTGTTCTCCGACCACATGGCCATCGACGGCGATATTAAATATTCTCTCATGCCGTGTTCCTTCCCGTTCAAAAGGAGAATGATCCCCGCCCCAGTATGCCACGCATACATAGTTCGGTGCAGAACCATCCACCGCCAGCTGATAGCTGAAGTAAGCTCCGCTGACACCAAATGCTTCTCGCCACATATGTAGCTTGTTGCGGCTGTCTGTATATGAACCGTTATGATGTTCTCCACGGCAATTGCTATCCAGATGATGTCCAATCTCATCTTGCTGACCGTCAGGCTGCACCCTGTCGATGGTGATATCATTCAATTCCTTCTCCAGTGCATCCCCTTCATCGTTAAACGGCCAATAGACCGTATAGAACTCATGATGCACATCATAGAACGGGATCAGCCTCACCGGATTGCCGTCCGATGTAACATCCTTGCTGATCTCAAACGTCAACGTACTTGCGTCTACGACCTTGATCCACTCGCGCACATCCTCCTGCTCTGTCCATATAACAGGTACAGGTGCAGTTTTGGGATTCAGTGCCGTTTCCTCCACGATGGTATCCTCGGGCAGCCCTTTGCTCCCCAGAGCCCCTGCCAGTACAATCGGGCCGTACAGGAATGCCACCTTGTGTGCATCATCCCGGGATGTGTATTGGTGGAGCGACATTGGCAGCGTGATGGTGATGACATCACCAGCGGTCCATGTGCGCTCGATGTCGAGGTATCCGGGTTCCATCCGTGTATACGAATGGGCCGTATCCCCGTAGACTGTTGCCGTCATGGGCTCCTGCAGCCATGAGGGCACACGTAGTCTAAGATTGGCCGAGGCGCTGCCTTCGGTGATCGTAAGGGTTACCTTTTCCGAATAAGGAAAGTCGGTTTCGAGCTTCAGTGATATGCCTTGCGATCTCCAGTCTAACTGGGAAGCAATATACAGGTTAACGTACAGATCCTGTTCATCCTCAAAATAGATCGCTTCGGCGTATTTGCCTGGGTTCTCCATGCCAGATCCTGTGCAGCACCACCAGGCGGTATCGTGAGTACCGTAGATTTTGTAGTGGCCTTGCAGTGTTGATGCAAAATACGTTTTGTTCCCTGTGTCCGGGTCCTGTGTGCCCAGGATGTGGTTGTAGATCGCATTTTCATAATAGTCCATGTAGGCACTGTCGGGATTCCAGGTGTAGAGCTGCTTCGTCAGATGCATCATGTTGTGGGTACAGCAGCTCTCTCCGGTTTTGATGCCCAGACTCTCCATGCCTTTCGCTTCATAATGCTCCGAAATACTCGTTGCGCCAAATACATAAGACCGATGATGAATCGTAGTGTCCCAGAAAAACTCCGCCGCTGTACGGTAGCTCTCGTGGTTATGGTCCTGGTTATAGATTTCGGCTGCACCGATGACTTTCGGAATCTGCGTATTCGCATGTTTGCCCTGAAGGTCGTCCTGTTTGTGTTCCAACGGTTCGAGGATTAATTGATGTGTGAATTTGTTGGCTATCTCAAGGTATACAGACTTCCCGGTGATTCCATACAAATGTGCAAATACTTCGTTCATCCCACCGTGTTCACATTGAAGCATGACCTGCATCTGTTCCTCGGTCATCGGGCTCAGACCTTCTACCGCCCAATCCGCAAACTGTGTTACCACATCAAGGGCCTGTTGATTACCCGTTAATTTGTATGCATCAATTAGTCCGCGATAGATCTTGTGCACGCTGTACCATGGAACCCAATATTCACCGATGTTAAAACCACCAATGTGTTCTGCCCGAAATGCAATACGGAAAGCTTCTTCGGACAGGCCGCCGACATACCCGCTACCTGTATGCTGTTGAATGGATGCAAGCTCGCTGACGGCATAGTCCAGCGTTTGCTTTAACGTTTCATTACCTGCCGCCTGATAGGTCACAGCCAGGGCAGACAGATAGTGTCCGAGGGAATGTCCGCTAATCGAGCGTGCCTCCCAACCCGCGTATCGTTCCTTTTTCGCCGGTAACCCATGGGCCTCAAAACACGGTGCCAGAAAACGATCAATGTCCAGTGATAACAAATACTTTTCTCCAACTTCCTGTGACGTTTGAAAAACGCCATTTAACAGATCTACATGTTCAGGTCCCAGAAATCCCTTTTTGGTTTCAATCATTCTGCTCGCTCCTCCTCGGTATGTAATGGATATTTAGAAGTACTTTTATAGATATACAAAGGGTAAAATCCGTGTTGTAATTCATGGGTCCCTTGCGCTATTTCTTCATACAGGCCTTGAATATCCTCATATTATCAAATAAAATACAACTACATCAGACTCATAATCCAAGAAAAGGTGGAGAAATCCGTCCTATGCAAAAGACATTGGAACATTACCTGTGCGGCAAGTTCATAACCGAAGGCAATTGGAGCCACATGAAGCGCAGCATGCCTGTTCACGAGGTCATTTTGATGTTGGAAGGCGAGATGTACATTGCGGAGGAGGACGAGCAGTTCGTGGTTTGTGCAAATGATCTGCTGTTTCTGAAGGCTGGACGCACCCATTATGGCTATCAGGTCAGCGATGCCCCCGTCAGCTTTTATTGGGTTCATTATGATTCAATTGAGAAAGAGTTCGACCAGTATCCCACCCATGCGACTATTCAGGTTCCGTCCACCGCCAATCAGCTGTTCAAGCAATTGCTGCATAGTTCATCGTTCTCACCGGAAGAAGCAGACGCAGCATTGCTGCTGCTGCTCAAAGAACTGGAACGCAACACACAGGCGGGTTATCGGCCGCACAATGCGATCGTCGACCACATCTGCAAGTGGGTGGATATTCATCTGCATACCGACATTACGGTTGGCAAGATTGCCGAGACTTTTAATTTTAACAAGGACTATATCTCCAAAATGGTAAAACGTGAGAAAGGCATTGGGCTCAAAACCTATATCCTCACGGAACGGATTCACCGGGCCAAGCAAATGTTGCTCAATACCAATGCCAGTGTGAAAGAAATTGCGGGGCAATGCGGTTTTTCGGATTACAAACTCTTCCTACGCATGTTCAAACAATACGAAGGCAATACACCCACCGAATATCGCAATAATTTGTATTCCACACAGCTCAACCGCCTATAATGAACCTTATACGTACGAACCTTGGATGTGCTTGTGCGGATGTACCAACTCATAGAATTTCATGAGTCATATATAGAAAATTTGAATGAATCCAGTACCATCAGGTGTGATACAATTCAAGTCAACTATATCTCTTATCAAACCAAGATCAGAAGGAGAACTTGAGATGACAACGGCAGTAACGATTCATCCCGCTACAGAAGCTGACCATGAAGAAATTGTACATATTCTCATTGAAAGTTACTCCGAGTACCGGGACACGTTCCAAACACAGGAACAATGGGAACATTATTTGAAGGACATTCGGGAATCTCCCAGCAATCCTTATATCAAGCAATTATGGATTGCCAAAATTGATAATCAGATTGTTGGAACGGTCCAATTGTTTGAGACTGCGCATAAAGCTTACCCGAGCTTCGAGTTGCCTATTGATTATCCGTTTATTCGACTGCTGGGCGTTGATCCCAAGTGGAGAGGTCACGGTATTGCCAGAGAATTGCTTCAACAATGTGTTGAATCTGCCAAAGACATGGGCAAAAATACGGTGTATTTATATACGGGAGGCCAGATGGTCAACGCGATCCGATTATACGAACGTTTCGGTTTTGTAGAAGACCCGGAATTCAGTTCCGAAAGTGGTGGAGGCAAAGCGATTTGCTACCGTTATGATTCATAATTCTCGCAAATGGTAATAAGCTTGGATAACACAAAAAGGGATGCCCATAAGTCATTAATATGACGGAGGGTATCCCTTTTTAGCGTTATTCTGAGCTAAAGAATCGGAATAGAGCAGCAAATGCTATTCGCTCCATTTTCCATACTATTAACTGCCGATTTCCACCAAAATTTTCGCATGGCTCTTGTCGGTCATGAGCAGCTCAAGTCCTTCCTGAACGATGTCGTCCAGCTTGATTTTTCTGGTGATCACCTGTTTCACATCAAGTGCTCCCTCAGCAATCAAAGAGATGACTTCAGGGAAGATATGACGGTATGCCAGCGTTGCTGTCAGGTTCGCTTCTTTCACTAACAGGTCGAAGAAATTCACCTGAAGTGGATTCGGAATTGCTGCGATGACAACAACTTCTCCACCTTTTTTGATCACGGCTACAGCGCTATCCATGGTTGGCTGTACACCTGCCGCTTCATATGCTACATCTATTCCGCCAGACTGCTGCAAAATCACTTCAGTGGCATTAACTTTGGCACTATTCACCGGAATGGCTCCCAGCTTGGCAGCCAAATTCAAGCGTTCTTCAAATACATCGACTGCATAGATCGTGGAAGCTCCAGCAGCTTTGGCTGAAAGGATCGTCAGCAATCCAATCGGACCTGCACCATACACAGCAACCTTCTGACCTACTTTTAATTTGCTATGGCGAACCGCATGGAAAGCTACCGCTGTAGGCTCAACCAGTGCGCCCTCTTCAAAGGAGACGTTATCTGGCAATTTGTGCACCATATACGCCTCAACCACAACGTATTCAGCAAAGCCTCCATCACCGTTCAGTCCCACAAATCCGAACTCGGTACATTGGTTATAACGTCCCTGAATACAGTACTCACACTTTCCGCAATGATACAGCGGTTCAACAACGACACGCTCCCCTATACTGATACCGCTTACATCACTTCCCAATTCACTGACGGTTCCTGCAAACTCATGACCAAGTGTCAGCGGCGCTTTCTGTCCTGAAAGCGGGTGGTTCTGCCCTTCCTGAATGCCTACGCCATGATGGTAAGCATGCAAGTCACTGCCGCAGATTCCTGCGTACTCGACTTTAATTTTCACTTGTCCTGATTGGGCTACCGGTATTTCCCGTTCTTCGACCCGGACATCTTTTTTGGCATACCATACTGCTGCTTTCATAAGATACATCCCCTTTGGTTTATCTTGTCTACCTGAGATTCAACTACTGTCTATTAATTATATCGCTGTTCACGTATTATTCATATTTATAGATACTAATGTTAATATTACTTGTACTAATGCTAAAACGGAGATGAAACCATGAATCTGGAACAACTTGAATATGTCGTTGAAATTGCCAAAACCCAATCGTTCTCGGCTGCCTCGGAGCACCTGCATGTCACTCAGTCGGCAATCAGCCAATCTGTACATCGACTTGAAAATGAGCTGGGTATGATCCTGTTCGAACGCTCGCGCCATGGGACGTTCCCCACCCCTGAAGGCAAACAGTTTATTGCCAAGGCACTCGATATTTTGCAGCGAATTGATGAATTGAAATCACTGAATGCCGAGACATCCTCGTTAACCGGAGACCTGCATGTTGCTACTTTTCCAAGTGTGATGCCTTACCTTGTTCAGACTGCTGCAGATATGAAACGCGAGCACCCTCAATTGAATATTGCCATTGAAGAGAAAGGTTCCATGGAAATTATCGAGGACATCCGTAACAACAGAACCCACCTGGGCTTCATCGCCATCTACGCCAAACAATTGCGGGAGTTCGACGGACTGCATTTCAGTCCTATGTATTCAGGCAAACTGGTCGTATGCACTCATCACCAATCCGAACTAGCCAAGCTTAACCGGGTTACTCCCGAACAATTAAAAGAACATAAGCTTGCTCTGTATCGTGATGGATTTATCGAAGATTTCCTGCAGGAGTTCACGTATGATTATGGCCCTCTGTCCATCCTCTTCAAAACGAACAACTCGGAAGCGATCAGCACCGTTCTAAGAAACAATATTGCCGCCACCATTGGTCATGACTTTTCCTTCTACCAACATCCGCTATGGAAAGAAGGCATTGCAAAAATGGTAGAGATCGCCTCCATCGATCAACCTAAAATGCAAATCGGCTTCGTACAGACCGAATCCAAGGAGGTTGCGGTAGCCGCAGAGCGATTTGCCCAACGCTTCAGACAGGCGATTGAGTTGGATCAGTTATGACTTCCAATGCTTGAAGTACAATTTTGGTATAAAAAACACACTGGGGCTAGCGCCAGTGTGTTCCAATTAAACCCATTAAGAGATATCTGTATACACCACTGAGTTAATAGGGATTTCAGATTGGTTTATTGAATTACCAACGCATATACCAATGCTCTTCTTATTCATTAATGAACTTGAGATTTGTACAGAAACCACATCTATTGGAAATTCCTTATTGTCAGGTGTTCGAACAACAATATGATTATGGATTCGCTTTTTGATCTGATCATGGCTTAGGTCATCAAGATCAGGATTGATACCCACTAAAATAGTGCCATATTCGGATGATTCAAAAACATCTCCAACCTTCATCAATTTATGCATATTTAACATCCTTTCTATCTGTGTTGAATATAAAGTTCATTCTTCACATCTTGTACACGGAGATCTGCGTTTTTTAATCTCGTTACTGCATCTCTAAGTAGTGTCATTCTCTCTACAGAAGTTAATTCTGGTGCAAACCTCGCTGCTCTTATGCTGGCTTGTGCTTCGTCCAAAGCAACGTATCATGCCATGTATACCGAACGTGAGCCAGTTGGCAGCATCATTGGGGGAGTTGAATGCGTTATCCGCCCTGTCTACATGCCCCTGAACCAGACCACTCGTAATACCGAATGTCCAGTAAGACCACGAGAATGCTTGGGTTGGAGAACCACTTACGAATCTTTCATAGAGGAACTGTCGCATTTGGTTTGACAATCTGTCATATAGAAGTATTTATTCTCCTTCCCTCTAAATAAGAAACACATCTAACTATATTGTAGAGTGATCTAATACTTATATCTCAGTTCGACTTATAAGGAACATCTATGTCTTCTCCCACTTCATCAATAGTCTCCTTAATGATCTCCCTAATCTGCTTATCCAACTCCATGTTTAAAGCTGACTTCATTATCTCATAACTTTTTATCAGATTAAGATTTACAACAACATAGGCATAATTATCGACTAGTTCAGCCGATGAAACATCCCACAGTTTTTGTACAATATGATCCACTCTTGCTCTTAAAGTAGACTCCAACAATTCGTGGGTATACACCTTTCTATCAGCTAATTCCGATAGTGATTCCAAAATTTCAATGCTGTCCAAACTCTCTGCGTTCTCAATCCTATCTAAATAAGCTACAAAATATTTATCTAAAGATTCTTTCGACATAACATCAGGTAAATTTTTAATCTCCGAAAGTTTCATATTTATCCTCCAATATTAATAGGTATATGAGTTATATTTTGCTGATTGTTTCTATATAGACTACCGTCTGTACCTAAGTATTTTTTACCAATCTTAATTTGTGCACTCCATCCATTATATGAATTACTCGTCAAAAGTTCTTCTTCCGTCAATATACCTTGCAAATTTTGCTGTGGCGAATGCCACTTTACTTCTATCTTCTTATTCTCATGAAGAAAATTATACTTGAATCCTTCCTCTATGATTCCAGGATCGGGTCTGAATTTATTAAAACCTCCAGGAGGAACCAATCCTTTCAAATAACTCTCATTGATTTTCCCATCATTCAGCACTCCTTCAGCAAGATTGAAATTACCCTCATTATCAAAAATTGTGCTCATATTCAATTTATGTTCCTGAATACTTTTTGAGAGCAGTCTTTCATTTTCTAAATAAACATTCACATTAGATGATTCTCTCGCTTTTTTGCTCTCGGCAATGTTCTCCATAACATGAAGACGTTTATCCTGAAAACCATTAAAACCACCCGTCATTTGTCCTGTACCCGGAGGACGGTTAAAGGCATTAATTTTCACACCGCCTCCTGATGAAGTCAGCAGATTATGCGGCTTAATCATCGTGGAAGCATACCCACCTCCAACCATTAGCCCTCCCATACCAATCATATTCGCCCAGTGTTCACTGGACCAGGCATTGGTTGGGAAGGCAGCCTCCCGGATTGTGCCATGAATGCCGAACGTAAGCCAGTTGGCCGTGTCAGTGGGGGAATTGAAGGCTTTATCTGCCCGGTCCACATAGCCCTGAACCAGCCCACTCGGAATTCCGAACGTCCAGTAATCCAAAAATCCACCTACACTATCATAACGCTTTTGATATCGATCATCCGCAGATTGCATAAAGGCTTGTCCCAATTCGACCAAACTGTCGGCAGACTTCTGAAAAGCATTACGTGTATCAGCTGCTGGTGCCCTGCATTCATCCGGCGGTGGTGGTGCGCACCTTGGATCATAGGATTGCAGAGCTTGCTGATCTGCAAGTCTGAATTTCTCGGAATACCTCTGTAATTCCTCCGCAATGGACAGAGACAAGGAAACAAAGTTATCCATGACCTTCTGCGCCACTGTAAAATCATAATAAAACTTCTCCTTCGTGCTGCCATCCCACTGTCTTTCGATCTCGAATAAGTGTTGTTTCAGGATACTGTTCATCTGAAAAACCTGGCTTTGGGCTGCTTCAAACTGTCTGGAGACTGATAACAGCTGTTCCGGGGTTACTTTTATCGTCGTCATGTGGTACCTCGTTCGAAATATATTCGTTGTTATATGAATCCAAGGGAGGAGTATGATTTATGTAAGATTCAAACGTACTTCTGGTCCTTTATTATAAAAGCAGCTCATGTCATTTCGTAGCTACTGGCGATTTATTTTATCTAGTTCGTATTACCCCTATTTTTCCACAATATAACATAACAACTTCAAATCAGTCCCTATTAAAACTTTTCTTTCTCAAAAAAAACACCCCAGCGTGAACGCTGAGATGTCTTGTTACTGCATAGCTATTATGATTCTTCTACAAACACTAAACTTCTTGCCCACGTTTCTTCCTGAATCGAATTAGAGACCAGAGAATCAGTAACACGAGTACAGTTAGACAGATGCTGATGCTAAAACGATTGCCTTCATCAAATACAAACATGACTGCAATGACACCGAGACACAGCACAGCAGCTCCAGTAACGTAAGGAAATCCCCACACCTTAAATGTCGGTTGTACTGGATATCTCTTGCGCAGCTTCATCTGTGATGTGGCGATACAAATCCACACAAGCATCACGACAAACCCCGGAACCGCCAGCAGCACGCGGAAGAGCTGATCTTGTGCGAACAGCCCCAGCATGGAGCCCCCAAGCAGAATCACAGCACATACCAGCAGTGTATTCACCGGGCTGCCGTTACGATTCGTTTGTGATAATGCCTTGGGAGCTTCACCACCTACCGCCATCGAATGCATCATACGGGATGCGCCATAAATGCCGGAATTTGCAGCAGACAGAACGGCGGTCACCAAAATAAAGTTCATAATATGTGCTGCACCGGGAAGTCCTGTGGAAGCCAACACCTGCACAAACGGACTGCTCTCGGGCCCCAACTCATTCCACGGAATGAGTCCACAGATGATGAGAATCGGCAGCGTGAAAAACAAAATGATTCTCAGCATAAAGTTCCCTACAATTTTGGGCATCACCTTGTCCGCATTTTCCGTCTCCGTTAAGGTTAAGCCAATAAGCTCAGATCCTCCATAAGAGAACATGACGACCAATAATGCCGAGAAGATCGATGACCATCCATTAGGGAAGAACCCGCCTGCTTGCGTGTAATTATGCAGATAAGGCGTGTTGTCACTTGGAATGATCCCGAAGATCAGACCAGCCCCAAGAATAATAAAAATAATAATCATGGCGATTTTAATGCCCGCCAGCCAAAATTCAAATTCCCCAAATACGCCCACACTCAGCAGATTAATCAGTATAATAAACACCGCACATGCCAAGCTCAACGCCCACAGCGGCACTTCCGTGAACCAATACTGCAAAAAGCTCCCTGCTGCGATCACCTCAATCACACATACCGACAACCAGAGGAAACAATACATCCATCCCATGATAAAGGAGACTCTGCTGCCGAACGCTTCCTGCACAAAGTCTTTCATATTTTTGTTCTTGTATACCGTAGCCATCTCCGCCATCGCAGCCATGACAACCAGTAACAATAATCCTGCAAAAACGTACGTTACAATAACTCCTGGACCTGCAAGTCCAATCGTTTCGGCGCTTCCTTTGAAAATTCCGGTTCCAATGACACCGCCCATAGCCATAAAGCTAATATGCCTTGGTTTAAGTTTCTTCTGCAATGTTCCTTCTGTCTGAGCCAATTCAAGTCCTCCTGATGTAAAAAACGTCTGCATTTCTGTTTCATGTTTATATAAACATAATGTCCAGTATACCCTATTGTCCATGCCTCAGCCCAGCAGTTCCGTACGGCCAATTCATCCCAAACGAATGCTCACATGACCTATGTTTTATACCCCTTAGTGAGACAGCGCAATCTGTATGCAATCCAATTCGTTCATTTGAATACATTCTACTCTTCTTGCGATCTCCAATATGTATGATTTGTTGCATTCCATCACTTCGCAAAACAATTAATAAACGTAAAAAACCAGCCGTCTGTATGCAACAGAATACTGGTTTCCTTTGTCCCTGCTATGTTTTACTTCCTTTATAATTCCTTCGTCATAAAAGCGCTGTTCGGGTCCAAACTATAATCTGCAAATGGCTCACAGTATACAAACCCAAAGTCCTCATACAGCTTCCGCGCCGGAATAAAAGAATCCATCGAACCTGTCTCCAGACTGATTCGTTTATAGCCCCGATTCTTCGCAACCTCGATAATATGGGCAAGGATTTGTCTTGCTACGCCTTTTCTCAGGTGAGCTGATGCTGTACGCATCGATTTCAATTCTGCATGCTCCGAATTCAATTCCTTCATGGCACCGCAGCCAAGCAGCTCCTCCGCTTCCCATGCACACCAGAATGTTATCTCAGGTTTCTTTAACCCATCCAGATCCAGAGCATGAATGCTTTCCGGCGGCGAATCTGCTGCCATTCCCTGCAGATGTTCTGCAATTAATCCAATGACTTGATGACCGCTCAAATCGTCTACTTTGATCTCCATATCTACCACTCCTGCCGACATTTTGTTGTGTTGTTGTATCACTGAATACATGTCTATTGTTTATATAGTACTACCATGACAGGTTTCCTGACAACAACTTCAAAAACACGAATGAAATGTCTATTGTGATACCCTTAAATTTCCATTATAGTGAGGCTATCTGAAACCAAAAGGAGCGAAGAATATTGCGTAGCAGTCATATAGCTAATTGTCGTGCTGAGGTGAAGCGAACTTAATTTGTGAAAAGGAGACCATCATGACACTATCGACTGAAAATCTGTTTTATAGCAAACGCTTGAAAATGACTCCGCCCCGTGCCGAAGACGTGCAGACCATGCTGCAATGGAATGAAGATCCTGAGTATTTGCGAAATGTGGATACGGATATTGCCATTCCATTTTCGGAAAAGCAGCTTGAAGATGAGGGCGAGACGAAGGACAAGGAAGTTTACTTTCGGCTTCGAACGCTTGAGGATGAACAACTGATCGGATTCGTTGTCATTCACAGCATTGAATGGAACAACCGCTGTGGACAACTTGCCATTGGCATTGGACTAGCAGAACATCGCAACAAGGGATACGGCACGGAAGCGTTGAATCTTATTTTGCGGTACGCCTTCCATGAATTGAATTTGGACCGGGTCGGTCTGGATGTCATCGCCTATAATGCCAAGGGTATCCGTGCCTATGAGAAGGTCGGCTTTCAGTTGGAAGGTCGTGCTAGATCAGCCGTGTATCGTGATGGAAAACGCTATGATCGCTTATTGATGGGAATTCTAAGACCGGAATGGGAAGCACACAATCAGATCAATGTGGAAGGTGGACAAGCATGAATATGAATGCGGAAGTCACTGATTTTATCGAACAGATCCCGGTTCCCTGGCAAGCCCAGGTTGCAAGTAAACTGCGGGAGTTGGTACATGAGTCCATCCCTGAAGTAGAGGAACGTGTGCAATACAAGAAACCTCATTTCCTGAAAAACGGTAAATATGCAGCGGTCATCTCCCCTTCCAAGCCGGCAGTATCCTTCACGATCTTCAATGCAACCGGACTTGAGCTGCCAGATGGGATATTTGAAGGCCCAGCGGAACGCAAAACAATTAAGATCAAGGAAAAAGATACGCCTGACTATGTGTGGCTGGCTGCACTTCTGACACAAGCATCGGCAGAACTCTAAGTTGGAATTGAGGATATAAGGTGTCTCAGTTTCTTTCAACCGGCTCTAGCAACTAGTAAAAAGGCCAACCAGCATATATCTGGTTGACCTGATCATACGAAGGGGTTTCCTAGAATGTTAATACATATGGGATAGCCCCTTTTGGGTATGCAGCTGTCAATACAATTTAAATCGCATCTATGCAATAACAGATCATTAGAGTTCCCTCATCAGGATTGTTGATAAGATACCGCCGTCATCTGACACGACTCGCAAATGAACATGTAATACATGCCATCCCCGGATTCCTCAACCTCGCTCCAGTCCATTTGTCCAACGGCCCTCATCCTAGAAGAGCAGCATGGACAATTCGGATACTCCGCGTCCTGAACCCATCCGGGATGGCCCCCAATCTGGGATGTAGAAGGCTCCATCGCCCACTCACTGCCATGGAACGCATGACGTGGTGCAGTCGCAATCCGAAACTGCCGGCCTGCATCCGGTGCAAGCTGAACATAGTCATCCGGGTCAAGATCATCCGCTCCCATCGGCATCACATTATGCGCACTCCAGCACGGTCCACATGCTGAATCCATCTCCATATAAACGACACCATAACAGCTACACATAACGCAAGTCTGCACTTGAAGTCGCTCACTGTTCCAAGCAACGTCCTGCAGTGCTGGATGCCGTACATCCAGATCAATTAAGGTCGTTAACTGACTGCCACACCACTCACAGTTATCGTCACCGGTCAACAGCATGGAGATCGGATCGCCAATAGATGTGTCGTCAGCCCCTTCATTTTCTTTTACTTTATAGAGTGAATAACTTGGAGTGATAAATAAATCCCTGCGCTGGCCTTTATTCGTTAACTCCCAACCGGCTTCGGTAGTATAGTGCTCTGGTGCGACATGCAGCTGATCTGCCCAGCGAGGTGGAGACTGCCTCCATTGCTGGAACTGACGTACAACCACTTCATCTCCAATATAGGCGAGCATGAGCAACAGATTATTCCGATTCTCATCATCGGTGTTCACCCGCTGCAACAGTTGATCACGTACTTCAGCCGAGGCGCTCTTATACAAAATGACAGGGTAGTAGATTTCGCGCTCCAACAGCTCAGGAATCTGTGCACACAACGACGTATCATGGTAACAGACCAGATACACCAAAATATCTTTACCTGTATCGTCATCCCCTGTGCGAATCAGCTGCATCGCATAATCGACCATGAGGGCTTGCTGCTCCGTAGACAAGGACAGATATACCTGTTCTTTGGAATGCTCATATGCCACATAACGAATTAGCGGATCATGAACCTGGCGTGTATGCATAATTTTCAAAATCTCCACAGGGTCCGTGATTCCCTCATACAAGTTCACATCCTGCCGATTGGCTTCAATGTATCTTTGATGTGCCTCACGTTCCATCTCCTGCTTGCAAGGCATGCAGTACCCACCTGTTCTGGCAGCCGTTGCTGGCAAAATTGTATTTGGGCACTCCTCTCGTATGCACGGAATACGTTCTGTCATCTACGGATACCTCCTCTGCTATTGATCTCGCTTCACGATCCATCGAGTCCAATCCATATCGATCAGCGGGAAGGTAGATTAATGATGTCCCAGTTGGTCCTTCGTGAATTCATAAAATGCGAGCGCATCTTCGCTGCTGGCAAAGCCCGCCTGAGCCATCTTGTCGCTACCGCCACCTTTGCCCTGGTAGGCTCCGAGATTGCCTTTGAAGAAAGGTCCACAAGCCCACTCCGGCGGCTGCCCGTTCTGTGCCAATACAACTTTGGCCTCCGAGATGCTCACAAAGAGTACAAGTCCCTCATGTTCTGATGTCAACTTGGTCGCCAGACTCTGCATATCCTTGAGCGATTTGTCCTCAAAGATTTGAGCAATGACAAGCCCTTCCCGTGCAGATAAAAGCTCTTGCGCATAATAAGCGTCATTGGAAGATTTTACAGCGTTCAGCTCTGCTTGCAGCTGCTTTTGTTCTGCTTCCATTTTGTCGATCCGATCCGCAAGCTCTTCCCGGCTGGTCTTCAATTTGGCTGTAATTCCGGTCAGCACGCTTTGCGCGGCGTTGAACTCATTCAGTGCTCGGTATCCGCATTTAAAATAAATCCGGGTGCCGCCCTTCACTTTCTCGGTTTTCAACAGTTTAATAATCCCGATCTCTCCAGTGGCTGACACATGTGTTCCACCACAAGCGTTATATTCCACACCCTCGATCTCCACGATGCGAATATCTTCAGTTATGGAAGGCTGCTTCACCAGCGGCAGACTGGCCGCTTCTTCCGCCGTGACCCAGGAACTGCTGATTCTGGCATTCCGGTAAATCTGCTGATTGACCTCCATTTCAATTGCAGCCAGTTGGTTCGCTTCCAGTTCGGCTGCGGCCACATCAATCGTGATATAATCTGTCCCCAGATGAAAGCTGAGCGTCATCGCATCTGCCAGCTTCAGCGTAATAGCCGACAGCAAATGCTGCCCGCTATGCTGCTGCATATGATCGAATCTGCGCTGCCAATCGATGTGGCAATCCACGTCATTCTGCTCCGGCGCACGCTCCAGCTTGTGCAGCACCTCACCATCTTCACTAATCACATCCAACACATCAATGCCACCGATCTGCCCCAGATCACAAGGCTGTCCACCCCCATGCGGATAAAAAGCAGTCTCTGCCAGCGTGACATATATACCGTCTTCCTTGTCCACTCTGCCTGTAATTTGTGTATGCCACTCCCGTGTGTACGCGGAGTCATAATAGATTTTTTGCGTCATCGAATCATCCCGATCCCTTCTCGTTCAAATGGCTATCCATACTCTCCAGATTACACTATCTGGAACCGCCAAGCCAAATTTCCCGCCCCACATCTCCGTTTTCCATATCAAAAAGACCGCTCTGCAAGCCAAGCTACAGAGCGGTCTCCTTACTTAATATCCACTATCCACGTTTAATGAAACGTTGGATATGGATTGTACCTATGATTACACCAAAACGGAGATGCAGTCATATTAATTTGGTATAGATACAAGAGCGAAACAGACAGAAAGGACCTGAAGAAGCGGAGCGTGCTCCTTTATCACCGGATTTCTCCCTTCAGGGGAAAATCATTGAAATCCGGGGGCAAGAGAGATCGAAAGGTTTTCTGTCTGTTTAGTTCCTGAGTGTCTAAATCAAGTATAGTCTGCAATCGGAGTGGCCAAGTGTAATCTCGTTGCACTCCATATTTATTTCATTGACTCGGATAGCTCTGTGAAAATAACACCCAGCGCATATGCGCCAGCATCCGGGTAGCCCAGACTGCGATCACCAACAGCACCCGCGCGGCCCATACGTGCCACGATGTCTTCTGTTTTCTTCGCGCCCTCTACTGCCGCTTCTGCACCCTTGGCAAACGCCGTTTTGAAGTCATCTCCAGACTTCGAACTTTGCGTCCATGAGTCTGCACAAGGAACAAGTGCGTCAATCAAAGTTTTGTCGCCCACTACGGCTCCACGTCCAAAAGAGCGTTCACCTGTAGACTGAATCCCCTGCACTGCCGCCTGCATCATGTCGGCGAATTCTGCAACGTTCAATTGCTGCTTGTCACCAACGGCTTTGCCTGCTGCCCGGAATGCCGAACCCCAGATTGGGCCGGATGCACCGCCGCAGTATTCCATAATGACAAGAGAGCATGCATCGAGGAATGAACCGATATTCTTTTTCTCTTCGTTCACGATATGGTTCCATTCGCGTTTGAGTTGTCTGAAGCCCTTCGCTACGCTCATGCCAAAGTCGCCGTCACCCGCATGGGAATCCAGTTCACAGAACGGTACTTCGTTCTTGATAATGATCTCACTCATCTTATCGATTAGGTAGACGATATTATCCAGGGAGAATTGATTGTTGTTGATCACCGCAGACGTTGCAGGTGTCTCCACTTCATAGGATACAGGCGCATCTTCAGTCACGACGGCTTCCAACGCTTCGGAATATGCCACTTGCGCTACTGGAGGACCAGACACTTTGAAAGCAGGTGTATCACTTTCCTTGAACAACAACGTTTTCAGTTCATCGTCCAGTTTCAGGATAGTTACCGATGCGCCTGCCATATCGATACTCGTCATGTAATTGCCAACAAACGTAGTGGCTACACCCAGACCTGAACGTTGTGCAAGCTCACGCTGAACCGAGTTGTTGAGCAGATAAAGCTCCTGTAAAGGTGTAGCGCCAAAGCCATTGACGAGCACAGCAATCTCAGCGGAAGCATCGTTGTCCAGCTTCATGTCTGCAAGCAGTGCTTCAACCATGCGTCCTGCAAGCTCATCCGCAGATACCAATTTCTCGCGGCGTATGCCTGGTTCACCATGAATTC
This sequence comes from Paenibacillus sp. ALJ109b, assembly GCF_010747435.1. Taxonomy (NCBI): domain Bacteria; kingdom Bacillati; phylum Bacillota; class Bacilli; order Caryophanales; family Paenibacillaceae; genus Paenibacillus; species Paenibacillus sp. ALJ109b. Next base: position 163,674 of record NZ_JAAIFP010000017.1, read on the forward strand.
CTACACCGAATTCCATCTCATCTTCAGCGATTTCAAATGTCGGTGTTCCTTTGGCAGGCACGGTACAGGAAGTGAATCCAAATCCGATGCTGCGTACATTTTGCGCTGCTTTCTCGGCAACGGATTTCACCTCTGCCAGACTGCGGCCTTCTTCGGCTGCGGCTCCAGCGATTTTGTGCACCAGTACGGTTCCGGCAACGCCGCGGCGTCCTACCGTATACAGACTGTCTTGAACAGCAATGTCATCCTCAACCCGTACATATTGCACGTCAATGCCATCTTCCTCGGCAAGATGCGCCGCGTTCTTGAAGTTCATCATGTCGCCGCTGTAGTTTTTGATGATTAGCAGCGTACCCTTATTGCTGGCTGTGGCCTTGATCGCCTGGTATACCTGAATCTGGGAAGGGGATGCGAATACATCTCCACAGACCGCAGCATCCAGCATGCCTTTACCTACATAACCCGCATGAGCCGGTTCGTGTCCACTGCCACCGCCGCTGATGAGGCTGACTTTATCCCCATTAATATCTCTGCGTTTAATGACCTTATATTTTTTCAAAAATTCAAGCTCCGGGTGCGCCAGCGCAATCCCGTTGCACATTTCCATGACAACATTTTCAGCCTGATTGATGATTTTCTTCATGATTTCGCCTCCTGGCGAGCTGCTTTGTAGTCCCGTCCGATACGGTCAGCCGCCGCAATGGCAGCAGCCACTTCAGGAACAGTAATCGGGAACGGCATGGCGTGAATGGATTCTTCCGGAATACATGCGATCTCAGCCACCTTCAACAACTCTTCCTGAGTAATGGTATCTACACCGATATCCGCCAAGCTTACAGGCAGTCCCACTGCAAGACAGAAGTCCATGACTTCATGCAGCTCTTCGGTTGGTGCATTTTCAAGGACGAGTTGCGCAATCGTACCAAATGATACTTTTTCACCGTGGAAGAAGTGATGTGTACCCTCCAGAACAGTCAAACCGTTGTGGATCGCATGTGCTGCAGCCAGACCGCCACTTTCAAATCCAAGTCCAGACAACAGAATGTTTGTCTCAACGATGTTTTCCAGCGCTTGAGTCACGACGTTGCTGTCACTAGCTACTTTTGCTTTCAATCCATCAGTCAGCAGCATTTCATAACACAGTTTTGCAAGAGCAAGTGCTGCATTCGTACCTACTGCGGATGGCGTGTATCCTTCACGGGAACCCATCGGCAGACTTGCGTTCACACGAGAGTACGACTTCGCTGTAGCTCTTGCTTCGAAGTACGTAGACAACGCGTCACCCATACCCGATACAAGGAAACGTGTTGGTGCGTTTGCAATAACCGTTGTGTCCACGAGAACAACACTTGGGCTTTGTTTGAAATAAGCGTAGTCATCAAAAGCACCTTCCGGCGTGTACAACACAGCAGAGTGACTTGTTGGCGCATCCGTTGCTGCGATGGTAGGACAGATGATTAGCGCTTCGCCTTCTGCCACACATTTGGCTGCATCGATCGCTTTACCGCCACCGAGACCAATCGTACATGTGCATCCTTTTTCTTTCGCAATTTCCTGGAGACGAGCAACTTCGTCCCGGGAACATTCTCCTCTAAAACCGCTTTCAACAAACGTAATATTGAATTTCTGTGCCGTTGCATCGAGCTTCGTTTTTACACGCTGTACATCATCCGGATGTGCGATTAACAATGCAGATTCACCAAAAGATTTCACAAAGTAACCGAGGTTTAACAATTCGTCTTCGCCTTGCACATATTTCGTTGGACTAATAAAAGCTTTTCTCATAATGATATAAACCTCCTATGGATGATATAAGTTCGTTTTCGTTTGCTGCATAAGTGACCTCCATACCTTCAACAAGGCTATCTGATGTAATTCTTGGATGAACTTAAACATTAAATTTTAAATACTCACATTAACCTAAATATATACCATGCATGTGAGGTTTACAGTGGACTTTGATAACAAATTATTATAATTTGCAATCGTAATTTTTTGCTTTTCAACGGAATCATGGTATCTTATTGTCATGCGATAGGTTAATTTTTGACATCATCTATACATTACCCGTCATTAACTCATCTTAATATGTACAACTTGCTAACTTTTAACGAACGAAATCATTCATCAGGTTAGCTATGGAGGGTTCCACCCATGATTAAAGAATATCTGCACATCAATAAAATCCTCGACCTGAATAAATGGAAGCGTCTACAGGATTCTCTTGCCACTGTGACCAAGCTGGCTATTCTAACCGTTGATTATAAAGGCATTCCCGTAACCAGCCATAGCAGCTGTCAGGCCTTTTGCCAAAATGTTCGCAAAGATCCCGAACTGCTCCCCTACTGCCAAAAATGTGATTCTCGCGGTGGTCTGGAGGCCGTTAGATTGAATGAGCCTTATGTTTATCTTTGTCATTTCAATATCGTGGATATTGCGATTCCAATCACGATTGATGGGAAATATATCGGTGCGGTAATGGCAGGACAGGTAAAGCTCGCTGACCCGGAGAAAGGTACGGAACTGGAACAGATCGTCACGTCCAAGAACGTGCCTATGCATGCTGCAAAGCTAAAGGAATTACAGGACGATTATGACCAGTTGCCTGTCATGACCTATGAAGAGGTTGTGAAAATTTCCAACATGCTTTCTTTACTCTGTAATTACATCGTGGAGGAAGCACTGAACAAAAATTTGCTGGTGGAAATGTTCGAGAAAGCTTCGGGTCATCAGGAGTCTCTGAATCTGTCCACTATTTTGCCTGGATACTCCATCCGTAATATTGAGTCGATCAAAAAAGAAATGACCAATGCGATTGCAGATGCCTATCTTAAAAACAGTCCAAGTGATACAGAGAGCTCCAGCCCGGTGCTCCAACCTGCCTTTGAATATATCCACAGTCACAAGAGTGAGCAAGTCTCGCTTAAACAAATGGCCGATCTGTGCCACCTGAGTCCAAGTTATTTCAGCAGGCTGTTTGCTAAGGAAACAGGTGAGAACTTCACGACTTATATTGCACGACTCAAAATCAAATGGGCCAAGCAATTGCTGGAAGTTACGGACATGCCCGTGTCACAGATCAGTGATGAACTGGGGTTCAATGAATCGGGTTATTTCATCAAAATATTTAAGAAATTCGAGGAGATTACGCCAGCCTTATATCGCAAATACATGCAGGAACAATGAGCACGTTTAACCATACGTTTTCGTTACAAGAGAAAACTCAATGATATCTTTTTCATATTAAAGATGGGGTTAAAAGATATTTCACCTATTAATCTGCCATTGCTACAATGGAGTCCAGATTACTTAGGGAGGCGTCACGAATGGAATATCGCAAATTGGGAAACAGCGGTCTAACCGTCAGTGAGATTTCACTGGGCAACTGGATTACACATGGAGCACAAGTGGATGATGGAACCGCAAAAGCTTGTGTCCGAGCTGCTTTGGAGGCAGGCATCACGACATTTGATACGGCAGACGTCTATTCCAACACCAAGGCAGAAACTGTGTTAGGACATGCTCTAAAGGAGATCCGAAGAGAAAGTATTGAGCTGTGCACCAAAGTCTGTCATCCAACTGGCTCAGGTCGCAACGACAGAGGACTTTCCCGCAAACATATCTTTGAGGCCTGCAACGCTTCATTGCAAAGATTGCAAACCGATTATATCGATGTCTATTATGCTCACCGTTATGATCCAAATACGCCGCTGGAGGAAACATTCCTTGCGTTTGCCGATCTGGTTCGTCAGGGCAAGGTTCACTATATTGGAGTTAGCGAATGGACTGCGGCTCAGATTGAAGAAGGTTCCGCATTAGCTAAGGAGCATCGCGTGCCTTTTATTGCAAGCCAGCCACAGTATTCGATGTTATGGCGTGTTATTGAGGAGAAAGTTGTGCCAGCAAGTACACAAGCAGGTCTGGGCCACATTACATGGTCTCCCCTGGCTCAGGGCATACTATCTGGTAAATATATTCCGCACGAAGCGCTGCCAGCCGGATCACGTGCAGCTGCCGAGGCTGGAGCACCCTTTTTCAACAATCTTGCTGGTCGGTGGTTACGTGACGACGTTTTGACTGCTGTGCAGCAACTTATTCCATTGGCGAAAGAGATCGGGCTGACGCTGCCTCAACTCGCCGTCGCCTGGGTTCTCCAGCATCCGTATGTGTCATCCGTCATTATTGGGGCATCCCGTCCAGAGCAAGTCCTTGAGAATGTGAAAGCCTCTGGTGTTCAACTGGATCGGGACATCCTGTCCCGCATTGATGAAATATTAGATGAATGGATTGAAAGAGATCCTGCCAAGACGGGTTAGTAGCTCTTCTTAAACTACTCTAAACATACTATATAAGTTGAACTAATCATTTACACGACAACGGAGAGGACAGAAAAAACCTGAAAAAGCGAAGCTACAAGCTTTCTACAAGAAAGCTACTTCGAAAGCATACGCTTATCCCCAGATTTTCCGATTGGAAGGTTGTTCTGTCATCGTAGTGAAAGTGTAAATCATTTTTAGCTCAACTTATTTTCCTCATCAATACATTCATCTACAATATTCATAAAACGGGAAATCACTTCCTGATTCATGTCCGTCCGCCATGCTGTGTACAACGGTACGGAGGGCGGACTTTCTATTAGTGGTAGAAATACCACACCCCTCCGCTCGAACACATCTACTGAAGAAGGAACGATGGAGATGCCCATGCCCGCTGCCACGAGATTCACAATCGTGTACATCTGAATGGCTTCCTGTGTAATACGAGGATCTACACCATGCTCCCTGCAATAATCCAGAACGAGACGATGGAACGGAGAGCCCAGATGCCGCGGGAATAAAATAAAATCTTCGTCCGCCAGCTCGGTGATTGACACCTGAGTCTGTGAAGCTAAAGGGTGATGGTCTGGCAGCACTGCGATTAATGTTTCCGTCTGACAGACCCGGAACGACAAATGTCCGTTGTGATCCTGATACCGCAAAAATCCAATATGGATCTGTCCATCTGCTAGTGCCTGCAATTGTTCGGACGAGGTCATCTCACGCAACGTAAGTTCAATCTGCGGGTACGCCGCACGGAATTTTCTCAACACATCGACCATAATACTCCCCGAAGCCGAATCCACAAAAGCAACCGTTAAATGTCCAATGATGCCCTGGTCAGCCTTCTGCGTAAGCTGGATGGATCGCTCAAGTTGGGCCATGATCAGCCTCGCCTGTTCCAGAAATACGGCACCGGCTGCCGTGAGACGAACCATTTTTTTCGTGCGTTCCAATAGCTTCACGCCGAGCTCTTCCTCCAGATTCTGAATCTGCTGGCTCAGCGGCGGCTGCGTCATATTTAATTTCTCAGCCGCACGGTGGAAATGAAGCTCCTCCGCCACGGTGATAAAGTATCGTAATTTTCGAATATCCATATGCCTGGTTTACTTCCCTTCCGACTAGCCTGTTACTTCATCTGTTCCTGAACCCAAACAGCTGATTCAGCCAGCATCGTCATTAATTCATTAAAGTCCACGGCAATCTCACGAAGAGGAAGTTCTCCCGCATCGTGGATTAACATCAGGACCTTGCCAGAATTTTGATCCAGTATAGCAATGCTTCCTTCGCCAAATCCACCAATTGGAAATGGTTGCAGCTCAGCGGGCAACTCGTATTCCTTCTCATATTCACGGTATACATCCAGGAACTCGGGATATGCCCAATTCAATTCTTTCACCGAATACAAGGCAGGATCGCCGAAGTTGCATGCACCAAATTCAAGCAAGAGCTCACGATACGCTACGGGCAATTTCACGTTATGCTTTTGCTCAAAATCCTCAATGCTCTGTTGCGTTTCAGGAGTACACCCTTCTCCCATGGTTGTATTGTAAGCTTCCACCAAAAGATCACGAATGGGCTCCAAACTTATTGACTTCACTTGAACTCCTCCTCTATAAATGAAAATCAATGAAATTGTGTTCCACGAATATGTTCACTATTAACGACGCGATGATACCGGAAGCTGCATTATTGCTGTTATTGCTGCATTAAAGTACCTTTCGTCAGCTATCTTTCTTTTCCTGCAACAAAAATGCCCTATCCAGCAAGTGGATAAGGCAGAATACGCATAGCTTTATTTTAGTTCACATGTTTCCGTAGTTCTCCATCCAGCCATTGTAGCGCTGAATGCAGCTTGTCCTTGGGTACATTCTGATATCGATCCCCCGTTGACAATTCAAAGGCACAACTATGAGCACTGGTCTGCTGCAAGTATGAAGTAATCCCTATCCCGAATTGCTGAGTCATGGATGCCAGAATACCCTCCACCTCGGCTTGAGCCAAAGGAAAATGTACGTGAAACATATTGGAGACGGGTACTTCTGGCAATGTACGTATACCGTGACACGCATTTAACAAGGAAGCAAGTTCCTTCGCCTGCTCATAATAAAGCCCCATTTTGCCAATCCGTTCATTGAAATAATATTGAGAACTAAGAATATATGGATATAGGCCGATCAGATCGCCGCCGTGCCGACGCTTCCATATTTTCGATTCTTGCATAACATCCGTATCTCCTGCCAATATGGCCCCAGCGATTCCTCCAATGCCTTTGTAAAAAGACACGTAGACACTATCGAACAGACTGCAAATCTCGGCGGGTGTCTTCTGATAATAAGGCGTGATTTCGAACAGGCGTGCCCCGTCCAGATGAAGTTTGATTCCACGTTCACGGCAATAAGCCGAGATTGCTTCCAACTCTTCATAGGCAGGCAATTGTCCACCAATCTCGCGTTGAGGTAGTTCAAGCAACAGGCAGGAAATTTCCTCATTCATCCCCTCTACATCTTCCAATCGAATCAGTCGGTCCTTGTCCGCCAGCAAAATGGATTCAATCTGATGTAACTCTTTCAGTCCGTCTTCCTCATGGATTTCCAGATGAGATAAAGGATGATAAGCTACCCGCTTGATGCCTTTGCGGTCACACCAGATACGTAAGGCGATTTGCTGTGCCATCGTACCACTGGGGAAAAATACAGCCGATTCCTTGCCCAGAACGTCAGCCATCTGCTGCTGGAATTGATCAATGATTTTACCGTTGCCATAATGATCACTATACTGTTCCCCATCCACCTGCTCCAGCGCTTTCTGAAGTACTTTGACTTTACGACTTCCGTGACCACCTATAATAAACTCTGCCTGATTAAAAGCTTCCGCTAATGTTAACTCTGTATTCTCCAAGGTTATTTACTCCTTTATTGTTCTGGTTTTTTGGTTCGTTATCATCTGGACCAGTGCACCCAGCGCTCCGTATTGATGCTCACTCCGGGAATGCACAAATCCTACTTCCAACCTGCAATACGGATCAGGCAAAGGTAACACTGTAACCTCGCCTCTCCCTTCAGCTTTCGTAACCGAGGATCGTGGGAGCAATGACACACCTATTCCCGCAGATACGCCATTCATAATGGTGTCCAGTGTTCCGTATTCCGTAACGTTGAGGGTGTGCACGCCTTGATCTTTCAAAAAGGCTTCTGCCTGCGCGCGATGGGTACAGCCTACTTCAAAAAACAACATCGGTTTGCACAATAAATCATGCACTTCATGGGTTCCAGGTTCGGCAATCAGTACCAATTCTTCGTCGTACACTTTCATATAGTTCAGCTCAGGGTGGTCGATCGGGCCATATATCAAAGCTCCATGCAGCTCATGTTGAATGACCTTCTGATTGAGTTCATGTGTCCCCCCTGTAATTAACGAATGTTGCACCTCGGGGTAACATAAACGGTATTCAGCGAGCAGCGGCGTCAGATAACTGGAGGCTGCGGTCTCAATCGCACCAAGACGAAGCATCCCTGCAGGTCGATTTCCGATCTGCGTTGCCTGCTCCGCTTCATATAATAAATGTAATATTTTATCCGCATATCCCAGCAAATTCTCACCCGCTGGTGTGAGCGACATGCCTCGGTTGGAGCGATGAAACAGTGGTACTTGCAGCTGATCTTCCAACTGTTTAATTCGTGTTGTTACATTGGATTGCACATAATTCAGCGCTACTGCTGCTTTGCTGATACTGCCTTCGCGGGCAACCGCCTGAAATATTTTTAAATCTCCTGCATCCATGCCCTGATCACCTGCTTGTTATCTATTATCTGAATTGATACTGACATTCATTTTTGTTCATTTTACGTGAATCTGCCCTATCTGTACAATGAGGCTCAGTAGTGAATTTCGATCTAGACAGGGAGGAACTTTTTGAAAATGAAAGCCATGATACATTCCGGCCAAAGCGGCCTTGAAGGTCTGCAATATACAGATTTTGCAGATAGAACGCCTGCATATGGTGAGGTGAAAATCCAGTTAAACGCCGCCGGCATTAACCATCGTGATCTGTTCATCATGGCAGGACGTACATTCCAGGACACACCACTCATTCTTGGTTCCGATGGAGCAGGTGTAATCATAGCGATTGGAGAAGGTGTAGAGGACTTATCTGTAGGTGATGAGGTCATTATCCACCCTACTCTCGGTTGGGACCACGCAGTAGACGTGCCCATTGTGCCCGATATTGTAGGAGGCCCTACGGATGGAACTCTCGCACAATATATTACGCTGCCTGCTAAAAATGCCTTGCCCAAACCCTCTCATCTATCATGGGCGGAAGCAGGAGTGTTGTCCCTTTCGGCTTTGACAGCATACCGCGCCTTATTCACTCGTGGCGGACTTAAGCAGGATGAACATATCCTCATTCCCGGTATTGGCGGCGGTGTAGCGACCTATGCCCTGCTCATGGCCGTAGCCGTGGGTGCCAAGGTAACCGTTACATCCAGAAGTGAAGCCAAGAGACATGAGGCTCTGCGTCTGGGCGCTTTCCAAGCTCTGGACAGTCATGCAGACTGGAATCTGCAGAACGATCTTGATCCTGTCGATTTCATCTTGGATAGCATCGGACAAGCCATGTTCCCCAAATATTTTGATATAATCAGACCAGGTGGCCGTATCGTGATGTATGGCGCAAGCTCTGGAGATGATCTGAATGTTCCGATACGTTCGATCTTTTTCCCACAAATTAGCCTGATTGGCACCTCCATGGGCAGCCGTGAAGAGTTTGTCCAGATGCTGCAATGGGTGGAAGAACACAATTTACATCCTGTGATCGATAGCATATATCCGCTACAAGACACAGCGAAAGCATTCGAACGTATGGAAAAGGGAGAGCAGTTTGGCAATCTTGCTATACTCGTGGAGTGATATCTGGTTTTAGATGGACCTTCATTAATTGGTAAAAATCATTTTCTAATGGGGGAATCCATCTGACCCGTCTCACTAAACGTACAGCCATTGTTCTGGTCGCAATTATACTTTTGGCCCAAATTCCTATGTTGAAAGCAACCTTTGCCCGAGGGGTAACTATGCTATATGTAAACATAAAGTATCCGGAACGCTCCTTTCAATACAGGGATTTCATCTATGAATCTCATTTTGGAAGCTATCTCATTTCTTATGCTGATCAAAACGATCAGCTCATTACCCTGATGCTTGAGCCCAAATTTCTACCAGTGATCGTTACGTATGATCCATTGGATCAACCTATGAAAGACTAAATTATTCACTCTATGAATCATTCAGGAGGTATCGATATGTCCAATCATTTGCACTTGGTCGAATTAGTTCGCAAGCTGATGAATGCGGAAGGAACCGAAGATGAGCTGGATGACATGCTCACCGAGCTACAGCAGCAATTGCCTCATGCAGAGATCAGCAATCTGATTTTCTGGGATGATCGAGATCTGACACCCGAACAGATTGTTGAGGAAGCGCTGGCTGCTAATCCAATCATTCTTCCGCCCCAGCCCTAACATACTTCTGGAGGTGAATGATCGGATATGTCTGATATGAATCATAACAACAATGAACAGACTGATTTTAACGCTGTCAGTGGAGAAGAAAAACTGCAGGCACTTCGTGATCTGATTAAACTGACGGATAACCATCTTACTCAGCAAGTTCTCAATATTGGTATGGATCCACACGAAGAAGATCTCATACGCATCGAAGCATGGCGCGCTCTTGGTATGACAGGCTCCTCTGCTCTTCTGGGTGAAATCCTTCATACTGCCGCGCAACTTGTTCGTAATCCAGAAGAAGATGAGGATGTACAGAATTATGTCTTGCAAACCCTCGCTCTTCTGCCCATTACAGAAACCGAGATCAAGTTGGCTCAGGAGGTTTTGGAGGGGGGTGCCTACATATTGGTCAAAGGAGCGGCCTTCGCTATTCTCGTTGCACATCAACATGTTTCTGGTGCCAAGTCCGCATTAGAGTCACTTCAATTCGATCCTGATTTTGGCTCTTCCGCGAAGCGGGTACTGCATTCGAAGCAAGGTAGTGATAAAGCTGCTACGAAATCTGTCCGAACGTACAGAGGAACTGAAGATCGAGATTCTCAGATCCTATATGTATCCATCTCCGGTTAAATATTAAAATCCTCCATACTCAAGTTCAGAGCATGGAGGATTTTTAATATCATTCATGAAACATACTACCTAGTAAACTGTATTTCTTGGTTTATTACCCTCAACTCTACGGCGTATGTTTACCCACGTACTGTAAAGTTCCTTTAGGGAGCTCGTTCCATTCACCTGTTAATGAAAACTGTTGTGAACCCGTGTAAATCCCACGTTTGCGAATAAATGTCCCACCAGCAGGCATAAATTGATCATGCGAGGATGGATCTCCCAAAACGTCCACAATTCGTCCGTCTTTTTTGAGAACCAACGCAACCACATTGTACTCATTCGGATTGTACAATTCCAGTTCATCGTTGTAGTACGTGGCTGAAGTGATATCAAAAAAGTCGTAAAAAATATAATTGATGTTTATATAGGGCATACCTGGAATAACATCGAATACATTTTTCGTCGTCACCTTCATCGTTGACGTCTTTTTCATCCACTGATACACGTCCACTTGATAACCTGTTGCCTTGTGAGACGGATTACCGTCACCAGTATAGTACAGTTGGACAACACTACGTCCATCTCCTGCATCCATGTATTGAGAGAAGAACAACTCGGGTGAGCCTTGTGGAAGCGAATTGACCTTAACCACCACGGCTCTACCATCATTTCCAATAATCCAGAAGTACAACGGAGATGCGGTTAAAGGAATTTGAGTCGTATTCATCGTATCTGGTCCCGTAAACGTCGAATCTGGTGTGCCACTATATAGTTTGAAACTTGTCTGTCCCGGGAACAAATTCGAGGTTGAATAGGTTAGAGCATCCTGCACCCCTGATTTCGTATTGATCTGCATCACTCCAGCATTCACCAGAGAAGCGGTACGAACATTAAAGGAATACTCTGCCTCTCCACCTTTTCCATCCTTCGCCGTCAGGGTTAATGGGGCTACTGCATTACCTGTTCCCGGCTTCAAGGTTAACAGGCTACCATTAATGCTTGCATTAACTGCTTCGCTCGAACTGCTGCTAATTGCAAATTGTAACGAATCTCCATCGGGATCACTAAACAATTGACTCAGATCAAACGTACGATCATTCGTTACCGTTGGTGTTAACACTTGTTCGTAAATGCTGCTTACAACCTCTGGTGATATATTAGGTCCAGCAGGCTCGCCTTGTATGGTCATGCCAAAGGATACCTGCTCCCTTCGTCCAGACTGATCATAAACCGACAACGTCACGGTTGTCTGTCCTTCCGCAACTGGAGCGACAGATACCTTTGGGCCAGCGGTAGAAACTTCCGCAATATTGACGTCTCCAGAAGAGGCATCAACCGTTAAAGTACTTATGTCAAAATTCAATAGGTACGGAGTAAGATCTATATCCAAAGTCGACCAAGGCCACGTTATTATTTGATCCGGGATCGAACCAATACTTCCTGATTCTAAGACCTCCACATCAATAGAGGCTGTTGCGTCTTTGCCATATACATCTTTTGCTATAATGTTAGCTTGAAATTGACCAACTCGCTTGGGATGAATAATCAGCTTGTTTTCTAGAATGTTCATCTCTGCGATCAGGAAATTATTAAAGTCAATTGGCGTTTGAAATTCTAATACATCTCCATCAGGATCACTAAAATATTGTGAGAGATCAATTACAATATCTTCCCTACCCAGAAACAACGTTTGAGCAGGTAGATTACTCGTAAGAACTGGAGAAGCATTAGGTTTAGGGTTAACGCTTATCTGAAATGCAGTTAAAATGAAACCACCCCTACCATCGTCTACCAAAAAGTGAAGGGTATATTCTCCAAATTTCAAAGCAGTCAAATTCAGTACTCCGGAAACTTCCTCCACTATTAATCCATCCGGATCAGATGAACTGGCGCTGAATGTAAGTGGGTCACCGTCTGGATCACTATAATAATCATTTAAGTTAACAGATGGAATTCGATCTGGTAGGAAACCCAAGTATACGTTAATCGAACTAGGTGACTGTCCTACCGGATTCAAATTCGGTACAGGATCTACATTAATATCAAATGTTCCACTTGTTACTCCACCCTTGCCGTCATTTACGGAATACGATATGGTATAAGTTCCAAGTTGAAGAGCAGTTAACTTCAACTCACCTGCATTTTCCTCCACAGTAACTCCATCTGAATTGGATGAAGCTGCTGAATACGTTAAAGCATCACCATCTGGATCAGTATATAGCTCGTTCAGTTTCACTACAGGGATGTCATCACCCAGATAGACGTCTATTTTCGATGGAGCTTCTCCCATAGGCGCACGATTCAGTGGTGGAAGAACAACAACCCTCATGTCGAGTTCTGTAACTCCCGTACTGCCATCATCTGCGATTTGCCCATCATCCACTTTGATTTTAAGAACAACTTCGCCCGCCTTTTTAGGCGTTAACCTCAATACAGATTGCCCATATTCCGATTTTACGATCTCCGTATCCAAGATTTCCGGGGCACTATTCAATACACTGTAAAGCAGCTCCGATTCATATTTCTCATCATCCATAACATAGACCATGAGATGGACATCTGTGCTGCCTGACCCGGCTACAAGCTTTTGATCCGGGATCGGTGATGGAAGAGGTGGTGCATTCACGTTGACGTCAAATGTGGACCTCAGCCTTTTGCCGCGACCATCATTCGAGGACACAGTTATTGTGGCTGTACCATGTTCCAAGGGTATAATTTCGAGATTTGATCCACTAAGCACAACCTTAGCTACTGAGGATTTGGACGAAGCAACCGTATACGTTATTGAATCACCATCCGGATCAGTCACATAGTCGTTCAGGTTTAACGTCTTACCCTGACCATTTGCCGTAAACTTGCGATTTTCAAATGGCTTCAGCAGTTCAGGTGATCGATTGGCAACAACAGGAGTTGTTTCGCTCCCTCCCGTTCCACCTGACGAAGAAGATGCCGCATTCGAAGTTACTGTTCCGGTGTTTCCACTTACGGCCGAAGATGGTACTCCAGCAGCCAGAGAAACGTCGGCAACCTTAATATTCCCTGTTATATTAACCTGTGCTGCTGCATTATTCACCTGAAGTTGTTGAATGGTGCCCGCTACATTAAGATTAACAGCCCCAACCCCATCTACCGTTAATTGTGGCAGGCTGACATTACCGTTAAGTTGCAGAGGCTGTGACGTATTCAACTTGATCGTATCTACAGTTCCCTGCAATTCCACCTTACTTGCGCCATCTACAATGTTCAGCAAAGACAGCTCAGCTGTGTTTGCAATTTCAAGAGTACTATCGGATTCAATGCTAACCTCTTGAGCATTCGTACTGCCCGAGAGCACCACATGTACATCACTTTTATCTATATTCACATTGTTTAGAACAGAGTCTTCGAACACAACGGTATTGCTGTCGCCACCCTGAACTGAAATAGATTGTTCGACTTTTATATTTTTGGCATAGAAATCATGTTCCATCTCTGGTGCTATCGTCAGTTTGCCTTTGATCTTAAGCCCTTGTACCGAAGTGAAGTCCGCCTTAATCGTCAGATCCCCATTCAATGTGGTTTCCCCAGCATTCAATAACAGATTACGGCTGAATTCCGCCTCTCCTGTCTGTGCTGATTTTCCGCCTTTTCTAATTTCCAAGGCGTTAATTTCGGTAATTGTATTATCTTGGCTCTTAAACTGTATACCAGCCTGATCAAGTACAGCCTTGTCACGTTCATTCAGAAGACCTGCCACTTGTTCAGATATCTGATAGACAACTCCGTTGATCTGAACTTGGCTTCCATGGATTGACTGAACCACAGACAGGCGGGTTTCTGGGAAGATGGCTGACAACATCATACCTATGGCTTCGCCCCGAACAAGACCTTGTTTAACTTTATTCTCTCCCTGATATTCACTTAGAAGATTAGCCTTCTCAGCAGCTTGGATATAAGGAGCCGCCCACGCACTTGCCCCTTTCCATTCCAAAGGAAGTGACTCTATTTGATTACCTTGTGTAGTATAAGCCGTTGCTCTCACCAAAACGGTGATCAATTCCTGTCCGGTAATCTCCGCTCGTGGATGGAAATACCCTTTTGCATCTCCCTGCAAAAGACCAGCCTTCTTCACTGCTTGAATGGAAGGTGCTGACCAACTAGTTGAGTTCACATCTGCAAATGGCTCTGAAACTTTTTTACTTGTTGTTAGTCCGAGAGCCTGCGCAAGAACAACCGCCAGTTCCTGGCGGGTGATCGGATCGGTCGCCCGAAGGTTCCCATCCGGATCTCCTTTGATGAACCCCATGCCTACAGCCTTATTCATCGAATCATTTAACTGATTTGTAGCATTGAAGCCTGAAGATATGCTAGATGTGGTTATCGTCTGATCTGCTGAATCCCGACTCTGTGCAGCAACTGGAACAGTATTACTTAAGAGCAATGCAATCATGGCTAATTGTGCTGTTCTTTTCATTTTTCGCATTAGTATTCTCCTTCTGTATCTGCTGTTGAATTAAACGAAATTAAGGAGTAATTAAAGAATCGAATTTGCCCAAGTTATCATAATTGTTTTCTCCGATATTGCTCCATTCGGATGGCTCATAAGAAACCTTGTCACCTTGAACAGTGTCCCATTTTCTTGTCAAAGATTGAGCAGGTACAATAACTGCCGTATCCATGATTTCCCCTTTGTAATATAGCGTCAACGTTACCGGTTCCGTATTCTCAACCAGATCCAAAATCAAATAATAATAATCTTCATCTGAAAATTCACTAAACTCTTCTGCGAGAACCAACGTACTATTCGATGGAATGATTGTGCCTGAGTCCAGCGTAATGGGAGTATTGGAATCACTGCGTACAATTGTGATATCCCCTCCGTTAAGCGGTTTGGATGTAGGATTATACAACTCAATTGCCTGATTGAACTCCTCACCCCAGACTACCTCAGAAATAAATAATCCCTTTCCTGCATCCGGGTCTTCCACGTTAACCGTAAATGTGGTCTCAGCTTCTTCACCATCAGGATCGGTAGCTTTGACCGTAACCGTAGCTGAACCAATAACGTTCTTGAAGCCCAATGTCAATGTTTCTCCTTGCACACTGGTATCTACTACATTGGAATCCGAAGATTCTGCCGTATACGTCAGAATGTCTCCATCTGAATCTTCGAACACGCCAGCCAGGCTTACCGTATCGCTAACCTTTCCCAAAGTTACATTCAACTTAGAAATCTGCCCTGCTACCGTAGGTTTATGATTAATAACTACAGGGGCTTTGACCTCGACAGTGAACTCGCTCTTCACTGCTGCACCGATATTGTCCTTGGCAGTTACAGTCATCGTGGCAGATCCAACAGAATAGAAATTCAGTGACATCATACTGTCTGTAATATCAGCACTCGCGACTTGATTATCGGATGAGGATACAACGAAGGTCAGTTCATCTCCGTCCGGGTCTGAGAAAATAGTTTTTAAATCTATCGGATCACTTACAGCACCCAATTCAATTTCTACAGTTTGCAGTGTTTTCACCACTTCAGGAGCATGGTTTATTGGAGGTAGCGGCGGTACAATCGGTGGTATAACTGGCGGTATCGGTGGGGTTATAACGAACGGATTCACAAAATAGCCAAAGGATGTTGTTATACTTCCTCCCTTTCCGTCCGTAGCTTTCACCGTAACCGTCGTATTACCTAAAGCAATAGGCTGGATTCTCAATGTTGAACCCTGAATATCCACAGTAGCAATGTTATGATCGATTTCTGAAATCTCATAACTGAGTTCATCTTCATCCGCATCCGTAAAAACAGTGCTCAGATCAATCTCTTGTGCACCCTCTCCCAAAAATACAATTTTGTCGGGGATGGTCGATTGAACAACCGGCGGTTGATTCTCGGGAGACGGAGGTCCAATGACAACAGGTGGTTCTGGTTCAGGTGTTGGTGTGGATGGTCCTGATGAGCCGCCTGAACCTGAATTAGAGTTGCTAGTCCACGTATTACTGGATGGTGTCGTTACAGTCGGTGTACTGCGGATAATCTGTGTTGATGCTCCTCCCTTTGGAAGAATAACCTTGTCCGTTTTTACAGTCTCAGGCAATTGAATAACAGACTTCGCATCTTTCATTACAATCTGTTTCCACGTCCCACTTCCCTGAACGTTAACTTTGTTAGTGGTGTTTATGATTACTTCGTCGATGTCCCCTTCGATTGTCACTTCACTCGAACCTGGTTTGAAGACAACCTGTGGCAATGTATCGGCTTTCAAAACAACATGATCCGCCGAGACTGAAATCACGCCCTTATAAGATGAACCTTTCAGATCCAATGTCACTGGATCTTTAACCGTCCCTGCTTGAACAATCTGAATTTCCGACAAGGAAGACAGATTACGTGTTCGAGTATCATAAGTGATCACAGCGTTCTGTAATGCATCTTTATTCCCATCATTCAAAATACTTTGAAGCTCTTTACTAATTACAAAAGGACGCCCGTCGATGTAGGCAACATCTCCGTCCAATTTAGTCAGAGAAGCTGTTCTCTCTCCCGTTTGAAAAACGTCTACCAGAATGCCGGCAATATCTTGCCGCTCCACCAAAGCTTTGGAACTGAACCTTCCTTCACTGGATTCCAACAATCCAAGCTTTAATGCAGTATGTACCTGCTCTTTGGCCCAACTACTTACCATGGATTCATCTGAAAGTGTCTGTTGTTGACCTCCCTTTATTCCTTGTGCTCCTGTAACTCTTACCAAGATGGAAGCGAGTTCTTCCCGTCGAATTGGATCGTTGGCACGGAAATTACCGGATGCATCTCCAGTCATCCAGCCTACTTTTCGAATAGCATCAATATAAGGTGCAGCCCAGTCTGAATTATTCCGAACCGATTGCGATGGTTTATCAAGTGTTAAATGGGATGCTTTAGCCAGCAATACGGCCATTTCTCTCCGAGTCAAATGCTTCCTCGGATGAAAGGAGCCATCAGGATATCCCGCAATTAATCCTTGTTTTACCGCTTCCTGAACCGCTTGCAAGGAAGTGGAACGGATATCGGTTTGATCTGTAAAGACCGATGATATATGATTTGCTACTCCTCCCGTTTGATCGGCTGCGTTGACGATCTGATTTCCCCACAGCATGCCCACTACAATTGAAGTGAGTAGTAATTTTTTCCAATCTTGATTCATGCTTGTTCCTCCCCAAAAACTTCGTTTTCGGCACATAGTTTATCAAGATTTTCTGAACAAATTCTGAACAAAAAAACTAACATTTTATCCAATTAAAAGGTGCTTACTAAAGCCTTCTTCACCCTCACTTCAGTTAACATTGGATCAAAAAGTTAAATGAAAAAAGGATTGACCATCGGATTGAAATAGGTGCAAATAAATTATGAAAAAATAAATAATATCAGTTCATATAATACGTATTCACGTAAAACTCACATTGCGCTTTCTTACATTCTTTTTCTGAAATCACGTGTATCTGCCTCAAAATTCGTTATAATGAAAAGAACTTGGTGAGATTTGTAAGTTTATGCAATTATTCAACTTAGCTATTGGGGGCGAATTATGGAAACGGAAGGTTTACGCAACGTAGAGAAGCTGGCGCTGAAGAAACACAAGATTTACAAACAAAGCTTGATCAGGTACCTTGCACGCTCCATGCTCGCCAGCATGTTTATCGGGTTTGGCGTCATCGTGGCGTTCAAGACGGGCAATTTCTTTTATATGGAGGATTCCCCTTTTACATACCCTATGGCGGCCCTCACGTTCGGCGCGGCAATTATTCTGATCGCCTATGGTGGCGGTGATTTGTTCACAGGAAATACGTTCTACTACACCTATGCCGCCTTACGCAAGAAACTGAAATGGTTCGAAGTGGTGAAGCTGTGGATTGCAAGTTACAGTGGAAATCTGATGGGTGCGGCGGTATTTGCCTTGTTAATCTACCTGACGGGTCTGTTCGATTCATCTCAGGTGAATGGTTTTCTGCTGAGTGTCGTAGAGCACAAGATGGAAGCTCCGGCCATGCAGCTCTTCTTCCGGGGCATTCTGTGTAACTGGCTCGTATGTCTGGCGTTCTTTGTACCGATGTTCATGAAGGAGAATGGCGCGAAAATGTTCGCCATGATGCTCTTTGTCTTCTGTTTCTTCATCTCGGGATATGAGCACAGCGTCGCCAATATGTGTACGTTTGCGATTGCGCTGGTACTGAACCATCCGGGGACGATCTCATTCGGAGGGGTTATTCATAATCTGATTCCGGTGACGCTCGGCAATTTGGTGGGCGGCGTACTGTTGATGGGCTTCATGTATTATGCGGTGAAC
Source organism: Paenibacillus sp. ALJ109b (assembly GCF_010747435.1). Classification (NCBI taxonomy): domain Bacteria; kingdom Bacillati; phylum Bacillota; class Bacilli; order Caryophanales; family Paenibacillaceae; genus Paenibacillus; species Paenibacillus sp. ALJ109b. The sequence continues at coordinate 182,415 of NZ_JAAIFP010000017.1, forward strand.
AAACCTTTTCTGGACGAAGAGACACACTAATCTATGGGCAAAAAAAGCCCCCTTACTGGCCCGGTCACCTGACCTTGGCTGGACGGTAAGCCAAACAACAAACACCCGCGCAACCTTGCCATCCTGTGATGAAGGTTGTGCGGGTGTTTGTTTATGGGCAGGCTCACTATGTGCCCGCCCTCGGTTATATCTGCCTTGTATCCGAATGGAGGCTACAAGGCTTGGCACCGTGGCTTAGTTATACTCACGCCATGGAATATATTCAATATCGTTGTCGCCACGCGTGACCACGATCATATTCTCGATTTTGCCCGTATCCTTATTGGTTCGGTAAATCATCGTACGCGTCTCGCCTTCTTCTGGCACGGAGAACAGGAACTTGTCCGCAACAAAGGAGGAACCGAGCCCTGTCGCATGTTCTGTAAAGGCAGATCCGCTCTTGCTGGTCAACAGCAGGCCGATTCCATAAGCTGTAGCCGTTTGTGCTCCTTTGCCAAAGAGATGCTCCCCTTGACTGGTCGTATGGGTTTGGTCCCAATACTCATATTTTTTCGTATCCTTGTTGTAATCCACTACATTGCCCTGTTTATCCAGGCTGATGCTGGTCGTTTCACCCTTGTCGCTTTTAACCTGATACGTACCTACAATCGAATCCTCGGTAATCTTCACCGTCTTACCCGTGTTCGGATCAGTCTGGTAGATTTCGTCCTCATATTGAAGCCGAATAACGTTCATGCTGGCCTGAAGCTGCTGCGCCAGTTTCTCGTCACCCATTTCCTCGGCTTTCTTCAACATTTCCTCATAGTTTTTGTAATCCTCGGCGCCCTTCTTATCCCAATCCTCCATATTCTCCGGAGAACCTGATGACGTTTTGCCCGGGCCATCACCTTTATTTTTACCGAGGGACGTAAGAGTCTGTGCCGCAGCCAAAGCCACCATAAGAGCCTTGTTCACAACATCCTCATCTGTGGTGCGGAAACGCTCAGCAATTTTCTTGAGCTCCGACTGAATGGACAAGACCAGCTCAAGGACAGACTTCATTGTACCTTGAGCCGCTGCATAATCGTTATAAAAGCGCTCCCGCTCCATTCCGTCCCAATTGCTGCGCATGACACGGATCTGGCTATCCAATGTGGACATAAACCCCGACAATTGCTGATGGGCCTGGGCGAATTGCCCACTGACTGTATCCAGTTGTTCCGGTGTTACCTTAATCTGTGTCATCCTGCACGCTCCTCTTCGTCATATTCTCCTGTTTCGTGGTCCGCCGATGATTATCTTGCAGCCTGATCTGCCTTGATCTCCAGATGCAGCAGCGGAAATGGATTACCGGAACCATCCAACTCGGAACGACCAATTTGTACAAATCCCATTTTTTCATAGAATCGGGCTGCTCCAGCATTCTGCTCATTGACATCCACCTTGAGGTGACGGCCTTTGATGTTAAGGGTATGGTTGATCAGAAGACGTCCCAGACCCTGTCCGTGCTGACTGACATCTACAAACAACATCTCAATAAAGTTATCATCCAAACCGATAAATCCAACGGGTTCATTGTCAGCATTCAGCGCTTCCCATACCTCAACTTGTCTTTGCTGCAACACATCGCTCACTACTTTTTTATAGAACTGGATGTGATATTCTTCCAAAAACGTATGTGTTGCCCGAACAGCCTTCTCCCAAATCTCAACCAACTTGTCATGATCCTGTTCACGATATGAAGCGATTAACATGTCCAACGTATTCTCCTTTTCCTTTTCCATATAACGATTATGTAACCATCCGATCCTGCGATTGATTTGGTTAATACATCAATTTTAATATCATTCTACGCAAATTTTACCATGCCCAACACTCAATCTGTACCCACCCTTGCCAATCTTGAGTCAACTCACCACTGACTCCTTACCAAAAAACAGAAAATAAAAGACAGCCAAAGTCACCTTGGACCGGTGCTTCAGCTGCCTGATATTCGATAAGTTCACTCGGTATCGTCAATCTAATGCCGCTTGGCTACGGCATTATCTCAATATTTCTAATCATTGCTGCAATTGTGCAAGGATTTGCGGGTCCTTGATCTTCTTGTCTTCAGCCAATAACATCACTTTGGATAAAATCTCAGCCGTTCTCGGATCTTCATCAAGGAATGGCAGGAATATTCTGCCTCGATGCTGACTGTGCACAGGTACGATATGAAGCGCGCCCGTCGCCTGTTTAAACACATTACCGCTGCCAAGATGAACGGCATACTCGCCCAGTTCACCATCAATTCGAGCGTAATTTCCATCGAGGCGTACGTTATCGACCTTCAACAGACGCAGTGACTCATTCACAATCACGTGACGCATCTCAATCGTGGTCAAGCTGGCTTCCGGATCTACTCCGCCAACATGCGCAACGCTAACCACCAAATCAATGTCACGCATGACTTCCGAGAAGAAGACTGGCGGTACATCTTTTAACGCGACAGGTTTATAAGTTTTCCGATCATAGAACTGCACCGTCTCCAGGGTAGGCGCTTCTGTATCTGCGGGCGAGAACCAGTCTGCCATGGCATAGAGATTGGCAATCAGATTATGCTCATAGCTTACCTTTTGCAGTCCTTCCTCATAGCTGACGGTCCATTGACGTCCTTTAAGTAGAGCAACTGCTTTTTTCGGCTGAATCTGATAACCTGCATACCGACGGGATACCGTTCCATTAGCCAGCTCATCTTCATTCGGAAGATAGAGTTCACGGAACACCTGCTTGAATGGCTGACGTTCCTGACGGTTGAACAGATCCCGTTGGAATTCACTCCAGCTTCCACTCTGGAACAGATGCAATGGATGAGCAATCAGTAGACGATCTTGTTCCGTCAAGATTTGAACCGAGCTTGCCGAATCATCCGAAGCCGGAGTAACCAGACCACCGGATGTTACATCGAAACGGCCCAGCTTGTCATCTGCTTGGAACACAAGCGTGCGAACCAGTGGACGAAGAACCGGATTCTGCAGCAGACTTGAAACTTCCTCACTCGTAAAGGACGTGCCTGCCGTCATGGAACGCTCCAATTCCTGTCTTGCCCGGCGATACTGATCAACCAGATCCGTTTTTAATTCCTTCAATTCGGCGATATATCCATCTTTCTTGAACCGGGCAGGTACAGACTTGAGTGTTTTCCCTTTGCTTACGATTAACAGTTCCGGCTGGCCTTCTTCATCAATGACCAATTGGGCTGTGGTAGCCTCATCTAGTTCATGGGGTTCAAAATAGGATTTCATCTCATCCAGCTTGCGAGCTTCCATATCCCACATCAGCCGGGTAACATCGGCATATCCTGCATTACGGGCAAGGTTGCCCAGCGCTATCTGGGATACCAGACCTTCACTGGCACGGCGCTGTGCACCAAACTGTTTGCTCTGCATTAGAAACTTTTGAATGAAGTCGTACCGCTCACGCAGGTCCTGTTCCCGTTCTTCTGCAAATGGAATCAGGCTGTAGGTCAACAAATGATCTTTATTACGCTTATCTTCCACGGACTGACGCATATCTTCAAGTTTCAGCTTCCCAAGTGCCGCATCCGCGAACAACTGTGATCTGCGGTGATTGGCTCCTCCGGAGATATATTTAGCGCAATCGTACAACAGACTGAACCGCTCTTCACCAACGGCTTCATATGCCTCCTCGAACCAGGCGATATCAAATGCACCTTCGTTAAAGTCCTGAGGTGAAATTGGAGAATAATGCGCCACAATGGTTTCCTTTTCAGCAGTGAACCGTTCATTGATATGAGCATGGAAGTACCAGGCTGCACTGCGCAGTCCTTCCCATCCGAGATGCTTCGCAACAATCTCCATCCATTGCGGCGCGTACATTGCGGCTTCCAGGAGCTTCTTCTCCTGAATGGGATGCTTCGCCAGCAATTGTCCCAGCAGCACTTCGTCCTCTCCATCACGTGGATGGCAAACCTGGATCAGATGGCTAAACGTTTCTTTACGTGTCGTATTGTCACCGTAGCTGTAGATATATCCACGGACAAAGGTATCCTGATCCATGGCTGCAACGAGATGCACCCAATGCTCCATACCTTCAATGCGTTCAAGCTTCATGGCCAGCGTACTTACTTCTGTTGAGAGCTCTCCTCGGGTTAACTCAATCTCCAAAATCCGTTCAACAACGGTTCTTCGCAGTTCTGCCAATACCGGTTTCTCCGTAATCCAGTCGGACCGGCTTGATGTCAATTCCCGAATAAACTGGGCACGAGAATCTCCCACAAGCAGCTGCTTGTAGACTTCCTGTGCATCAATGAAGTCCAATTCATAGGCACGTAGGTAATCGTTCAGAGTGGGGAAGGAGCCCCGGTTACTTTCCTTATTTAATCGGTCGAATTGGCTTATCGTCTGGAAGTATCGCATGAAACTCTCATCGTCATATAAACGATCCCGGACAATATAGAACCATGGACCAGACAAGAGAGCAAGTATGCCCGATTCCTTTTCCATTTGTTCCTCAGGCATCATTTTCATCAGCGCATACAATGTCCGCTCAGCGATTTCAAATGTATCTGACTTATCACTGTCCTCATATACGGCCTCAATCAGCGTTTTCACCTGATCTACGTAACGAAGCTCACTGACCATCTTTTTCATGTCCTGGATATACTGAACCGGATAGACCTCTTCGGCAAATTCCTTGCGCCATCCTTCCAGCAGCCAGTGTTTCTCCAATTCACTATATTCGTATATGTTGGAATAGTAACGGTAATAACTATCCAGCTTCTTGTTCAGATCCTCCAAACGAATCACAAACAAAATTTGCAGCAGTTCTTTACTATCCAGACCACTCTTCTGAACATATTCTCCCCATATGTTATGGAGAGGGAACTGCTCCAATAATGCTATATCTTGCCGCTGATCATAAGGAATGAAGACCATGGCACGCAATGTCGCACCTACAAGCAAGGTTTCTTTGTAGCCAGCATAATATTCTGCCTCATATTCATAGTCTCTGTGCTCATGTAGCAACGCATCCAACCCTTCAAGAAACTGCTTCGCTTTTTCCAGGGAAAGGGTAAACATGTCCTTCGGCTTGAAGCCGCCGAGATCACGTTCTTCATGAAGCAGTGGATTTTCCCATGAAGGATCATACAAACCGAATCCATTAGCCGCCGTATACCTGCTGCTCTGCTCTGTGAGCTTGTCCAGCAGCTTCTGCTCCTTGGCTGTTGGTGTCTTGATTAACGCTATGATTGGCTGTATCCGCTCCTGCTGCTCCATGCGTTGTGGATCTACGGAGATCTCGGTCAACAGTTCCAGCGCACCCAATCGCTGCAGTTCAGTTTTGGATTGTACAAGTCGTTTCAGGGATACCATCAGCTGATCGGTTGGCTGAAGCAATAACACCTGAATGGTCTTCTGACGCAACGATCCCGTTTTCAGTTTGAGCAACGCCTCCATTTGCAGCATCTCTTCGAGCGTCAGCGTCAACAGCTTGGCTTTGAGCAGAGCATTCTCACGGTTGTTCATGCTCTTATCCGACAGACTGTCAAAAATAAACTGTCTTTGTACTTCGTTCTCGGGATGATGGACAAATTGGGACAACAATTCTCCTCGCAAATCCGGGCTTAGTTTGTCTTTGAGCGCAATGACCTCGCCAATCCATTCCGGGTCCATGTCATACGCAGCAAGGTACAGCATTTTTTTCACTACATCATCCGGATCGATCCGATATTGGACAAATTCAAGGACACCGGATGGTCTACCAGCCCCTCCCTGCGGAATGTAGGCCAGCATTTGTTTAAACAGATCAAAGTCACGCCGACGCACAGCTTTATCTTCAAAAACAGGCAGCGGCCAGACGTGAACACTACGTTGATTCTCCCCATTTTCAAAGCTCCAGTTAAACATGTACATAGCATCATAATTCTCAATCACCCAATGCAGCAACTCCAGATCCTGTACTTCAAGATACTGACGTGCCATGTTTAAGCGCAGCCCTCTGTTCTGACTGTTAGCAAGTACGTATTGCGCAACAATCTGCTGATATACTTGCCCGTGATCCATGATTTGGATGACTTTTCGCTCCATCTCATTCTCTTCTATAACAGCCGTTGCCCAGAGACTGATGAATAATTGGTTTGAATTGGCGCTTTGCTGCCATTCCTCTCGCACCGCAGGATCAGTCAATGCTTGATGTGCTTGAGTAATTAATTGCGCGGCAACACGCTGATTCGCCGCTTCAATTCCGATCCCTGTCCATACGGCGAGCGCTCTCACCACCGAACTGAACCGAATCAGGTTGTTGTCGATGATTATTTTTAATATGTATATATATGCCTCAAGCGTTCCTTCATCCATCCGTTCCACAATGCTTTGGCGCAAACCCTCCTGCAGTCTGGCTGCTACCAGCAATTCCCCAACCATCTGATAAGCATCCATCTGATCGCTCATGAAGATACCTTTGATCATTTCAGTGGTCAGCAATGCATTCTGATTGTCGCCATAGATAATATCATGCAGCGCCTGCTTCATATCGCCGGTTTCATGATCCAGTTCATAGGCAATGCAATCCGGTACAACGGCTCTGATCTCATGAAGATAATCAAACTTGTACTCCCGCACGGATACATATTCGTTCAGAGAGAAGCCATACATCTCCATACGAAACAAGGCAATCATTTTACGAAGAACCTGTCCTATATGCTGTTCGGGATCGGTCGTACGAAATGGTCTGCGCTCATAATGTTTGCTATAAGGAAAATTCGCGGCACGTTCTGCAATGTAACGGAATCGAGCCAAGAAGGATTCACTGACCAGTTGCTCCAATACATCCAATAATGGACGGAACAATGGAGTTTTCGTCTCAGCGGACATACCTTGCAATTGCTGCACTGCATCCAAATAGGCCTTTTCGTCTTCGCGCAAATAGGTGAATCCAGCCATCTCTGCAACATAGCCTGCGAGTTCCTGCTCCACACCCTTCAGCGATTTCACTTTTTCCTGCAACTCTTGTTGATACTGTTGAACTTTATCTTCCTGATTCATTCCATTCTCCTCCTCGTCACTCTCTACCACATACGTCCGGCAAGCATTGTAAAGCGGATAAACACCACATTATCGTCTTCCTGTATAATCAACGGCTCATCCAGTGCCTGCAACTCTTCATCATTGAGAAACACCTTAAATAATCCATCTTCATATGCGGTTACAGCTGTATTCATGGCGCCTTCTACATCGGGAACCCCTTCGTTATATATCGTGCCAAAGCCTACTTTTCCTGCTGCTCCCTGCTCTTGAATGTCTTCGGGCATCAGGTAGGCAAGCCATTCTGCTTCATTTTTCTTTTCCTGAAGAGCCTTGAGCTGCTCAGCCACCATGTTCTTAATAAGCTTTCTCAGCGTATCGGTTGTTTTCGGAAGTTCGGCAGCTTGTTTGGCAAGTGCCGGCTTGCGTTTACCCAGACTTTTCACCGTAATCCATACGTTCACTGCTTAACCTCCTATGTATAGCTTTATGTTAGAAGAAGCCTCTATCAGCCCTTATATCTATACCACCATGGAAAATGGACCAAACTGAATCCGTAACCTATTCCAAAACACATAAAAACGCGCACATATGTACCCCTATTGAACATCATAACGAATATTCCGGCCATAATCATGGGCCAATCCTCATGTTTACGTGGAACCTCGGAACTACGGTCTTCTTGTGTACAATACGCAAAAAAAACTGCACAGTCTCATATAAATATGGGACTGTACAGCCACTACGCTATTCATCAAGACTTCCATTTCGACTAAGGAAACCAGTATTGGATCATCTCACCAATCGCAAAGGTCGAATGGTTACCGCAGCTGTCTTGAACCCAGGCATCCGGCAAAACGGGTCAAGTTCGGGTCTTGTTGCCCGATTTACATTTTGAACGCCGCCCCAGTGCATCGGTACGAATAAGGTATCCTCCCGGATGGTTTCCTTGATTCGCGAGCGAACGGTGAAGCTCCCGTACTTCGATTGAATTTCTACCCATTCACCATCTAGAACACGATTACGGGAAGCGGTAGCCGGATGAAGTTCAACGAAGTTCTCCAATTCACGAGTTGCGAGCGCTGGACTTCGATGTGTCTGAACCCCTGTCAGGTAATGAGGAAGCACACGTCCATTGGTGAGAATCAAGGGGAATTCCGGTGATACATCATTCCAGCCAGGGCTTGACTCGGCTGTAAATGAAGCTTTGCCATCAGGATGGGCGAACCGCTCGCCAAACAGCAGCCCTTCTCCCTGCTCCTCCAGAGCAGGACAAGGCCAGTATACACCTTTCTCGTTACGCAAGCGTTCATAGGTTATGCCATAATAATCAGCAACCCCGCCCCGGCTTGCTACTCTAAGCTCATTAAATATGTCCTCTGCACAATCATATTGAAAGTAGGAAGCTTTGCCCAATTCTGCAGCAATGCGGCATAAAACATCCCAATCATCGAGTGTTTCTCCTGGCGCAGGTCGCCCTTGTTCACGGAGCAGAACACGTCCTTCCAGATTGGTTAGTGTACCTTCGTTCTCGAGATAGGCCGTGACGGGAAGAACCAAATCAGCCATTCTGGCTGTCTCGGACAGAAACATGTCGGCCACGACTAGAAAGTCCAGCTTGCGCAGACCCTCCTCCACCAAACGCACATTGGGATTGGATACAACGGGATTGGAACCCATCACGAGCAGTGCGCGAATATCCTGATCATGTACCCGCTCCAACATCTCGTAGGCCGAAACCCCTTTACCCGGCAAGCTTGCAGGGTCCACTCCCCAGACAGAGGCCACATAAGCACGATCTGTTTCATTTTCAATGGAACGATAGCCCGGCAGCTGGTCAGCTTTTTGTCCATGTTCCCGTCCGCCTTGCCCGTTCCCCTGTCCAGTGATAGCACCATATCCGCAGCCCGCTCTGCCAATTTTGCCCGTCGCCAGTACCAGGTTCAGAAAATGTCTGACCGCCATATGCCCATCCGTTTGCTGCTCCACACCACGAGCTGTCATAATCAAGCCTGTATCTGTCTCACCATAGGCAACGGCTGCCTGACGAATTAATGCCAGATCAACTCCGCATGCCTCTGCCGCCTGCTCCAGTTGCAGATCTGCCAAACCCTGTATCAACTGCTCGTATCCATGCGTTCTCTCTTCTATAAAATGAGGGTCCACCAATCCGGCATCCATAATCACTTTCAACATGGCATCCGCCAGCAGAGCATCCATCCCGGGCTTCACCTGCAAGTGAAGATCGGCCATCGCAGCTGTCGCAGTCCTACGGGGATCTATAACGATAATAAAAGCTCCGTTCTCTTTTGCCTGATTGAAATAGGGCAGCAGTGTGGGTTGACACTCCGCGATATTGGTACCTGCCAGCACCATGCAACCTGCATTGGGAATATCAGACAGACGGAACGTCAATCCACGATCCATGCCGAATACTTTACTTCCTGCTGAAGCCGCCGCTGACATACAGAATCGCCCATTATAATCGATATATTTCGTCCCTAATGCAACCCTCGCGAACTTGCCGAGAAGATAGGCTGTCTCGTTCGTCAAAGAGCCGCCTCCGTACACCCCGACGGTATCTGCTCCATGGACCTCTTTCATATGCTGTAATCGCTCTCCGATGTGCTCCATGGCCTCTTCCCAGGAACAGGGTTCAAGTTCGCCGTTGCGACGAATCAGCGGATGCATTAATCGTTGTCCACTGAGTGCATGCTGGTGTGCATTCATTCCCTTAACACACAGCCTGCCCTGAGAGGCTTCATTCGGAACCCCCTGAACCGTGTACTCAGCGCGGCGATGACCTGCTATGGGTGCAGCCAGTTCTTCAACTGTCATCTTACATTGCACACTGCAATATGGACACTGGGTCTCTTTTACATAGAGCCTTGAAGCGTTTGATTCTGAACTAACCGATACTCCCATCTTCCATCCCCGCCTTTCAGCTATAATAGACCAACCCGATTCAGGCTTTGCCCTGCACCGCAGGCGTTTCACGGTACAGCCAACCTTCAGATTCTGACGTTAATCCACGCTCATCATGACGAATAGCAGCGAGTTCTTTCTGTAACTGGTCATCCAAAAGCATTTCCCGAATCGCCATGAATCCCAATCGCTCTGCCCATGCCCATAACGGTTCATCATACCAGGCAGTTTGACGGTACCACTGGAGACAAGCAGTCGCGATCATGGCTGCTTGCAGCTCCGTATCTGCCACTCCGAGCAATCCACCTTCCTTGACCGGGTGCTCTGCATGACCGCCTGCGTAAATCTCCCATCCCGCAGGTGAAGCCAGCAAGCCGATGTCTTGAACCAGTGCGCTCACCAATGACCCAGGCCCTGGTGCGACCCCTATTTTCACGAGAGACGGCATTGCAGCATCCTTCCATCTCCCACGAAGTTGTCCAGCCAAGCTACCCGCATCTCTTGCATAGGATGACAATGGAGTATGATCATCCCAGCGTATCCAAGCCTCATGGACATGCTCTGCCCCGCAATCCACTGGAACCAGAATGGTTCTCTCTTCAACAGCTGAATGCTGACCGCTCTTCGTCTCTTGTTCATTCGTCGTATGACCTGATACCTGCAAGTAATAGCGGATCGCGGGGCGACATACCGCGCACCCATGCTCCGAACCCCAGTTCAGCTTCTGCATGATCACGGTCAGATTCATTTGCCAAGTTCCCGCAGGTGGATATTCCAGCAAACCCACGAGATCTTCACGTGAAGCCAGAATATGATTCAAGGCTTCCTTCAGTCCTGCGTGCCCAAGCTCTGTACAGCCGCATACAGGCAGATCTGTCGTTTTCTCCGGTCTAGTTATCGCTTCTGCACCACCGTTATTCTTCTGGTTGTGTGTATGCTTCACCAGAGCAGCAACCATGGGGCGGCATCCACCACATGAACCTGAAGCTTTGGTGTGCTCCTTGACCTGATCTGCGGTCTCCAGACCCCGATCCTGAATGGCTTTCATAATGGCAGCCTTGGTGACATTGTTACAGGCACATACGGCCTCCTGATCCGGCAGTGCAGCGGCAGCCATCTCCGCCGGGTCCGGGGCACCCTCACGCGGAACCAGTTCCACCACGTCCGCCCCTCGTTGCAATAGTCCAAGCAGCGCAGTCCCTTCAGCCGTATCTCCGAACAAAATGGCTCCGCGCACCTTGCCAGCCTGCATCAGCACTTTTTTGTATGTGCCTCGAATTCCATCCAGCGTTTGAATAGCTGTCTGCATGCCTTCCCCGCTAATCTCACCCGCTGAGAACACATCAATCCCCGATACCTTCAGCTGAGAATATGGAATCGAACCTTTGTATTCCGGCGTTTCCTGTCCGCAAAGCGTACGTGCGAGCACTTTCCCCTGCTCGTATAAGGGAGCTACCAGACCATAACTGATCCCCCGATGTTCAGCGCATTCCCCAACTGCATATATATCCGGTACACTGGTTCGCATATAGTCATCGACGACAATCGCCCGGTTCGTTGTAATCCCACTTCTCCTCGCCAGATCCACATTCGGCCGAATGCCCACAGCCACAACGACAACCTGGGCTTCAAGCCTTGAACCATCTGTGAAAAGAAGTCCCTGGGCCTGCGAACGTCCGGTAATCTTCTGAGTATTTTTCGCCAAAAGAAAGGACATGCCCTGAGCTTCAAGCTCTTGCTGAAGCATAGCGGCTGCCTTATGATCCAGCTGTCGGTTCATAATGTAAGGTGCATTATGCACCACCACGGCTTCCATGCCCAGATGCAACAACCCACGTGCAGCCTCCAACCCGAGCAATCCACCACCAATGACCGCCGCCTTGCGATATTCTTTCGAATACTCGGACATGCGTGTACAATCATCGATCGTACGGAAGGACATAACCCTCTCTTTATCGATCCCCGGAATCGTTGGTAGAAACGGAGACGACCCCGTTGCCAGAATCAGAATATCATAGGCTTCCCTCTTGCCGGATTCAGTCTCTATATATTTTGCGTGGGTGTCCACTCTGTGCACCGTTTCCCCTGTACATAGTCGAATACTGTGTTTGTCATACCAGGACCAATCGTTAATAATGATATCCTGTAACGAATGTTCACCCTGCAATACTTTGGATAACATAATCCGATTGTAGTTGGGACAGGGTTCATTTCCGAAGATTACAATCTCATGCGTATCGGGCTCTAGGGCAATAATCTCTTCTACACACTTCACTCCAGCCATACCATTCCCGATAATCACCAGTTTCCTTCTGCTCATGGGCTGCCCCCTATCTCTCTCACACACCTGTAAATAAACAGAAAAATCCCTCCTCCATGGTTCGGAAAAGGGCACCGTTGCCTCCGGAATCCACACGCCATTGTGTAGATTCATATTAGATTCAGATTAAGGTAATCCGAATCATATGTCAACAAAATTAACATTATAAATACAAAAAAAACTAAAAATCGAAATATTTAAAATTTGGTGTAATTTTTGTTGACATATCCGTTTTCCCTTTTTATAATTTGAATCAAAATCACAGTGCTGTGATCAACTCAGGAGCGGGAACACAATGACGTGTACCGCCTGTCGGCAACGGGGCCGCAAATCGTTCATATCAGGACGAATTGCGGCCTTTTTCTGCCTGAACAAGCACATAGACAAATGATGAAGATCTCAATTGGATGAGGAGCGATGATGGATGATGGAGAGCAAAAGTTTTTGGAAAAGCGGGCATAAGCCCACCCTCTTCGGGGCGTTTATGTATTTTGACATCAGTTTTATGATATGGGGTATGCTTGGTCCACTCGCCGTAGTGATTGCTTTGGACTATCCGATGACAGCTCTCGAAAAGGCCAATCTGGTGGCATTGCCTATTCTTGGCGGCTCCATCCTGCGACTAGTGCTTGGGTTCATGTCCGATTATATCGGTCCGAAACTGACCGCGCAGATCGGTATGCTCGTCACTCTTGTTCCCTTGTTACTGGGCTGGCTATGGGTTGATTCCCTGAGCCAACTGTATGTGGTGGCTCTCTTGCTAGGTGTAGCAGGCGCCTCCTTTGCTGCCGCTCTGCCTTTGGCAGGACAATGGTATCCCAAGGAGCATCAGGGTCTGGCCATGGGTATTGCCGGTGCGGGTAACAGTGGGACAGTACTTGCAACGTTGTTCGCCAATCGACTGGCTACCCATTTTGGCAGCTGGGAAGTCGTGTTTGGACTTGCTATTATACCGATCGCAATCGTATTTGTGTTCTTTTCTCTCTTTGCCCGCAACAGCCCCAACCGACCTGAACCCAAGAAGCTGTCTCAATACGGAAGCTTGCTTAAACAAAAGGATGCATGGGTATTCTGCGCCTTCTATTGTGTAACCTTTGGTGGCTTCGTTGGATTGTGTAACTATCTGACCATTTTCTTCAATACCCAGTATGGGCTCTCCCCGGTTCGTGCTGCAGACATTACCACATTCTGTGTGATCGCAGGCAGTTTCTTCCGGCCTGTAGGTGGTTACCTAGCCGACAAAATTGGCGGAACCCGTATGCTGACCTTCCTGTACACAGGGGCCTGTATCATGCTGGTTGGTGTATCCTTCATGCCACCGCTTCCGGTAGTTGTAGTCATGCTGTTCCTCGGTATGATGTGTCTGGGTGCCGGGAACGGCTCCGTGTTTCAACTGGTTCCTCAACGATTTGGCAACGAGATTGGTCTGATGACCGGCATTGTTGGTGCCGCTGGCGGATTGGGCGGTTATGCACTGCCGCTGATTCTCGGCCAACTGTACAGCAGCTATCAATCCTATACGCCAGGCTTTGTGATTCTTAGCCTGATTGCTGCCGCTTCCCTGTTCCTCGTTCTCTTCATGCAATCCCGCTGGCGTGTAAGCTGGCTGAGCCGAGGCAGTAAGGGTATCACCGAATCTCCATCCCTCTCTTCCTGAGGATTAGCACTATTCCTTCCGCAATCTAATGTTTATGCGGAGGATCATCAACGAACCGCAGAACAGCGCAGCCTACTGGCTGCGCTGTTCTGCATCTGTTTACGATGAATATTTCTGCAAAATAATGACCGCATTATGACCACCGAAGCCAAATGAGTTGGACATGCCAATCTTCAGGTCAGCTTCTCTTGCAACGTTGGGGACATAATCGAGATCACATTCCGGATCGCTCTGCTCTTGATTGATTGTCGGTGGAATGATGCCGCTACGCAAGCTTTGAATGAGCGATATGGCTTCCGCCCCACCAGCCGCACCCAGCATATGTCCTGTCATCGATTTGTTTGCTGTTACCGGAATATGATAAGCTTCCGCACCAAACAGCTGCTTAATTGCTCGGGTCTCGGAAAGATCACCCGCTTCCGTACTGGTAGCATGAGCATTAATGACATCAATCTCATGCGGCTGAAGCTGTGCATCCGCCAGAGCGGCTTTCATGGCCAAGTATGCACCACGCCCTTCCGGATGGGTCGCTACCATGTGATACGCGTCTGAACTGGCACCATAACCTACGATCTCTGCAAGGATGTTTGCTCCTCTCGCAAGGGCGTGGGACAAAGACTCCACAACCAAGACCCCGGCACCCTCAGCCATAACAAAACCATCTCTGCCTGCATCAAATGGTCGACTCGCTCCTTCGTACACTTCGTTTCGTGTAGATAGCGCCGTCGCATTGCCGAAGCTTGCCAGTGATACTTCGGTGACAGCTGCCTCCGTCCCTCCAGCAAAAATCACATCTGCTCCACCGTGACGGATCAGCCGGAAAGCCTCACCTATCGCGGTGTTGCCGATCGAACAGGCTGTCACTGGCGAGAGAGTAGGTCCCCAACAGCCAAATCTCATGCTCACCATAGCCGCCGCCATATTGGATATCATCATGGGTACCAGTGTTGGACTGACTCTTGCAGGCCCGCGTTCAGACAGGAGTTTACCTTGTTCCATCAGGGTCTGGATTCCTCCGATGCCGGAACCGATATACACGCCAACGCGCTCCCTGTCCACATGATCCATCACGAGACCGGAGTCAGATAAAGCCTGATCTGCGGCCGCAACAGCAAATTGCACGAACCGGTCCATACGCCGTGCTTCCTTCCGTCCAAACCGTTCTTCTCCGTCAAAATCACGGACCGCCCCTGCTATTTTCGTTTTATAGGACGTTGTATCAAACGCTTCAATTGGCGAAACTCCTGATTTGCCTTCCACCAATCCATTCCAAAATGTATGCACATCATTCCCCAAAGGAGAGATAATCCCCATTCCTGTAATAACAACACGCTCCATAATGCATCCTCCTTTAGTGCTCTTTCCATACTTGATTAGTTAAGTTATGCACTTATATTGCCATTCGTATTATCCTATTACAAGTTGTCAATTATAATAGTATAATGACTACCATGATAAACTCAGGAACGAAGGTGATGGAATGAACCATGATGTCAGGCTACAGGCACTGTCCGCTTTTCTGAAAAACCAGCGCTCCAAAATCTCTCCGGAATCTGTCGGATTACCTGCGGGCTCCCGGCGAAGAACGCCTGGATTAAGAAGAGAAGAAGTATCCCAATTAGCAGGTGTGAGCACAACATGGTACACCTGGCTTGAACAGGGCCGAGATATTCAGGTATCTCATTCCGTATTGGATAACATCGCCTCAGCTCTCAGGCTGACAGCGGATGAACGAAAGTATTTGTTTTCCCTTGGTCTGGATTACCATTCGGAACTTCATATCCTGGATGAGAAGCCACTCCAAATTCATCCCTCTTTGCAAAAAATATTGCAGGAACTTCGCAATTGTCCCACAATCATCTCAGACCGACGCTGCCACATTGTTGGCTGGAATGACGCAGCTCGGCATGTGTTTATGGACTTTGAACAGATTCCTGCTGAACAGCGGAACATGATCAGCTTGTTGTTTGAACGAAAAGAATTTCGGAGACTGGCCGTGAATTGGGAGGATTTTGTTAGCGGATTCCTGGCTATTTTCCGTGCTTATTATGGTCAATATGTCGATGATGAATGGTACAACTTGTTTTTGGATGACATGATGGACAGATATCCTGATTTTCAACCCCTTTGGAAACAAAGCAGTGTTAGCAGCGCCCCGGACGTGTTGATTGAATTTAGACATTCCAGAGTTGGCAAAATGCTTTTTGATCTTACCTCACTCCAGGTTCAGGGAAATGCCGATTTGCGGTGCAGTATCTACACACCTGCAACAGACACCGCTACCGAGCGTAAATTGATCCGCCTCATGGAGCCAAAGGTAGAACCTGACTCTGACAAAAGTTGATGCTGGTCTTCTCCTTTACTCCGTAATACAAGTTAACAAAAAAAGACCCAGGCGATGAGGCCTGGGTCTTCATGTTTGTGTTGAAACCTAACTGTACAATCATTTCAGTTGCAGATTAACGGATGTTATTTAAAAGCCGGGATTGCAATATCTGCATACTTCTCTTCAAAGAAGGCTTTCACTTCTGGACCCGCCATGCGCTTCGCCAGCTTCTGAATGGCTTCCGAATCCTTGTTATCTTCCCGAGCAACCAAGGTAATGGCAAAATGGGAATCATCCTTCTCAGTGAACAGCGCATCCTTCTTCGGTGTAAGTCCCAGCGGACTCGCATAAGCTGGTGTCATGGCAACCAGATCCGCATCATCCAACATACGGGCGAGCATCAACAGATCCACTTCTTTGAACTTGAAGTTCTTCGTGTTTTCCGTGATGTCTGCTTGCGTTGCATTAAAACCGACGCCTTCTTTCAGCTTAATCAGGCCGTTCTGTTCCATCATCACCAGCGAGCGTCCAATGTTGGACGGATCGTTTGCAATCGCTACCGTTGCACCTTCAGGCAATTCTTCAATGGATTTAACCTTTTTGGAATATGCTCCGTAGATGGCATTGTAGATCGGTTGAACAGCTACCAAGTTAGCGTTATTTGCTTCATTGTACTGATTCATGTAAGGTACGTGCTGGAAGAAGTTTGCGTCTACTTCTTTGTTCGCCAGTGCAGTATTCGGTTGAACGTTATCGGAAAGTACAACAACTTCCAGATTAACGCCATCTTCTTTCAGCAATGGCTTCACAATATCCAGCACATCCGTCATTGGCGGAATCAAAGTAGCTACTTTCAACGTCACTTCTTGTCCGGCTTGAGTGCCTTCCTTATTTCCTTCCGCCGCAGGTGTTTCTTCTTTTTTGCCGCATCCGGCTGCTACCAGCGTCACTGCCAGCAGCATGAGCATTAGTTTAGCTTTCATCTGATATAAACCCCTTCATCATGTAATCTGTATTCTTCATGCTGTAATTCAATCTTTCTGCAATGCTTGTCCTTCTTCAGGATCTGCGATCGAGCCAGCGGGACAGTCTGCTGCCAGTAAATTGGATCATCTGTACCAGGATAATCATAATAATAATCGTAAATACCATAATCTCCGTCTCGAATCGCTGATAACCGTAACGAATCGCAAAATCACCAACACCGCCACCACCGACAATACCCATGACCGTAGAGTAAGAGATAAAGCTTATGGTTGCCGTTGTTAAGCCGAGTACAAGACTTGAGCGAGCCTCCACATACAGGAATTTCGCCACAAGCTGTATGGTCGATGCACCCATAGAAGAAGCAGCTTCAACCACCCCTTTCGGGACATCAAGCAATGCCTGTTCTACCAGTCTGGCGTAATAAGCAATGGCGATGACCGAGAGCGGCACGGTTGCCGCGAGCGTCCCGATGGATGTTCCAACGAGCAGACGTGTGAACGGAATCATAAATACGACTAGCAGCAGAAACGGGAAGGAACGAATGATGTTGACGAGACTTCCCAGAATCGTGAACAGAGGTCGATTCTGATAACGTTGCCCTTTTCTGAACAGATACAGCAGTGTGCCCAGAGGCAAACCGATTAACACGGCTGCCGTGATGGAGATCCCCACCATGACAAACGTCTCTCCGATGGCCTGCCAAATTTCATGCTGATACTTCACAACGGACTCAGGTATCATCGTTTTGGTCCTCCTGACCGCCATGAAGAGAGGTATTTCGTCCACTCATGGATACATCTTCGCCCATCAACAAGGATGTTAGAAGATCAGGCTTCGGTGCCGGTATGCTGCGTACTTCCGCTTCCGACAGCGTTTTGATGATCCTTCCCTCTTTCATCACCGATATCCGGTTGCAGAGCTTTCGAGCAACCTCCATCTCATGTGTAACGAGTACAATAGTTACCCCCAGCGTTTCATTGACATGACGCAACACATCCAGAATTCCACTCGTGGTCTGCGGATCAAGCGAAGATGTTGGTTCATCACAGAGTAGCACATCCGGGCGGCTGGCTAGTGCTCTGGCAATGGCAACACGTTGCTTTTGCCCTCCACTTAACTGTGCAGGATACTGGTTGGCCTTAACTTCAAGTCCGACAAATCTCAACACTTCAAGTCCCCGTGCAACCCGCTCGGTACGGGATACGCCAGCGAGTTCCAGAGGCATGCAGACATTGCCACTTACGGTCCGATTGCTGACCAGATTGAAGTGCTGAAAAATCATGCCAATGGACCTCCGTGCCTGACGCAGACTATTCTCACTCATCCGGGTCAGATGCTGCCCATTCACAATGACTTCGCCGTCATCCGGCTTCTCCAATCCATTGAGCATGCGCAGAAGCGTGGATTTCCCTGCACCACTAGAGCCGATAATGCCGTGGATCTCTCCCTGGCCTACTTCCAGAGAAACCGAGCTTAACGCTTCGAATCCCTGATCTTCACGGGACCCACGCTCGTTATAACGCTTGCTTACCCCGTATAATGAAATCATGGGAGATTCCTCCTGCGATTAATCGTACATGGTCCTTCAAGAACACATGAAGAAAGCCCGCACAGCCGATAACCGGAGCGCGAGCAATCCTGTTTACTTATAATAAATCATCATCCCACATGAAACAAGCTTTAACGTGAGATATCTGTGTGCAAATCATTTGCATCATATATACTAAACCGTCCGTTGGATGACCCGATATAGACTTCATTTCCAATCCGATTGATGGTCCCGTTCTTCGCATCCCGATCCCGGTGCTCCGGTGTGCCCATCACAACATCATGCACACGGCCAATCAAGGTACCGTTATTTTTATCCATCACCAGAAGATCGTCACCCATCGGCAGCAAAAGCTGATCATCAATCACCACGTAACTCCCCTGATTGGTAGGGTATTGAAAGGCAGCAATCATGTTTTGTGCAGTCCAGCGGGTCTCCCCTGTATCATATGCAAGGGCTGCCGGATAACCGTTTTTGATTACATATAATTGATCGTCCTCTACAAACCCTCGTTCAATCTTACTGTTCAGCGTCCAATGTTTTGTTCCGCTCTTGGCATCGTATAGGGTGGTTGTAAAATCTGCGTACTCACCGTATATATCCCCTTTCTTGTTATCACGAATCAGCACCATGCCGTCATTCAGCACCTCAATTTGCTGTCCATTCCGAGCAGGAAATTGTGCAAGCTTCTTACCAGTGTTCAGATCAAGCAACGCCCATTGATCTCTCAACAACATCCAGCGTTCTGGCTGAGTTGACGCAAAGGGATCAAGACGGTATATTCCATCAAAGTATGGATTGTTCTCAGGATGATCCACAGTCGGTTTACCAACCTTGATGCTCCATACGGTTCGGCCAGACAGAGGGTCCGCTGCGACCAGTTGGTTTTTCTCCCAATACATCACATAAGGGTCATCTGCACCCTTGTTTAACAGTTGATATCCTGTACTAAGTTTTCTTGTCCATATTGTTTCTCCATTTGCACTGTCCAGCACCGTTAACCAGCTATTACTTGATCCTTCAACAACTGGACTATTCACTACAACTACATTCTTTGCGGCAGTGATGCCATTCAATCTAAAATTTTGCTTGGGGGTATACTCCCACTTGACCTTTCCGTTCTTTAAGCACAGATGGCGTATACGATCCACGTATTTTTTCTTGTCAGGATCATAATCGGTGTAGATGGTAACGTATTGGCGTCCCGTATCCACCTCTGTCTGCTGCCTTCCAAACCCACCATTGATCCCCCATAACTTCTGGCCTGAATGACGATCAAGGGCGTAAACAGAACCTTCGTAGTACCCCCCACTAAATCCACCGTCATCCCCTTTCATCAGGAGCACATCATCCGTTGCTGCTTGTAGAAAGGTGTAATTAATATCCCCCTGATTGGTCCATACCGATTTCCAGGGTAAGGTGGTAGGCAGCGTTGTGCCATAGATTTTAGTCGTGAACGGATATTCATCTGAATGACCAAATTCCCAATTAGACACTACACCGTTTCGATCGTCCTGGGATATATTCCAGCGCGCTCGAACCAGCCTGCCGTTCTTGTTAAATGTCACGAGAAAATGAGCATCTGCTCGTTCGTACCGCCAGGTCTTTCCTATGCTCATGGCATAACCCGTATCGTTTAAATTGCCGGAATGCTCTTGCCAATCCGGTTCGCCAAGCCACTGCGCCACCTGTTTTGAGGTCGTTTTTGAATTCAGCACAATATCTGTCAAATGACGTATAGTCGACGTGGGCATAGTCAATTCTCTATTGAACCAGCCATCCGCTACCTTGGTATGCTGTGCTACATCCTGTGCCTTAATCCAGAGCAATGCAGGACGATAGGTGGACGATTCCTTACTCCAGACGCGCGGGGCAATCGACACGCCATACCAGTCCTTCGTCGCTGCAACAATCAACGCCTGATCTTTCAGTAATGCACCTGAAGACCAGGTTGCCTGACTTCCGGGAAACAGGTACAGTTTGCTGCCCGATCGCAGTGTGAACGTTTGTGGCATTGTTTTCGTCAGACTGCGGCTTTCTTTGGAGGTATACCAACCAGGTATCCAGAATTCAGTGTAATCGCTGCCTTTTAGTTTGATCCATTCCCCCCGAACAGCGTCTATTTGCAGGCTTCCTTGGGCGGAGCTATACCCGTTTATGTCCATCCGATCAGGGGAAGTACTGCTCTCGACCACACCACTGTAAATAGGTACACCTTCGGCTACCGTCACCTTATCCCCCTTTTTATAATTAAGCTTCACCGATTGCACTTGCATAACTGCAACGGAACCTTGTCCTTCAACCGCCCTGGCATGGTTATTCAGCACGAGTCCCCCCGTGACCAGCACAGCTACGATACCAGCAATTATATTCCATGGGTAGCCCATCCCTTGCCTTTTACGCCCGGTCTTCACGTCAGCCCACTCCAATCATTTGAAGTTATTTCCAATAAAGACGTTTTGAACAAGGAAAAGTTACCGTTAATCCCAACTATATTTACAAGGTGCAAAATAATTACAGGTCTCACCTTACATCCAATAGGGTTGAATTATAAGGGAATGTGGTTCCCAATATATAAGCAGCGGTTAACATGATGATAAAATACCCTACAAACCATACATCCGCTCGGGAATACCCGATCTGAACGTAATAGGTCCGGCTCCCACCTTCCTTGAATCCTTTTGCTTCCATCGCCACCGCCATACGCTGCGCACGGCGAATACTCTGTGCAAGTAGCGGAATAGCATATCGTTTCAATATGCCGTACACATTCCAACGGGAGCCGCGCTGCCTCGTTCCCCGAATGCGGATGGCATATTGCAGCGTCTGGAATTCATCCAGCAAAATCGGAATCATACGCATAGCCGCCAGAAAACTATAAGCATACTTGGGTGGGAGCCTCCACTGCTGCATGAGGGAATAAAAGAGACGCACAGGCTTGGTCGTCAGGCCGAACAGCAATCCAGCTGCCGCCATACTTAGGGAACGAAATCCCAGGTGCAGCCCGCGATAGAAGCTCTCTTCGGTAATATGAATCAATCCCCACTGAAACCAGGTGGTCTCGCCTTTACCAAACATGATCATACCTGTGGAAGTTGATATAAATACCAAAATGAACGGAGACGCATACAGCAATAATCGGGGCCATGGATGACCTGTCCAGCCCAACAGTAACAGCATGACAACTGCCACATTCGCCATTACATTCAGGTTGTGAATAAGGATGACGAAGACAAACAGCAATGTCAGGAAAATCATTTTCAACCCCGGATTCACCGCGTGAAGCCAGGTCTCACGATGAGGAAACGAGAGATGCATCCGTTAACCTCCCCTCATCCACCGTCCAGATTCGGTTGCAATAACGTTTCACGATTTCACGATCATGCGTAACCATCACAATAGCTGTCCCTTCACGCCGCAGCCGCTCCAGCTGTGATAACATGGCAAAGGTATTCCGCGCATCCTGTCCAAAGGTAGGTTCATCCAGTAACAAAATACGCTGTTCCCGTACCAGAGCTGAAGCTACACTCAACCGTCGTTTCTGTCCCATCGACAATTGATATGGATGTCTCCCCGACAGCTCAGTCAGTCCGAATTGCTCCAGCATGTGATCGGTTCGAATACCTCTTTCTTCGGCAGTTAACTTACCGCTCAGCAAGGAGAATCCCACTTCATCCCGGACCGTATTCGTCACGAATTGGAATTCAGGATTCTGGAATACAAAGGCAATGCGATCTGCAAGTTGCTCGGTTTTTCCGGCCGATTGTCCTTCCACACCATAATGACCTGTCGTTTTTAGAATATTCATCATGGACAGCAATAATGAACTTTTACCTGCCCCGTTAGCCCCGACAATCCCCACCCAATCTCCGTGCCATACCTTGGCCTGTTCCACCTGAATGAAAGGTGTTTTTCCGCGCCATCCGGTGAATTGTTGCATTTCCAGTGCTGGTTGGGGCAGCGCAGAAGCTCGCCCCTCCTTGTTATCCATACTTTCACTTTCTGTTGACCCATAACGAATAAACTCTCCTGTAACCAACGTCTGTGCTTTCGTCTGCCCTCGTTCTTCCCAGACCCCCGGATACCAGATTCCGTATTCCCTGAGCATATTCCGCTCATCTGTAAACACCTGATTTGCCGGACCATCTGCCACAATCTTTCCTTCAGGCGACAATACGATGATTCGGTCTACCCACTCGACAATTTCACTAATTTTATGTTCCACGATAATGAGTGTTTTGTCCTGTGCAATCTGTTTCACCGTATCCCACACCTGAGAGGTTCCTTCATCATCCAGCAGTGCCGTTGGTTCATCCAAAAAGAGTACGTCTGGCTCCATGGCCAGAGTCGAGGCCATCGCAAGACGCTGCTTCATGCCCTGTGACATGGATTGAATGAGTGTTCGATTATGTTCAAAGCATAACCCCACCTGTTCCAGGTATTGATGGATAAGAGCAGGCATCTGCTCGCGTGGAATATTCCGGTTCTCCAGTACAAAAGCAATCTCTTCATCCGTATATGACATACAGAACTGGGTATCCGGATCTTGAAAAACAATGCCGGGCTGCTCAGGCACCTGAATATCATCACATTTCATCGGAATCTCCACAGATCGCGGAATCAGACCGCTCAGAATTTGCAACAAGGTTGATTTGCCAGAGCCACTTGGTCCAAGCAACAACACTTTCTCCCCTTGACGCACAGAGAGAGACAAGCCTTGGAACACCAAGGCCTTCTCTCCCGGGAACTTGCATCTTAGATTCGTAACACCTACCGCTTGCACTTTCTCCACTTCATTCATCTAGTCCAGCGCCTCATAATCCTGCTTCGACACCGGTCTAAGGGATCGTGTTACACCTGTAAGCTCCAGCGCTTTGGCAAGATAATAGGCGAATACACCTGCAATCAGAATACTGCCAATGAAGCGGAAACCGATAAACAGCGTGTAGTTCCAAGCCGAGAGGGAATCAATGTACCCATACTGATAATCCAGTACAAGTGAAGCCGCCGCTGCACCAATAGCCGCAAGGCAAGTGACGAGCAGATTGCTTTTCCGATACAGAAATGCGGCGAAGAAAATCTCCGCTCCCAGCCCTTGCAACAACCCATACACCAGTGTCGACATGCCCCACTCACTTCCTAGAAAAGCACTCACCGTTGATGCCGCAACTTCAGCCAGAATGGCTACCCCCGGCTTACGAATGATTACAAAGGCAAAGGTACCCGCCATGAACCACATGCCGTAAATCATCTGCTCCGCATGAATGCCGAATGGCTTCATCAGATCATATGTAGGTCCCCATATTTTGTAGATCACCCCGAAGACCACTGCAATCACAATCGTTACCAAAATATCGGTTAACTTCAATCTGTTGCTGCCTACTGCTGTTGACATGTTCTCTACTTCCTTCCTCTGTTTCCCTGGATTTATAAAATAAACAATAAAACAAACAAAAAAGCCTCCCCGGTTCCCAGGCAGGCCATACGCACAGTTTACAATTCTCACGATGCTGCGCATTAGGCAGATATAGAGAAAGTAGAAAACAAACGACACCATTCCCGACACATCAGAAAAATCCCGCTGCACTCAAGAAACGCTGACATTTATTATTTATCCCTTATCGCTTAAATATTGCACATCGCAAATTCATGTTCTCTACGCTGGCATTACCCAGATCAGATATACGGTCAGCGGCACAAGGCCGCTCTCTCAGCCCAACTTCATTGAGCTCCCGGTTCACTTATTTCATTGCTTCTACTGTACAACACATGGGTATTTGTGACAATACCGACAAAGAAAAATCAATTTAACCTAGGAGAAGAGCGATTAAATATATGTTTCTTTTATGCGTGATATGCCTCTTCTTCAAGCTGTATTTCTTGCAGTCCATATTTAGAACTACATAACCAAAAAGGCCTCCCGAAGGATACCTTTTGTTGTATTTCCGTATCAATGGAACATTCCATGCAAGCAGGTACGCTCCGTTTTTAATATTGTGTATTCCCGGATTGACTTGTTTTGCCCGATGCAAAGCCTTTAAACAAGGTCGGTACTTTGGAGTAACGGGTATTTGTAATTTTGCCTTGCGATGTACTGCTATCCGTACGCATAATGGAATCTTTGACATTGAAAATGTCCGAGTTGTCGAGCGTCATGTTCACGGCGAAGGTTGTTCCGCCATTCTGGCGTACCAGCTTGCCAATATCGTCTGCACGGAAATTTTTAATGTTAATCGTTCCGGCTGCATTCATTTGAAATACTTTATCATAGGCCTTGTAAGCTGCTCCACCAGTGATGTTGACGGTTCCGGAAGACTTCAGCGTCAGTGCATCCTCGCCCACGTCTTGCCATACCACATTCGAAATAGAACAGTTACCGTAACAATGAACACCGTCAGCTGCAGGTGAACCGATAATTACATTTTTGAGTGTGGCGCCTGCCTCCAACCGAAAGACCGGCTTCTGATCTTCCGCTTGAGATCCATCTCCCAGAGTGGAAGGGTTGGCTACATACGTTTGGCCTTTGCCGTCAAAAGTTTCACCCTTGGCTACAATAATCGTTGAGTTTACAACAGTAGGTGCAGCAAAAGCTGGAATTGCACCGAACAATGAAGCAACCAGACCGGCAGACAGCAACAACGTCAACATTTTTTTCATCACTTAAATCCTCCCTTATTCAGATGAATTGGCGTACAAGCATAAGCTTGTCCTCAAGGAACCTATCAGAGGTGCACCTCTGGCTCGGAACCTACCCTGATCCTACCAAAAAAGGAATGTTACGATAATAATCATTAGCTTAGATATAGAAACGACAGCATTATGCCTGTGTTCCCGGCATTTTTTGTATCGTACTCCATTGTGTAATATGCCGATCTCAACTTCGGGTATGCTGTATTTGTATCTGTAAATCAAAAGTACTATAACAAAAAAAAGAAAGCCCTAATCTATAAAAGACAGGGTTTCTCTACAATCTGTAAGATTCCTATAGTTATTCCTCAGTATTATTATTCGTTGATTGAAGTGTGTAAAGTGGGTTCATGTCTGTGAATTCATTTACGGTTTCAAAAGTAACTGTTCCAGTCTCCGAAACAACCATTTTGAAGACAACCCAGTATCTTTCACTTCCGCTTCCTTCAGAAACGATAAACTCTGCACTTGGTGTGGCCACCGCCCCATTGAATACTTCAATTTTAGCACCAGAACTCTTAATTGTACTTACTCCTGAGTAATGATGTACATAGAAAGTATACGTGCCTGGAAGAAGATGACGAATTGTTGTTGTTTCTGGTCCATAGGACGTGACATCATCCAAGTCCAAATCAACTAAAACTTCTCCGTCGTAATAGTATTTCTTGTCACCATAATACGTATGGAAAATGTCACCCGAACCTCCAGGACCGATAAGATGGGAGTCCAAATCAACCGGATCTTTACCCCAAGTTAAAACGATACGTGTTTCATCTTGAGTAGGAATCTCAATAGCGGTTTGATTCTCATTTCTGTTTTCCACATTTAAAGCCGATACACCAATTAAAAATGTTTTAATATATTTTGTATTTCCTCCGCCCAGTTCACCTGTATATATGCCAGGGGGAAGATAAATCTTATAATTTCCATAGGAGTCTGTCGTTACTGATCCTACAATTTCGCCTGATTTGTTATCCAGACCTTTTCTGAAATCAATTTGTAAATTTGCAACTGCACTCCCAGCAACATCCTTAATGTGGCCACCGAATCCGGTAAGCTTGATTGCTCCACTTTGACTTCCTGCAAAAAGAGTCTTATTTACATCGGACTCTACAGTCAGATATAGAGTAGATCCATAACTGTTAACAGGTTCAAAAGTAAATTCTCCATTAGCATACTGCAGATTATTTAGACGCTTTTCTGATCCATTTAAATATGCTGTAACTATGAAATTATCTGAACTCAGATCGCTAACATCAATACCTTCTGAAAACTCTAGTTTTGCACTTCCATTTGTGACATGGATTGCTTTAAGAGTCGGATAAGTTTCCTCTTCATTGTATACAGCCACCGTTACAGGAACATTGATTACAAATTCACCATATGTTGCTTTTACTTGCGTTGTACCATTGCTCTTCGCCTGAATTTTGCCTGAGTTAACGACAACAATGGAGTTATTCTCTACATCCCATTTCGCAATGGTTGTAATATCTTTGAATGATGTGTCAGTGATTCCAGTGAAAACGATCTGACGTGTTGAATCTATTGCAGATAATTCTACTGCCTCAGGAGAATAAACGACCTGAGTCACTGTCGGATCTGCTACAATATTGGGCGACTGACTGAGTCGACTAAAGTCAATACCATCTACATTAACTAAAGCCGAATTTAGTATCCCTTGTCCAGAAAACTCGACTATTGCGTTTAAAATCGCTCTGTTCACTACAGCCCCTTGTCCAATTTTGAACGTAGAATTCAGTGCCTGTTCAAACACTTCAAGATTACCAATCATAGAGTTATCACCAAATTCTACCGAAACTTGTTCGGCATGAACCCGGATAGAATCAAAACTTCCGTTGAGTCTTACAGATGCATTATGCGGAACTGATTCTGCTAATTCTATCGGCCCAACGTTGCCGGTTGAATTATTATCTATTATCGCCCCGGATTTGATTTCGATTTGTTGAACTTCACTCCCACCCTCAAGAACCAAACGAATGCTTCCGTCTGCTTTGTTGACGATGACTGTTGCAAGAACTGAGTTAATAGCGTGAATGCTGTTAGGCCCCCCACCTTGAATCTCGGTAGTTCCCGTAACACTTACATTATCAAGGATCACATCACCGTTCCCAACGGATTCAAGCACTTTCAAACTACCATTTATTTTAGTATTTTTTAATACAACATCTTGAGAACTAATTGTCACATTCCCAGTCACTTCACCAAGAGTGTAGGTACCTGGAGCTTTGATATTATTGGAGACTTGTTCCCCACCTCCAGTATTTCCACCATTACTATTATCGTTCCCCTTACCACCGGAAGTGCTTCCACTATTTCCTTTATTACTATTATCAGATGGCTTTGAGATTTCTGGTTTTGCTTCTTCAGTTCCTTCCTCCGTTTTGGTAGGAGCCATGTACTCATCATATGTAGACTTATTCATTACAAACTCATAAGCTAGTCTTGCCAACGCCTGTCGATCTGCAACACCTGAAGGGTTAAATTTCACCGTTCCATCTTTTTGCACCAATCCTTTGATGAAACCCGATTGATAAGCCGTAGATACTGATTCTTTCGCCCAGTTAGATACTTGATCTAGATCAGACAACTGAGGTTTGGAAGATTGACTCATTACACTTTGTTGTTCCCAACCAAAAGCTCTGACAAAAAATACTGCCAATTCTTCTCTTGTAACACTTTTATTAGGTGAAAAACTTTCTTTTGATGTACCTTGAGCAATTCCAGATTTGACAAGTGCACCGATATATCCGGCATACCATAAATCCTTATTAACATCTTTAAATTGGGTTGCTTCCGAAGCATCGGGCTTCAAATTGAGTGCACCAACCATGATTTTGGCTAATTGAGCTCTTGTTACGGACTGAGAGGGTTTGAATGTACCATCCGCATATCCTGTAATTATCCCTTGTTCCACTAATTTTGAAATCTCCGTTTTGGCATAGGATTTATCAATATCAGTAAGAGCATTTTTAGGCTTATCAATTTCTGCAGATACAGATAAGCTCATCGATAACATAGAGACAACCAGCGAAGTAGAAAGCATTAGTGATACTTTTCGATTAAAATTTTTCCATTTTGAATTCAAAATTAAAACACACTCCTCAATAGGCTTCTGGTAGGTAAAATAATAAAATATGAATCTTTAGAACTAAAACACCTCCTTATCAATAGGATAATAATACCATGTAAATTTATAAAAACAAGATTATTAATCTATCATTTTACAAAAAAGTTGTTTTACTGCATTCATTTAAAATTCTACTTCCAAGGACTAACCTGTATAAAAAAACAAAAACGTACCATTTCTGAAATGCAATTTTCAGAAATGGTACGTTTCTCAATTATATACTTGTTATATCTTTATTTTAGGCTCCGAACCGCTGACGATATCCGCACTTCCGACATAATTCCTCTACTGCTTCCCGTTTGGAGAAACCATAGAACAGATTGTTGGCTCGTTCACCATCCACAATCTCCGAGAACGATTTTTCATGAACGTTGCCCAAGTTAATTACACCCTCACCATCGAGGCAGCATGGAACTACAGTTCCATCGACAAGCACGGCAGCCTGACTGCGAAGCGCATGACAGAAACCTTTACCATCATCTTCGGGTGCATCCAGACTCGGCCACTGGAATTCATGATCCTGATTCAGATACACATTCGGGGCAATTTTGACACCGCTTCCCGGCACCACTTTTTCCTCAATACGGAAATCCAGATTGAACTCTCGTTCAAGAACCTCCAGTGTCTCCCGGTTTCGGTTCATCTGCGCATTCGTGAAGTTATCCTGTGTCAGATTCCAGAGTCGAAATGAAATAATAACATTGTGCTTCACTGCTTCCCGTACAAATGACAACACATTGCCCAGATACCCCTCACGGTCTGTGGAACCTTCGTGTCCATCAAAGCTGTGCAGGGAGAAGTTCATCTGACGCAGCGCCGGTTTGCCGAGCAGTTTGTGCTGGGTCTTGGGCAGCAGCGTACCGTTTGTCGTAATGTTGACCTTGAATCCCTTCTCATGCGCTGAATCCAGTAACAGATCAATTTTGGGATGAAGCAGCGGCTCACCTTTGACATGTAAATAAATATGTTTGGTATGGGGTTTGATCTGATCCAATATATTGTTGAAGACTTCAGGGTCAATGAAATTTTTGGCACGTTTGGTCTGTGGACAGAAGCTGCATGCCAGATTACATATACTTGTGATCTCAATATATACTTTCTTGAACGTTTTCAACTCGGGGTCCCCATTCTGCTTAGAGGGAGAACAGTCCCACCCTCATTTGTGATCCGGCCTATAGTGCCACCACTATTATATCGGGTTCAGGAGCGGAGGTAAATCCGAGAACGGATTTATCTGGTTGTGTCAAAATTATTTTTCTAATGCCAAATTAACAGATTCAATGGCATGTATTCGTGTTGTATCAAATAATGGCACTTCTGAATCCTCTGGTTTTACTAATAATCCAATTTCTGTGCAACCTAATATTATTCCTTCAGCTCCATCATCAACTAACCTCTTGATCACCTTTTTATAATAATCCCTTGATAATTGTTGAATTTCCCCTAAACATAATTCCTCATATATTACTTTATTTATAACTCTTCTATCCTCTTCATTCGGTATCAAAACCTTAATACCATTAAACTCAATTCGTGTTTTATAAAAGTCTTGTTCCATCGTATATTTAGTGCCAAGTAAACCAACCGTACTTATTTTGGACTTTTGAATTTGATTTGCTGTTGAATCAGCAATGTGTACAATTGGCAAGCTAACGTTTTCTTCAATATGTTTAATCACTTTATGCATCGTATTTGTACAAATTACAATCATTTCTGCTCCTGCCTTTTCCAAAGACTGAGCAACATTCCCCAATAATTTACCAGATCTTTCCCAATCGCCTTCAGCTTGATAGCGCTCGATTTCTTCAAAATCCACGCTATATAAAATGCACTTGGCTGAATGCAATCCTCCCAATTTAATTTTCACTTCTTCGTTAATAATTCGATAATATTCTAAAGATGACTCCCAACTCATTCCACCAATAAGGCCAATAGTTTTCATAAATACTCCCCATTCCATTTGATATATCCCGAAAGCAACATATAGAAATTTAATAGACATTGTACAGTATCTTTCTTATTAAATAAACCTGCCCCAATATGCGTAGTAGAGAGTCGAATGTTTCTCGCTTTCCCATTCTATTGTCACTTATAGATTCTTTCAATCGAAGTATAGGATGTATTGATTGTCCGGGTTATTGTGGTTGCTGAAACGCAATGCTAGAATCTAAACAATTTAAAAACCAAGTTAAAACGTAAGAATAATAAGTTATAAGGGGAGTGTATTCATGATTACTGTTAAGGCACCCGCAGTATATGTACACGAGGCTAACATTCTTGAGCAAAGTGGTTCGCGGATTGCACAGCTTGGGCAGCATGTTCTCATCATAGCCGGTGAATCTGCATTAAAAGCCGTAAAGCCTTACCTTCTTCCTTCACTGGAGGAGCATAAGATCAAGTTCCAAGTGCAATTGTTTCACGGTGAGGTTACAACAAGCCAGATTGATACTTTTACGCAGCAAGCTTTTGATCTGGATGTTGATCTGATTATCGGCGTCGGTGGTGGTAAAGTGCTCGATTTGTCCAAAGCGGTGGCTGAGCAAGCCCAACTGCCCATTGTAACGGTCCCAACGATTGCAGCAACCTGCGCTGCCTGGTCCGCCTTAACCGTGCTCTATGATGAACAGGGCCAATCTGCAGGATATCGTCCGCTGCGCCGTTCGCCTAATCTCGTTCTGGCTGATCCTCATATTCTGGCGAGTGCACCAAGGCGGTATTTGGCCGCTGGGATCGGTGACACACTCGTAAAATGGCATGAGTTCGCCGTTAATCTAAGTGGCAACGCCACCAGCCTCACTCTCCGAAACAGTGTCAGCACTGCCAAGCTTGCACTCGATATTCTTGAAGCACACGCCATCGATGTCTATGAATCCACCGATACAACCGGTAGTACACCTCAATTCCGTGATGTTGCCGATGCCATTATTGTGCTCGCGGGCCTTGTAGGCAGCATTAGCGATGGATCACTTCATGCCGCAATTGCTCATGGGCTACATGATAGCCTGACCAAATTACCCGAAACACACGCTTCACTACATGGAGAAAAGGTAGCCTTTGGACTATTCACCCAGTGGATTCTTGAAGGCAAAGCAGGGGATGAGCTTCATGAGCTGACCACTCTGTTACATAAACTGAATCTGCCTATTACTCTTGCCCAACTCGGCATACAACAACAGCCTCAGGAAGCTGCTGCGCGCATTGCAGCAGGACTACAGCTGCGGGAAGGCAGTGCGGCACATCTCTCCTTCGGAGTTAACACGGCGCAGGTAACCGAAGCCATTCTTCAGGCAGACCGTATCGGCCAAACATTCATAGAATCCAGTCAGTCCAGTGAAAGCAGTACATACACCAAGGAGGTTTCCTCCCTATGATCCGTCCAAACCGCCATTACACTCTTCCCTTAACTGCCTTTCTGAGCGCGCTTCTGTTGATGCTGATCTCCGGCTGCTCTGCCGGAACTGACAATCAGGCCGCGGGTACAGGCACAACACCGACAGCGGCATCAGCTGCTTCGAATAAAGACGTTACTATTCGTGTTGGTCAGACCGGATGGGGCAATCTCGAATTGGGGCTAAAAGCCGCCGGACTCGATGACACCCCCTATAAAGTCACTTATAACGTATTTCAGGGAGGTAACCTGATCCTCGAAGCGATGGCTGCAAATCAATTGGACTTTGGTGTGACCAGTGAAATTCCGCCCATTTTTGCATCTAAGGCTGCCAATGGTGGAAGCTTCAAAATTATTGCGGTACAACAAGGCAGCACCTTAAATCAGGAGGTCGTTGTTCCTAAAGGTTCATCGATCAAATCAGTTGCTGACCTGAAAGGCAAGAAAGTTGCTTTCGTGAAAAATACAACTGCCCACTATTTCCTGCTCAAAATGCTGGAGGAAGCCGGATTAACCTGGAGTGACATCAGTCCGGTCGAACTTTCAACAGCCGATGGACTCAGCGCCCTGATTAGCGGGAAAGTGGATGCCCTTGCCAGTTACGGCAATGCCATCATCTCCGCACATCAGAATGAAGCAACAACGCTCGCCAGCGCCAAAGATATTCTGTCAGGCAGCTTCCTAGTAGCCGCCTCCGATCAGGCTATTGCAAATGCGGAACAGAAAGAGGCCCTGGCCGATTATCTGGGGCGAATCAACAAATTCAATGATTGGGCTCGTGCCAATAAGGATGCGTGGGCTCAAATTACAGCAGACAACACCCACCAGCCGGTGGAACAAGCTCTTAAAACCTACACGGACGGAGAAGCACAACGCCCATCACGTATTGTTGCCATTTCTGAAGAGGCCATCAAGTCCGAACAGGACGTAGCGGATACGTTTCAGCAAGCGGGAATTTTTGAGCAGGCAGTCGATGTGAGCACATTCTGGAGTGATGCACTTCAAGATCAACTTCCAGCTCCAGGTAGCCAATAACAAAGGAAGCAAGGAGGTAGGCATAACGTGCGGTCCAAAACCTTTAACCGGGCATGGTTTAACAAGTTCATTCCTTTTGTTGTCCCCCTACTCATTCTGGCTCTGTGGCAATGGCTGACTGCATCTGGAGTTGTTGCAGCCAATATTTTGCCCCGTCCCGCTCAGGTGCTGGAGGCCTTCATTCGTCTGCTTGGTAACGGTGAACTACTGAACAATATCAGTATTAGTGCCAGGCGAGCTTTAGGAGGATTCCTCATTGGTGGGGGTCTCGGTTTCCTGCTGGGTGTGCTGAACGGCATCTCCTCCCTTGCGGAAAAGATTGCCGACTCCTCGGT
Organism: Paenibacillus sp. ALJ109b; assembly: GCF_010747435.1. NCBI lineage: Bacteria > Bacillati > Bacillota > Bacilli > Caryophanales > Paenibacillaceae > Paenibacillus > Paenibacillus sp. ALJ109b. The sequence goes on from NZ_JAAIFP010000017.1 coordinate 215,776, forward strand.
GCAAATGATCCGCAATATTCCGCATCTGTCCTTGATCCCCCTCGTTATTGTGTGGTTCGGGATCGGTGAAGAAGCAAAATTATTCCTCGTTTCCCTGGGTGTATTCTTTCCGGTATATCTGAATACGTTCCACGGGATACGATCGGTCGATCCCGGACTCATTGAAATGGGCAAAGTATATGGCCTCAGCCGTTGGTCCCTTTATAAGGACATTATCCTGCCTGGTGCACTGCCTTCCATTCTGGTGGGCATTCGTTATGCACTTGGCATTATGTGGCTGACCCTCATCGTAGCCGAGACGGTTGCGGCGGATGCGGGGATTGGATACATGGCGATGAACGCGCGGGAATTCATGCAGATGGACGTAATCGTCTTAAGCATTCTGCTATATGCCCTGCTCGGCAAGTTGTCCGATACCATCGCCAAATGGCTGGAACGGCGCTGGCTGCGCTGGAACCCGGCTCTATCCCGCAAGTAAAGCCAAAGGAGCGTGAATTAATCCATGAGCACAAGTCAGATCAGTCCTTTTCTTCAAGTAGATGGGGTTCAGAAATCGTATGGTCAACGGACGATTCTATCCGACATCAACGTCAATGTAAGACAAGGAGAATTTGTAGCCATCGTTGGACGAAGCGGTTGTGGCAAAAGTACTTTGCTGCGTCTGATCGCCGGACTGGAATCCCCCTCTTCCGGGAATGTTATGCTCGGCAACAGAAAGCTTGGCAGTACAGCACCTGAGACACGGTTTCTGTTTCAGGAAGCTCGGCTGCTGCCTTGGAAATCCGTGCTCGACAATGTACGACTGGGCATCCCCGACAAGAATAAGGAAGATGCACGCCAGTCGCTTCGCAATGTAGGACTTGGAGAGCGTGAAGGTGACTGGCCGGGGGTATTATCTGGCGGACAAAAACAACGTGTTGCCTTGGCACGGGCACTCGCAAGTCATCCCCGCTTACTACTGCTGGATGAACCGCTGGGTGCATTGGATGCATTAACCCGAATTGAGATGCAGCAGTTAATCGAACGCTTGTGGGTTGAAGAAGATCTGACCGTCATTCTGGTCACGCATGATGTCAGCGAGGCGGTTGCTCTGGCAGACAGGGTGCTGTTAATCGAAGATGGTCATATAACGATGGATACCCGAATTACGCTGGAGCGGCCGCGCGTTCGGGACAGCGGGTTTGCTCATTTTGAAAACCTGATTCTGAATCGTTTGTTGACTCCTCCACAAGTGACACCACAGCAGATTGCCCAGAAACAGATATCATTCTCGATCTAATTCCACTGGAAAGAAGGCATGATTATGCAATCCCTCTCAACTGTTCCCTCTCCTCCTGTTAAAGACTTGTTAAATCAAATTCCGGCTTATACACCTGCCAAATCCATGGAACAGATCCGAAGGGAGTTGGGACTGGAAAGTGTAGATCGACTTGCAGCGAACGAGAATCCGTTTGGTTCTTCTCCCCTGGCAGCAGAAGCGGTCAGATCGCTGGGTTCCGATCTTTTGGCTCAATACCCCGACGGTTCCAGCCAACTGCTGCGTGACAAACTTGCGGAACGTCTGGGTGTGCGTACCTCCCAATTGGTATTTGGCAGTGGATCATTCGAGCTCCTAACCCTTACCGCCCAAGCCTATCTTAATCCCGGCGAGGAATCACTCATTCCGGTGCCCTCCTTTAACTGGTATAAGGGCGCTACGCTGCTGGCAGGCGGGGTCATTCATGAAGTGCCTTTGGTCAACCATTCGCTGGACCTGGAGCAACTCCGGCAACGAATCAATGCTTCTACCCGAATTATCTGGCTGTGCAATCCGAATAATCCAACCGGAACTATTTTCACGGCAGATGCCCTGCATGGTTTACTCGAACATGTTCCCTCCCATGTCGTGGTTGTCCTGGACGAAGCGTATTATGAATTCGCGGAAAGTGAAGATTATCCTGATACGGTTAAGCTGCTGGAGCAGTATAATAATCTGATTATTTTGCGGACCTTCTCCAAAATATATGGACTGGCCGGCCTGCGAATTGGATATGGCATCGGGAATGAAAGCATCATTGAAGGCATTAACCGGGTCAAGCTGCCCATCAGTCTGACAGCCACATCCCAAGCCGCTGCTTCAGCCAGCCTGGATGATCATGAATTTGTTTCTCATTGCCTGCACTACAATCGTCAGGGACGGGAAACGTTAATACAGTCCTTTGATCATTGGAAATTACCCTACATCCCTTCCGAAACGAATTTCATCATGGTGGATCTGTTACAGGATAGTGGCCCGATTACCATAGAATTGTTGAACAGAGGCATCTCTGTCCGCGGCGGTGCCGAATTCGGAATGCCTACCTGGCTTCGGATTACGATTGGCACACCTGAGCAGATTGCCCGTCTGATCGGTGAGCTTGATTCACTGTTACATTCAAACGATTAGAATCCTAGGTTACTTTCCTAACTCACATTACGCACACTTCTTTTAAGCCGCCCTCTTTACATTCCACTTGCATGTGATATATGCTGAACACACAACTGCATATCTTGAACATTGCACTAGGGGAGCCTTGCGGCTGAGACGAATCGAACGATTCGGACCCTTTGAACCTGATCTGGATCATACCAGCGGAGGGAAGTGGAGCGGCCTCTCAGTAAGCGGATTTTTTCATGTTGATGATGAATTTTAATGTGAATTGAACTTACAGACCCACTCATTTCTCCGGAAATGGGTGGGTCTTTTTCGCGTTCTGCGGGCAGATCAGAAGGTGTAATTAAAGATCCCGCGGTTTGAGGTTGAATTTTGAATAACAAGGGGGAACGGATCGAGATGGATAACGATATAACCATTCACAACATGAGCTACGCTTTCCCGGGAAAAAGGGATTCCCCCGTGCTCTCCAATGTGTCGATGCGTGTAGCCAAAGGCGAATTTGTCTCGCTCATCGGTTCCAGCGGCTCCGGTAAAAGTACCCTTTTCAAGCTGCTGGCAGGCTTGCTTGAGCCAACACACGGTACCATTGAAATTCCTTGGGTTCAAGAAGGAAAGCGACTGGGACATGTGGCCTACATGCCACAAAAGGACCTCCTGTTATCCTGGCGAAGCGTCATGGAAAATTGCATGCTCCCCTCTGAACTTGCTACAGGTCGGCAGGATAAGGTAAGGATTCGAGCGGACATTCTGGCCGGTCTCGAAAGATTTGGCTTATCCGGCCACGCGCATGCTTACCCGAACGAACTGTCGGGTGGCATGCGCCAGCGTGTCGCGCTGCTTCGTACTTTGCTGACAGGTGGCCAACTCATGCTCCTGGATGAACCATTCGGCGCACTTGATGCCCTGACCAAACGTGAGATGCATCGCTGGCTGCTGGAGCTCAGGGAAGGCCTGGGCAAAACCGTGTTGTTCATCACACATGACATTGAAGAAGCCCTGCTGCTCAGTGATCGGATTATCCTGTTAACTCCGGGGCGCCAAGGCCAACAGCTGCAGGATCTGACGGTACCTTTGCCACGTCCAAGACATTCAGACATGATCTACGAACCGGCTCTCGTTCAGATGAGACGACTACTGGAGGAACAATTGCATGCGAGACGGTAACTTGAGAGATAGCATGAAGCATAGCGTACGAGGTTGGCTTGCCCGTTATGGTCTGTTTCTTTTGCTCATGATCTTGCTGCTTGCTTTCTGGGAGTGGATTGTGCGTATAGGATGGGTGCCTTCCTTCATCATTCCAGCCCCGACGGCGATTGCCAGTTCGCTGTATGAGCATCGCCACCTTCTGCTAGCTACACATCTGCCTGCTACCTTGATGGAGGTTGTCATTGGTTTTGGCTTGTCCATTGGTGCCGGAATTGCACTTGCAACTGGTATGCATATGAATCGGTCGATTGAAAAAGCGTTATATCCCTTCATCGTGATCAGTCAGACGATCCCGCTGATTGCCCTGTCCCCCGTCTTCATCCTGTGGTTTGGCTACACGCTGTGGAGTAAAGTTGCGGTGGTGTTCCTGATCGCATTTTTCCCGATTGTGGTGAGCACCTACGATGGCCTGCGCCAGGGTGATCCGGAGCAGCGTGAACTGCTGCTGACGATGAGGGCCACCAAGTGGGATATTTTTCTCAAACTCCAGATTCCACTTGCCCTTCCCTCCTTCTTTTCGGGACTGAAGATGTCTGTGGTGTACTGTGTGGTCGGTGCAACGATCGGGGAATGGCTTGGAGGAAGTAAGGGTCTCGGTTATTTCAGCCGCAGAATGTCGAGCAATATGAACACGGATGCAATGTTCGCCGCCATTGTGCTGTTATCTTTGCTTGGTATCGCCCTGTTTGTACTCATTGCATGGATGGAGAGAAGATTTGGTACACCACGTCATGCAGGTAGAAGAAAAACTGGATAACTTTCGGAATTCAAAACAAAAAACAAAAGAAACGAGGAACTTTACGTTATGAATAAAAAGCATATCTATTCCCTACTCCCCATTCTGCTCATGTCTCTGTTGCTGATCGTCAGCGGATGCGGAAATACGGGTACCAACACACCTGCTACAGACTCAACTTCCAATGCAAACGATACAGACTCATCTGCGATAGAAACGCCATCGGAATCCAAAGACAAGCTGTCCATCATGCTCGATTGGTACCCGAATGCAGTACATTCCTTCATCTATGTTGCTCAGGAAAAAGGTTACTTCGCGGATCAAGGTCTAGACGTGGATGTTCAGATGCCTGCCGATACGAATGATGCACTCAAACTTGTTGCCGCCGGGAAAATCGATTTGGCACTAAGTTACCAGCCGCAAATTTTGCTCGCGCGTGGGGAAAACATTCCTGTACGTTCGATTGCTGCCGTCGTTCGTCATCCGCTCGTGCATCTGTTGACCGAAGCCAACGGTAAAGTGAAATCGCCAAAAGATCTTGAAGGGCTGACGGTCGGCTATTCCTCAATCCCTCTGTATGAAGCGATGGTGCGTACCATGATCAGCCAGGATGGTGGTAATGCAGCAAAGATGAATCTGGTCGATGTAGGATTTGACCTGATCCCTTCCCTGGCTTCCGGGCAGGCAGATGCCATTATGGGTGGTTTTATTAACCATGAACAATTGATTCTGGAAAAGGAAGGTCATGCCATGACATCAATCAATCCCGTCGATTATGGGGTACCCGATTATTATGAACTGGTCCTCACTGCAAGTGATGCGGGCATTGAAGCGAACAAGGATCAGTTTACCCGCTTCATCAAAGCGATACAGGAAGGACAGAAATATGTAACAGAACACCCCGAAGACGCCTTGAACATTCTACTCGAGCATGAGAACGAAACTTCTCCCCTTGACCCGGAGATCGAAACCAAAAGTCTGAATATTTTACTGCCACTGATGAATGAAGAAGGTCAGCCGTTTGGCAGACAGGACGCCTCGTCCTGGGAAAACGTACGTGCATGGCTGGTTCAAAGTGAACTGATTCCGGATTCCGTGAAGGCTGAGGATGCTTTTATCAATCTAGAGGGTGAATAAGGAAAATCGGTTGCTGGGTGAGATCAAGAAAGTTTGAAAGTTGCCAATTCATTACTATTAAACAACGTTGCAGAATTAACACTGATATAAGGGCAAACCTGCCCTGACTACTTTTATTGATCAAATTGCTTATTTATAAGGAGGAACTTATATGTCTTATCTGGAACGTGTTCGTACGCAAAATCCGCTTGTTCATAACATTACGAATATTGTCGTCGCTCCGTTTACGGCCAACGGTTTGCTCGCACTAGGTGCATCTCCCTTTATGGCTTATGCGCATGAAGAAGTTGCTGATGTTGCCAAGATGTCAGGAGCGGTTGTACTGAACATTGGCACACTGGACGAAAAGGTGGTTAAGGCGATCCGTTTGGCTGGTCAATCAGCTAATTCAAATAACGTACCTGTTGTGCTCGATCCGGTTGGAGCTGGCGCAACCGCCTATCGTACGGAAACCGTTCAGATGCTCGTTCGTGAGCTTCGCCTCACCGTGTTGCGGGGCAATGTGGCAGAAGTCGCCAATGTCATCGGTGAGCGTTGGAGCATCAAAGGTGTGGATGCAGGTCAAGGCGAAGGGGATCGAATTGGAATTGCGGAACGGGCAGCACAAAAACTCGGCTGTGTGGTCGTCATTACCGGACGCGAGGATGTCATTACGGATGGGCAAACGACATTCCTGACGTGTAATGGACATGCCTTGCTTACCCAAGTAACTGGTGCAGGCTGCTTGCTCAGCTCGGTAATTGGTGCTTTTGCAGCCATTGCGAAACCGGGAGACGACTTGCTGGGCAGTGTTGTGGAAGCACTCGCTTTCTATGGCGTTGCAGCAGAGATTGCGGCGGAACGCACCGCTGACCTGGGACCGGGCAGCTTCCAGATCGAATTGCTGAATCAACTGGCCCAAGTGACACCTGACGTTCTTGCACAGCGGGCACAGGTTCGCCAGTTTGATGGAGGTGCGTAATGAGTATTGCGCAGGCTTTGACGATTGCTGGTTCCGATAATGGTGGCGGCGCCGGAATTCAAGCTGATCTGAAGACCTTTCAGGAGCTTGGCGTGTACGGCATGACTATAATTACAGCTATCGCTGCCCAAAATACAACAGGTGTGCAGGGCGTCTTCCCTATTTCATATGAAGGTATTGCTCAACAGTTGGATTCGACCGGTGATGATTTTCAACCTACAGCCGTGAAGACGGGCATGCTCTATAGTGCTGAAATAATTAAACTGGTTGCCGAGAAATGGCAGCACTATGGATGGTCCAATTTGGTCATCGATCCGGTTATGGTTGCCAAAGGTGGCGCTCCCCTGCTACAGCAGGAAGCCGTTCAAGCGCTAATTACGGAGCTGCTGCCTCATGCACTGATCACGACACCGAACATTCCGGAAGCCGAGCTCCTTACTGGAATGTCCATTTTAAATTTGAGTCAGCGCGAAGAAGCCGCAAGACGAATCGTGCAGATGGGCTCCACGTATGCTTTGGTGAAAGGTGGTCATGATGAGGGAAGTGGCATGATTGTCGATGTGCTTTATGATGGGCAGTCTTTTCACTATCTGGAGAACGTTCGGGTAGTGACAAGGCATACCCATGGAACGGGATGTACGTATTCTGCGGCCATTACTGCCGAATTGGCGAAGGGCTCAACTGTACTGGCTGCCGTCACCACCGCGCGAGCATTCATTCAGGCAGCCATCGAAGATGAGCTGGGGATTGGGGCTGGACATGGGCCGACGAATCATTTTGCGTATCAGCGCAGACTGCGGGGTGAACAGTAATGCGCCCTCTGGATGCAGAAGCAATACGGCATGCGATGCAGGTGTATTTGGTAATGGGCAGCGTGAATACGACGCGTGACCCGGTGGAGGTGCTGCGCCAAGCCATCGATGGCGGCATTACGCTGTTCCAGTTCCGGGAAAAAGGAACTGGTGCTCTGGTTGGCGAAGCACGCATCACGCTTGCGAGGCGGCTTCGCGAGATGTGCAGCCAGCACGGGATACCGTTCATCGTGAACGATGATGTGGAGCTGGCTGTGACGGTGGAGGCCGACGGCATACATGTCGGCCAGGACGATGCGGACGCGGCGCTGGTACGCGCCCGCATCGGAGAAGGGCGGATGCTTGGCGTATCCGCCCACTCCGTGGAGGAAGCCCGCCGTGCAGTGCAGGCGGGCGCCAACTATCTTGGCGTCGGGCCCATGTACCCGACGCGGTCCAAAGCGGATGCCCACGCTGTGCTGGGCCCCGCCGGGGTTGCCGAACTGCGCGCCGAAGGCATCGCAGTTCCGGTGGTGGGTATCGGCGGCATTACGCCCGATACCACGGCCGCCGTGATGGCGGCAGGAGCCGACGGCGTAGCCGTCATCTCCGCCATCGCGGGCGCGGCCGATGTGCGCGCAGCGGCTGCGCAGTTCGCTGCGGCGGTGCGCGGGATGCAGGCGTAGCCATGCGCTCCCTGCACCGCCAGCCCGTGTGCTGCACCAGATAGATGGTGCAGCACATTCAGTCATTCTCAAGATGCAGCCTCTGTGCCTGCATCTTATTTTTTCATTTTCACCTGTTGACTCTCACGTAACGTGACGCTGTACAATCGGTGGTGTAAGGAGGTTTCTATCATGGCCATGAAAGTAAAAGAAGTGGCCGAACTTGTCGGGATCAGTGTGCGCACACTGCATCATTATGATGAGATCGGACTGTTAACACCGGACGAAGTGACTTCTGCGGGATATCGACTGTATTCAGATACCAATCTGGAAATGCTGCAGCAGATTATATTTTTTAAAGAACTCGATTTCTCTCTGAAAGATATCAAGGAAATTATAAACAATCCATCTTTCAATCGAGAAGATGCTCTGAATATGCATCGCCGTATTTTGCTGAAAAAACGCCAGCGGTTGGACCAAATGATCGCCACCATTGATAAATCGGTTCAACACGTGAGAGGAGAAATTAAGATGACAGCCAAAGAACAATTTGAAGGGTTTAATTTCAGTCATAATCCGTATGAACAGGAAGCGCGGGAACGTTGGGGAGACCAAGCAGTGGATCAGGCTAATCAAAAGTTACACAACCAGTCTCCTGGGGAGCAAAAAGCTCTATCCGATCAAATGAATTCAATCTACACTCGTCTTGCAGCAATTCGTCACACGGATCCAAACTCTGCCGAAGCTCAAGCCGGAATCTCGGAATGGTACAGCTATCTGAACAACATGGGCAATTATTCTCCTGAAGTCTTCAGAGGGTTGGGCCAAATGTACGTAGACGACGAACGTTTTACACGTAATATTGATCAATTCGGCGAAGGCTTGGCTGTATTTATGCGGGATGCCATGGCTGTGTTTGCTGATCGAAACAGTTAATCTAGGCCTACATTGATTCCACCTATAGCATTATCCGATGCCCCTCGCAATCAGGTATAAGTTGTAAACAAGTAGTTCCATTTCGATCTTTCTATTGCAAATGAAAACTTGCTCTCTCGATATAGGGAATATGCTCATATTAAATAGAACTCCGTTCTGCCACATCTTTTCCGTGTTCATGCAATGTGCTGGACAGCCGAGGGATTCAACATTACTCAGTTTACACAAAAAAGGGACGTACGCCCTAAGGCGTCACGTCCCTCTTTTAGTATCTCAGCCGCAATGTGAATAAGCCATTACAGTTATTCACTCTGAGTACTTTTTTAATGGAGGCAGTCCCTGTATTACTCAGGTCTAGCTTCCTGCTATCCATCGGTTAAGCTCTAGGAGCGTGATCAGACGAAGAAGCATCCGATGCCAGACTGGTCTTCGCCATCCGTCCTGGAATCTGCCATGCCGATACGATCGCCAGTACGATGAATAACAGGTCAACTGGCTCGCTGAAATAATCCGTAAAGGTATCCACAAATGCACTTACCATCTCTCCATCGAACACCAGATCCAACATGCTGGCATCGCTGAACAACTCGGAAGTAAAATACACCACCGTCAGATACTTCCCAAGCAAAATGCCGATAAGGGCAAAGATAACTGCAATTGCTTTGTGTGCCGTAGCGATCCGTTTGTTCGAGAACAATACAACCGCGTAGCCTGTGAGCGCCCCAATGACGATAGCAATGAGCCCAAGCTCCCTTTCCGTCATGGCAGCGATCACTGCCCACACAATGCCCCCTACAACTGCTGCCAATAATCCACCAACGATTGGCATGCCAATCTTGATCCCTTGTTTCTCTTCCACGTTGTCTTTCCCTCCTGAGTCATGCTAATGCTTCTTTTCCAGAATTCACCTTTCCTATGAAACCACAAATACACCTTTTATTCAACAAAATTCTCCCTGCTTTTGTTTCGTCCCCTCACTCTTTAAGAAATAGGCACATCCGCCTAATAATCGCATATTCTGGTTAAAACGTGTTTGGAAGGAGTACTTCCCATGTACTATGTTCCCTATTACCGAAATGACAACTTGCTGTTAGCGCAAATTTCCAAAGCTATTAATGGAGAATCCTCAGCAATTGTCTGTTACGCCAAACTGGCAGAATTAGCACCCTCAGAAGTGGAAAAAGCCCGTATTCTGGAGATACGTCTTGATGAATTAGAGCATCTTCAAAAATTCACCGCCATTTATGTTTCGTTAACAGGTACGCAACCTACGGTCCAAATCTCTTCGGATTGTCCATCAGAGTATTTCGCGGGAATAGATTATGCTTTTAATGATGAGCAAAACACGGTTGAGTTTTACTCACAAGTCGCAGATCAAGCAAATGACCCTTACATTAAAGAATCGTTTCGACGTGCAGCAACGGATGAACAGAGACATGCCGTCTGGTTCCTGTATTACTTAACAAAGCATAAGTCAAAAACATCTTTTGAGAATTCTCCTATTACCAAATAACGAAAAAATCCCCTCTAGAAGCTTTCGCTGGCGTAGAGGGGAAGACTATATAAATCTAATTATCTCATGTCAAAAGGCATTTTATATAAATTAAGCTCCCTTGGCAGGATTAATGACAGCAGCAATCTGCGCCAAAATAGCATCCACCGATGCTGGGTCATTCACATCATACTCATCAATGTTCAAACGCAGCACCGGACAAGCCGTAAATTGATTAATCCATACCGAATAGCGCTCATGCATATGCTCCCAGTAGGAACGGTCGGTCTGAATCTCCATCTCCCGTCCGCGTTCCGTAATCCGATTCAGAATGGATGGCAAGCTACCTTCCAGGTAAATCAGTACATCCGGATGAGGGAAATACGGTGTCATCACCATAGCTTCAAACAAACTGCTGTACGTCTCAAAATCCGTAGCTGACATTGTCCCCTGATCCGCATGCATTTGCGCAAAGATACCTGTATCCTCATAGATAGAACGATCCTGTACGAAGCCACCGCCCAGTTCAAAGATTTTCTTCTGTTCCTTAAAACGTTCTGCCAGGAAATAAATTTGCAAATGGAAGCTCCATCGTTCAAAGTCATGATAGAACTTCTCCAGATATGGATTGTGGTCGACTTGCTCGAGCGAAGTCTTGAAGCTCAAACGCTCTGCCAGTGCCGCTGTTAGCGTGGATTTGCCCACCCCAACGGTACCTGCTACCGTAATTAATGCATTCGCCGGAATGCCATAGTTGTTCATGTGATATACTCCTTTACCTGATTAACAATCTGTTTAAAATGTTCGGGATGTTCTACAAAATCGATCTGCTCCGCATTCACCTTAATAATTATCGGCGGATTCGGGCTGCTAGCCAGGTAGGCCATACCTGTTTTATAATCTGCAATTAACTGCTCCATATAAGCCGGGTCCATATCCTGCTCAAAAGACCGTCCACGTTTGTTGATCCGATTCATCAATGTATCGAGTTCAGCCTCAATATAGAGCACCAGATTGGGTTTCGGCAGATCATCTGTTAAGAGATGATAGATTTGACGGTATTTGTCTCGTTTCGTTCCCTTTAAGGTACGTTCGGCAAAAATCATATTTTTATAGATATGATAGTCCGAAATGACGGGTGTATTCTTCTTAATGTAGTGCACGCCTGTGTCTTCCAGTTGCTTAAACCGGTTACACAGAAAAAACATTTCAAGCTGGAAGCTCCACTCATCTATATCCTGATAGAAGGAAGCCAAAAAGGGATTCTCTTCTACAATTTCCTTGACCAGCGGAAGGTTCAATTCCTGAGAAAGCATCGTTGCTAACGTTGTTTTCCCCGCACCAATCGGACCCTCCACGGCAATAAACGGGGCTGATTTCATCGTGATTCAGTTCCTCCTCGTACTCATGCGTGTTTCCGTTTCTATATAGGCCCCACCTATTGTATCACAGCTTGGATGATGGGAAGGCCAGTATTTTATGTATAAAATGAGTTTTATCTCTAAAATCGAAGATATATAAAACAGCCTACAGTAGTTATATTCATTCCTAAAATCATAATAACAGAAAAAGACACGATCGCTTATCTACGATCGTGTCTTTTGATTGCTTGGCGGCGTCCTACTCTCCCAGGACCCTGCGGTCCAAGTACCATCGGCGCTAGAGGGCTTAACGGTCGTGTTCGGGATGGGTACGTGTGGAACCCCTCCGCCATCGCCACCAAACGCGATTTGTCGAAGCATAGCTTCTTGAAATCATTGTGGAACTGAAAATCATACACACATTCTGTGATGTACCAATTTTCATTTCAGAGATTATTCTCTGAAAACTAGATCCGAAACGAAATTTGCGATTTATAACCTGCATATTGGATAAG